>PXBH01000111.1 GCA_003565555.1 Cryomorphaceae bacterium | reverse complement strand
TTCCGTTTTCGAATTAAATGAGGACTTAAGCCCAATATGGCACTTAGCGGACATTATGGACTTGCATCGAAATGAATACTGATGAACCTCGTGGCAATAGGGAGCATTTCTTTCTCGGCACACCCTGAGCAACCTCGTGTGCGAGAAGGTCGGCGTGGTGCCGATCGATAAAGAAAGGTTGGAAGATGAGGCCCGCAAGCACCTGCTTACCATGTAGTACGCGGCTTACCACCGTCTGTTTTCGGCAGTAGACCGGCCTGCGCGAAATGCCTACTTTTGCACCGCCGGAATGCGGCATCGGATCCGTTTTCGAAACCATCATCCGTTCACCTTGTTAACTACACGGCACTTCAAAGCCGATACTTCATGAAACACGATACTGTAACACCATATAAAACATCGGACCCCAAGAAAGTGCAGGTGGCGCAGATGTTTGACAATATCTCCCACAGCTACGACTTTCTCAACCACTTCTTTTCGCTGGGCATCGACAAGCTCTGGCGGAAGAAGTCGGTGCGGCTCATGAAGGCCGTTGCACCGAAGCAGATTTTGGACGTGGCCACAGGCACCGGCGATTTTGCCTTTGAGGCCCTCAAGCTCAATCCCGAGAAGGTTACCGGTCTCGACATTTCCAAAGGGATGCTCAAGGTGGGGCGCGAGAAAATTGCCAAGCGCAGGGAGGAGTCTCGTATGGAATTCGTACACGGCGATTCTGAGTCCATGCCCTTTCCCGACAATACTTTTGGTGCCGTCACCGTGGGCTTCGGTGTGCGCAATTTTCAGGATTTGGAAGCGGGGTTGCGGGAAATGCACCGCGTACTGGCCAAAGACGGCATGGCGGTTGTCCTCGAGTTCAGCAAGCCGAAGCGCTTCCCGATGAAGCAACTTTATTTCGCCTACTTCCGTTTTGTGATGCCGCTTTTGGGGAAGCTGATTTCCAAAGACAAGTCGGCCTACAACTACCTGCCCGAGTCGGTGATGGCATTTCCGGAGGGCCAAGATTTCGAGGATATCCTCGCCGATGCCGGCTACCGCGACACCCGGCGTTATCCCGTGACGGGCGGAATTGCCACCATCTACACTGCGCGAAAATAATATTTGCCTAATTTCGTTGGTTAATCCTGCCGATGAGCCGTCATTTCTTCAAAATACTCTGCCTCTTGATTTGCGCAGCGGCCGTTATGCCCGCAGCTGCGCAAAAAAAGCAGAAATACGGAAAGGTCAAAAACCTCCCCAGGTTCGATGAACGCCGGTACCATTTCGGTTTTATGTTGGGGTACAACGTAGCGGATTTTTACATTGACAGGACGCCTGAGTATAATTTTGAAAACGGACTGCTCGCGGTCAATACCACCAACCAGCCCGGCTTCAACCTCGGGATTATCACCTCGCTCAATGTTACCAAGAACATCAGCTTGCGGTTCTTGCCCACGCTTACTTTCCAGGACCGTGAGTTGATCTACCGGTTTCAGATGGGGGCAGACAGTACCCGCACCTTTGCCAAGCGGGTGGAATCGACCTTCATCGACTTTCCGCTGAACGTTAAATTGCGCACCGATCGCGTGGGTAATTTTGCGGCTTATGCCGTGGCCGGCGGGCGTTTTGCCATCGATATGCAGTCTCAACGCGATGTGGTCAATGTGCTGCTGGAAGAACAAATTGTCAAAACAGAGCGCAACGACTGGTCCCTGGAGTTTGGCGGAGGGTTTGATTTTTTTCTCAAGTATTTCAAATTCGGCATTGAGCTGAAAATGCTCGTGGGTCAGCCGAATATGCTGATCGACGACGGTACTCCCTTTTCCGCGCCGCTCAATTCCTTGCGCACAAGGGCTTTTATGATCAGCTTTACCTTTGAGGGGTAATGGAATACGCCCACATCGACATCGCCCTTTCGCCCCGAGAGGCCGCTGATGACAAAGCTGTGGCCTCCGCTCTGCGCGGGGTCGGTGTTGGCGCCGGCACCCCCTTTCGCATCATAAAGCGCTCGATAGACGCGCGCAGTCGGAATATTTTGGTGCGTCTGCGGTGCGAAATCGGACGGGACAGGGAAGAAATACCGGCTTTTGAAGTCCCTGCCCGCGATGTATCAAGCGCCCGGGAAGTGCTGATCGTGGGCTCGGGGCCCTGCGGACTTTTTGCTGCACTTCGCCTCATTGCTCTGGGCCTGAAGCCCGTGATCGTTGAGCGCGGAAAGGACGTGCGCACGCGCCGCCGCGACCTTGCCGCGATCAACAAGGAGCACCTGGTGAATCCCGAATCGAACTACTGCTTCGGTGAGGGCGGGGCCGGCACCTACAGCGACGGAAAGCTCTACACGCGCTCCAAGAAGCGCGGCAGCGTGGACGATGTGCTGCGCCACCTGACGGCCTTCGGCGCCCCGGGCGATATCCTCATCGATGCACACCCCCACATCGGCACCAACAAGCTGCCCAAACTCATCGAAGCCATCCGTAGCCACATCCTGGATTGCGGTGGCGAAGTGCGCTTCAATACCAAGCTCACCGACCTCGAAGTAAAAGACGGAAAGCTGGTCTCGGCGACGGTGAACGGGAATGAAACGATCGCCTGCACCGACTTGATTCTGGCCACGGGTCATTCGGCGCGGGACATTTTCTACCTCCTCCACAACAGGAAGTTGCTCATTGAAGCCAAGCCCTTTGCCCTCGGCGTGCGGGTGGAGCATCCGCAGTCGATTATCGATAAGATTCAGTACCGCTGCACAACCGACCGCGGCCCTTATTTGCCGGCTGCGTCATACAGCCTTGTGCACCAAGCCGAGGGGCGGGGTGTTTATTCTTTTTGCATGTGCCCGGGAGGCATCATCGCCCCCTGCGCCACGGCGCCGGGCGAGGTGGTCACCAACGGGTGGTCGCCTTCGAAGCGGAACAATCCTTTTGCAAACTCGGGATTGGTGGTGAGCATCCTTCCGGAAGATTACGATCCGCGCGGCCACGGCAATCCACTCGCGGCCCTGGCCTATCAGGAAAAGGTCGAAAAAGCGGCCTGGGCCCTCGGCGGAGGCGGACAAACCGCGCCCGCGCAGCGCCTGGTCGACTTTGACAACAAAAAAGTGAGCGCCGACCTTCCGAATTGCAGCTACCAACCCGGGCTGCAAAGCGGCGAACTCCGCGAATGCCTGCCCGCTGCTGTGCATACCCGCATTGCGGAAGCGCTGCCGGCTTTCGGCAAAAAGATGAAGGGCTATTACACGAACGAGGCCGTGTTGGTAGCCACCGAATCGCGCACATCATCGCCCGTGCGCATCCCGCGCGACGCATCCATGCAGCACCCCGAGGCAGCCGGACTTTTCCCCGCAGGCGAAGGCGCGGGCTACGCAGGAGGGATTGTCTCCGCCGCCATCGACGGGCAGCGCGCAGCGGAGGCGGTTGCGGTGCGCATCGCCGGGGAGTGAGGAGGTCAATTCAAACTTTACGAACGGCCGCCGCAAAAATCGCCGCACTCACCGCCACATTCAGGGATTCGCCGCCGCCGATGCGCGGGATGCTCACTGTTTTTCCCGAAAGGGAGGCAATGCCCTCCGAAATTCCGTGGGCTTCGGAGCCGAGAATCACCACCGGCCGGTCGCCGAAATCCGCCTCACCGATCGGGTCGCCGTTCATATCGGCGGAGAAAACGGGGCGTTCGGCGGGGAGCTTTTTGAGCCATGCCGCGAGGTCGGTATAGTGCACTGCCACCCGGAAAATGCTGCCCATGGAGGCCTGCACCGTCTTGGGATTGTACACATCCACGCAGCGGCTGTCGCAGATGAGGTGGGGCATGCCAAACCAGTCGCAGATGCGGATGATGGTGCCGAGGTTGCCCGGATCCGAAATCCCGTCGAGGGCGAAAGCGGGGTGGGGCGCGTTCAGGACTTCTGCATCCGAGGCATCGGTTCCTTTTGCCTTTCGGCAAACGGCCAAAATGCGGTTCGGGGTCTTCAGCGATGACATGGCCGCCATTTCACGTTCGGTGGCGGTGACCGCATTTCCCGGAAGGGGGTAGGGTAAATCATCGCTGCCGGTGTAGACGACCTCTGCGGTATCCGCTTTTGCCGCAAAGGCCTCTCCGACCGACTTGACGCCTTCGACGACAAACAGCCCGTGGAGATCGCGGTACTTTTTTTGTTGGAGCGATTTGATCAACTTTGACGCCCTGTTGCTTATCTTTTCGTGCATTTCGCGATCCGAGAGTTTTGAGAGAACAAATATGGTATAAGATTTCGGCATTCATCGTGCTGATCCCGGGCGTGCTGATGCTCGCGGGATGCAGCACCACAAAGCGGCTTTCGGAAGATGAGATCCTGCTTCGAAAGAACCGGGTGATGGTGAAGGGAGATGCCAAGGTGAGCTCCGACGCATTGGAAGGAACCATCAGGCAGGAGCCGAACAGACGGATCCTGGGTTTAGTGCCCTTATACCTTTGGGCCTACAATGTGCCGAATCCCGATAATTTTGAGAAGCGCAATATGCGTCGTGCGGAGCGGCTCAAGCGAAAAAACGAGCGCAGGATCGAGCGCGGAAAGGAGCCGCGGGAATTTAAGCCGGCGGGGTCTTGGTGGCGGGAAACGGTGGGCGAACCGCCCGTGGTACTGGACACCGCGCTTACGGCACGCAGCGTGGAGCAAATGCAGACGTACATGATCAAACACGGGTGGTTCAATGCCCGCGTTACGGCTGAAAATTCGGATACGCGCAGAAGACGGCAGAAGGACGTGGTGTACACCGTGAAGCCCGGTCGGCCCTACGTGATCGACAGCATATTTTTCGACATTCCCGATCCGCGGGTGGAGCGTTTTGTTCACAGCGTGCGCGAAGGAAGAAACGCAGTGGTTTCCGGACGGCGTTTTGATATCGATGCTTTAGATTCCGAGCGAGAGGCAGTTACCGGATATTTGCGAAATATCGGCTATTACGATTTCAATAAGGAATTGATATACTTTGATGTGGACAGCGCATTGGGGCGTCATGCCGTTCACCTCACTTGGGGCTTGTTGCCGCGCCAAATCCCTTATGAGGGTGATCCCGACTCCCTGATTACCGTTCCCTATAAGCAGTACAGGATCGGGGAGATTACCATAGTCGATCGGCCGCCGCGACGGGATATCATTCCTGAGAAAAATGACACCATCCGGATAGGCGGCTACACGGTGGTGGACCGCGGCCAACTCCGGGTGCGGCCGCGCACCCTGACGCGCAATGTGCTTTTCCGGGAAGGAGACTATTATTCTGCTGATCGGGTCACGCTGACTTACCGTAGGATGAGTGCATTGCCGATCGTGCGCAATACAGCTGTGCGCTTCACCCCCGCAGAGGACAGCGAAGAAAACACCTTGCTGGACTGCGCCGTAACTACGGTGCCTGCTCCGCGGCAAAACATGTCGGTGGAGGGGCGCGGCACCAACAGAGGCGGATTTTTAGGGGTACAGGGAGCTCTGAGTTATCAAAACCGCAACATCTTCGGCGGTGCCGAGCGCCTGGAAATCAATCTGACCGGGGGCGTGGAGGCACAGCAACTGCTCACGGGAAGTGCCTTTCAGTCAGAGGATGCCTTGCTTCGCGTGGGGAGAAATGTAAACTTTAATACACTGGAATTCGGCCCCGAGGTGGCGCTGACCATTCCCAAATTTCTGATTCCCGTGCGTGAGGACCGCTTTGCCAAGCGGGCGAATCCCCGCACCACCTTTCGGGCCAATCTTTCCTATCAGCAGCGCCCCGATTATGAGCGAACCCGTTCCTTCGGGGCCTTGCTTTATCGGTGGAACGAATCGGAAGAGAAGAGCTGGACGGTAAGTCCGATGGAGGTGAGTTTGATAAAAATATTCAGATCTGAAGCCTTCGAAAACCAGTTGAATCAAATCGGAGACATCTTCTTGATCAACAGTTTCCAAGACCACTTTATCACCGCCGGACGGGTGGCCTATACGTACAATACACAGCTCCCGAGCAACAGAAAGCGCAATGCTTGGTACTACCGCGGAGAGCTGGAGTCAGCGGGGTCACTGCTGCGCGGAGCATTTGCCGCGACGGGTGCTCCCGCCGACGATGAGGGCAATTACAGCATTTTGGGGATCAATTTTGCACATTACCTCAAGACTACGCACGACTTCAGGTACTACCGCCGGCACAATGAAAAGATGAGTACGGCCTACCGCATCACCGCAGGGGTGGGCTTGCCCTTGGAAAATCTCAATGTGCTGCCCTTTGAGAAGAGCTTTTTCGGAGGCGGGGCCAATGACATTCGGGCTTGGGAAGCCCGCACTTTGGGGCCGGGTTCCTTCCGGGATCCCGAGCGAAATTTTGATAAAATCGGTGATATTCTCATCGAAGCCAATGTGGAATACCGCTTTGCACTGGTGAGCTTTTTGGAGGGGGCCTTTTTTGCGGATGCGGGTAATATTTGGACCGTAAATCCCGATGAGGCCCGCCCCGGGGCGCATTTCGAGGCAGACCGCTTCCTGAGTGAGATCGCTGTGGGCGGCGGGTTCGGATTGCGGTTCAATTTTGACTTTTTCATCGTGCGGGTCGATGCAGGACTTCAGATGCGCGACCCCTCCCTCGATCCGGGCGAGCGGTGGCTGTTTCAGCCTAAAGATGAGTATAATGCGTATATCGATCGACTCAATGCCGACAGGCCCGAGCAGCGCCGTTTGCAGCCGTACGGAGCCCGATGGAATTTGAATTTGGGGATCGGATATCCCTTTTGATACAGCGCAACCGAAGGAAGATTTTCATAGCTTTGTCCCTTAATTGTAGCCTATGGGTTGGTTTAAAAGGATCAAAGAGGGGATCACCACCTCTACCAAAGACAAGAAGGAAACCCCGGAGGGCCTTTGGTACAAATGTCCGAAATGCGGCAACGTGGTCAGTACGGATGAACACCGTGAAAACAAATGGGTGTGCGTGGGCTGCGGACACCACGAGCGCATTTCTGCCGAGGACTACTTCTCTTTGATTTTCGACGCCAATAAGTACACAGAGTTCAATAAGTCTATGAGCTCGGGCGATCCGCTCAAGTTTGAAGACACCAAAAAATATTCGGACCGCCTCAAAGCCTCCCAGAAGAAAACCGGGCTTAAAGATGCCATCCGCACTGCGCACGGAATGATGAACGGAAAGAAAATTGTTGTGGCGGCGATGGATTTCAGTTTTATCGGGGGCTCCATGGGCTCCGCAGTCGGCGAAAAAATCTCCCGGGCCATCGATCACGCGATCAAATTTAAAGCCCCCTTGCTGGTCATTTCCAAATCAGGAGGGGCCCGCATGATGGAAGCCGGATTTTCCTTGATGCAAATGGCGAAAACCTCTGCCAAGCTGACTTTGCTTGCGGATGCAAAAATCCCCTATATCTCGCTGCTTACCGACCCTACCACGGGCGGAGTTACAGCGAGTTTTGCCATGCTGGGCGATATAAACGTGGCTGAACCGGGAGCCCTCATCGGCTTCGCGGGCCCACGCGTTGTTAAAGAAACCATCGGCAAAGATCTCCCCGAAGGCTTCCAGACCAGTGAGTTTGTGCTGGAACACGGCTTCTTGGATTACATCGTGCACCGCCATGAACTCAAGGAAAAGCTTTCGCGCTCCATTGAATTCTTTTCGGAAGATGAGGATGTTTCAAAGAAATAGCGCTATATTTGCACCCGATTTTTAGATCACATCCCAAACATTCCTAATAATTTTGACATGTATCTAACTCCTGAAGTTAAAGCAGAAATTTTCAAAAAGCACGGTAAGTCCGCGGCTGACACCGGGTCGGCAGAGGGACAAATCGCCCTTTTCACCCACCGCATCAAGCACCTTACCGAGCACCTGAAGCGCAACCAAAAAGATTTTGCCACCGAGCGCGCCTTGGTTACCTTGGTAGGTAAGCGCAGGAGATTGCTGGACTATTTGAAGAAAGTTGAAATCGACCGTTATCGGGCGATCATTAAAGAGCTTGGCATTCGCAAGTAAGCGGCTCCACAGCTTTTATAACGTATTGAGAGAGGCAACAGGTTGAAATACCGTTGCCTCTTTTTGTTTAAAAACAAGCGTACAGAGAAAGAATTTTTTAATCACAACAAACAGTTACAATGAGTTACGAACTAATATCAAAGACCATCGATCTGGGTGACGGTAAGCCGATCACCATCGAGACGGGCAAGCTCGCCAAGCAGGCGGACGGATCCGTGATGGTGCGCATGGGTGAAACCATGATGCTCGCCACGGTGGTATCCAACAAAGAAGCCAAAGAGGGCATCGACTTTTTGCCCCTCACCATGGACTACCGCGAAAAATACGCCTCTACGGGCCGTTTCCCCGGAGGATTTTTCAAGCGAGAGGCACGACCGAGTACCGATGAGATTTTGGTGATGCGTTTGGTAGATCGCGCTTTGCGCCCTCTCTTTCCCAAAGATTACCACAGCGAAATCCAAGTGATGCTCGCACTGATGTCCTCAGATAAATCCAACCAACCCGACGCGCTGGCTTGTCTCGCGGCTTCTGCCGCTCTGGCCGTTTCCGATATTCCCTTCGCGGGACCCGTTTCGGAGGTAAGGGTAGGCCGCATCGACGGTAAGTTTGTGGTTAATCCCACCTTCGAGGAGATGGAAAATGCCGACATGGACATGATTGTCGCAGGAACCCTCGACAGCGTAGTGATGGTGGAAGGCGAAATGCACGAAGTGAGTGAAGATGAGATGGTAGAAGCCATTGAGATCGGACATGCGGCCATCAAGGTGCAGTGTAAGGTGCTGACCGAGCTCGGAGAAGCTGTGGCCAAGTCGCAACCCAAACGCGAGTACGACCACGAGGAGAGCGACGAAGAATTGCGCAAAGCCGTGATCGACCACAGTTACCAAGCGTGCTACGACATCGCCAAGCAAAACCTCTCGAAAGAAGAACGCGGATTGGCATTCAAAGAGGTGCGCCTGAAGTTCATGGAGCAGTTCTCCGAAGAGGAGCAAGAAGAGAAGAAAGACCTCGTGAAGAAGTACCACGGAGAGGCGCAGAAGAAAGCTGTGCGCGACTTGGTGCTCAATGAGAATGTTCGCTTGGACGGCCGCCGCCCCGATGAGATTCGGCCCATCTGGTGTGAGGTAGATTACCTTCCGGGCACCCACGGCTCCTCGATTTTTACCCGCGGTGAAACCCAGTCGCTTACCACCCTTACCCTCGGTTCTAAGCTCGACGAGCAAACCATAGACGGGGCTTTGTACCAAGGCAAAGAAAAGTTCTTGTTGCACTACAATTTCCCCCCGTTTTCTACAGGGGAGGCTTACCCCTTACGCGGAACTTCAAGGCGAGAAATCGGTCACGGAAATCTGGCGCTGCGCGCCCTGAAAAATGTGATTCCCGATGCCCCCGAAAACCCGTATACCGTGCGTATCGTTAGTGATATCCTTGAATCTAACGGTTCCTCATCCATGGCTACCGTTTGTGCGGGTACACTCGCATTGATGGACGGAGGTGTGAAAATCACCGCGCCCGTTTCCGGAATTGCCATGGGACTTATCTCTGACCCTGAATCCGGTAAGTATGCCGTGCTCTCGGATATCCTCGGCGATGAAGACCACCTCGGAGACATGGACTTCAAAATCACCGGCACCTCCAAGGGAATCACCGCGTGCCAGATGGATATCAAAATCAAAGGACTGAGCTTTGAAATCCTGAAAAAGGCGCTCTACCAAGCCCGCGACGGCCGCGCACACATTCTGGGAGAAATGCTCAAGACCCTCGACAAGCCGCGTGAGGATTACAAACCGCATGCTCCGCGCATCGAGTCTTTCATCATTCCGAAAGATATGATCGGTGCCATTATCGGCCCGGGCGGAAAAATCATCCAAGAGATCCAAGCCACAACCAATACGGAGATCGTAGTGGAGGAGATTGCGGAAGGCGGAAGGGTAGACATTGTTTCTGCCAATAAGCAAGACATCGACGCCGCCGTAAAGCGCATCAAAAGCATCGCTTTCCCGCCCACTGCAGAAGTAGGTCAGGAATACGAAGGCGTAGTAAAATCCATTATGCCCTACGGAGCATTTGTAGAGGTAGTGCCCGGCGTAGACGGACTGCTTCACATCTCCGAACTGGAGTGGAGAAAGGTAGGCAAGGTAGAGGATGTATTGAAAGAAGGAGAGATGGTGAAATTCAAGGTGACGGGTAAAGACCCGAAAACCGGAAAACTCAAACTGTCGAGAAAAGTGCTCCTCGAACGCCCGCAACGCGAACCTTCGGAAAACTAAAGGTTACCGCATTTTTTGTCTCGGAGCTTGCCCGTAGAGCAGCCCGTTGAATCATCGGCACCCGCACGGCTTTTGTAACCAAAAGTCTGCGGGTGCCGTTATATCAGACGGTGTTTTTACACGAAATGTAGCAAGCTATTCTATGAGACAGTTAAAAATTACGAAGCAGGTAACAAACAGAGAGACAGCCTCGCTCGACAAATACCTCCAAGAAATCGGCCGGGTGGAACTTCTGAGTGCCGAGGAAGAGGTAGACCTCGCCCGGCGAATTAAAAAAGGGGACCAGAAGGCACTGGAGCGTTTGACAAGTGCCAACCTCAGGTTTGTTGTTTCTGTTTCCAAACAATACCAAAATCAGGGGCTGACACTTTCAGACCTGATCAATGAAGGCAACTTGGGCCTCATCAAGGCCGCCCAGCGTTTTGACGAAACACGCGGATTCAAATTCATCTCTTATGCCGTATGGTGGATCCGTCAATCCATTCTTCAGGCGCTGGCCGAGCAAGCGCGTATCGTAAGGCTGCCGCTCAATAAGATCGGATCGATCAATAAGGTAAATAAAGAATTTTCCCGTCTCGAACAGGAGTTTGAGCGGGCTCCCACAGCGGCGGAACTTGCCGAAGCACTCGAAATTACCTTGGAAGAGGTGCGTCAATCGCTGGCGAGCTCGGGTCGCCATGTTTCCATGGACGCACCCCTTACCGATGACGACAGCGGGAGCGGAGATATGTACGAGATCTATGCAGGTGCGGACGGACCTTCTCCCGAAGATGAATTGATGCAGCTTTCCCTTCATCAGGAAATCGAACGGTCGCTCCACGCACTGACCATTCGTGAAGCTGATGTGATTCGCCTCTACTTCGGGCTCGTGGGCGACCATTCACTCACCTTGGAAGAAATCGGCGAGCGATTTGACCTCACCAGGGAACGTGTGCGGCAGATCAAAGAGAAGGCGCTCAGGCGACTGAAGCACAATTCTCGGAGCCAAATGCTGAAATCGTTCTTGGGCTGATAAGACCTTTGAAACAGAAAAAAAGGGGGAACCGTGAGGTTTCCCTTTTTTGTTTCTTTGCAAAAAAAAGTATGAAACGCCTTGTGGCTCCATCCGTGCTCGCCGCGGATTTTTTAAAGTTGGGTGAGGAAACAGATATGCTGAACCGTTCAGACGCGGATTGGCTTCACATCGATGTGATGGACGGCGTTTTCGTGCCGAATATTTCTTTCGGTTTTCCCGTCATGAAAGCCATAGGGGCACGGGCCGAAAAGCCGCTCGATGTGCACCTGATGATTGTGGATCCGGACCGTTACATCTCAGCATTTGCGGAAGCGGGCGCCGAGGTGATTACCGTACATTACGAAGCCTGCACCCATCTGCACAGAACCGTACAAGCCATCAAAGCTGCCGGTGCAAAAGCGGGGGTTTCGCTGAATCCGCACACCCCGGTCGCTGTGCTCGAGGATATTCTTGCTGATCTGGATCTCGTTTTGGTGATGTCGGTCAACCCCGGGTTCGGAGGACAGAAGTTTATCGAAAAGACCTATGAGAAAATTGCACGGCTCCGCCAAATGATCACCGCCGAGAAGAGCTCTGCCCTGATCGAGGTGGACGGAGGTGTAAACGCAAAAAACGCCGGCCGACTTTACGCTTCCGGCGCTGATGTATTGGTCGCCGGAAATGCCGTGTTTGCGGCAGCGGACCCCGAAGCGGAAATACGCGCGATCAAAGGTGCTTAGACAGGGCTGTCAAGGCCGGTCGAAGATCAAGGTGAAAGCAAGATTTCAGTCGCTAAATGGCTTCGACGTAGTCGCGGAGGTAGCTGTATTTTTCCGTAAGGTTGCCTTCGAGGTCTGTTTCCCGCGCATTTTCTATCACCTCAGATCGTGAACCGCTCAATAGTTCGGGTAGTACATTTTCGATCAGCTCGCGCCCGAAATCTTCCGATGCGTCTTTGGGCAGTTCGCAGGGCAGATTGTCGACGGCCATCACTCCTATGCTCTCGGGATCTGAGAATTCCCGTTCTGATTCCGTCGGGGCATGGTAACCGTAGAGCGGATCGGCAATGGTGGAAGGGCGGAGGGTAGAGGCTACCGGGCCGTCTATATCACAGCTGATGTCTGCTATGATTTTTATGTTAAAATCTTCGCTTTTGGCATCTTCTCGCGTAAAAATGTAGGGAGCCTTTTCATCCCAATAATGGCAGGCTACGTACATGTCTGCCATCTTTGCAAAAGGCATAAACGCAGATTCAAAACGTTCGGGATGCGCGTAAAATTCGCGGGTGTTGAAGTCAGATCCGTCTTTCTTGCGGTTGTAATCTTGCACGCCGAGTTGCGCGAAGACCGGCTCGGAGATTTTTTCGTTGACAAAGGCTTCCGGCGAGACACTTGGCATACCGACGGTGTCCAGAATCTCCAGGGCTCCGCCTGCAACACGCCCTTTGCCCGTAAGCACCAATTTGAAGCTGTCGGGGAATTGCACCTTTTTCAATTCTTGTTCTACTTCTTTGCGGTCCTCGCAGAGGTGGGCGGATTTCAGGTCGAAAAAACCGTATTTCCTGCCCAGAGCAAGAAGGCCGTTATAACAACCCACAATGCCGGCGTACCTCCCGAAACCTATCAGTCGCTTGCCTTCCGCACTGAGGAGCTCGTAATCAATGAGGCTGATTTTTTTGGACAGCAGCGCCCTCAGCAAATCTCGGTTGTAGGGTTGCTTCTTGTAGGTATGGGAAAAAAACAGGTAGGTCTTTTCCGGGATCAGCATGTCGATCGGAACCTCCTTGACACCCATGAGGATGTCGCAGTGGCTCAAGTCGTCGCGCAGCGGGATGCCCTCTGCGGCATAGGCGGAATCGGGAAAGGCGCGTATGGCTGCGGGTTGCACGAAAATTTCCGTGCCCGGAAAACGCCGGATAATTTCTTTGCACTGCTTCGGTGAGAGGGGTACACGCTTATCCGGCGGGGTTTTGCCCTCTCTGATGATTCCTATTTTTGCCATGGTCTTGTGATTAGGGCCGTAAAGGTAAGGCTTTCACCGCCGATGAATCAAGGCGGGCGGGCATTTCGGTCATCGCGGAGGGCACGCAGACTGCAGAATTCCGATCTTTTGTGAAATGTACTTCGCAGGGCTTGATGGCGGGATGCCTCCGGCGATCCCTCCTTTCCCGTGAAGGGAATGAAAATACCGCGCCCTTCCGGTCGCGTTTTTCATTTACACCACATCCTTACGAACGTGCTTCGCAGCGCTC
>PXBH01000063.1 GCA_003565555.1 Cryomorphaceae bacterium | reverse complement strand
CTACATCCGGAGTTGGCGCCTTCTCGGGCGTCCTTCTGATGTCGGATGGTACCTTCCGTCTTCCTGTGAGCAGTGGGCGATACCGGTAGCTTATGCTTATCCGGATGCGATCCCTCGCTCCACTGCGTTTCACTCGGGATGACAGAAAGCCTTTGGGGAAAAGGGGCGGTTTTAGGGGGAGAAATCGGGGCGGCTCCGCCGCCCCGATTTCTCCCCCTAAAACCGCCCTCCCAATAAAAAACAGTGCCGTGTCATCCCGAAGCGAAGCGAGGGATCGCGCAATCAGGCGACTGCTTCGGGCGACAAGCAATGCATGACTCACAGCGCCATGAAAAAACGTCACATCGAATGACTTAAATAAATAGATCACGAATAAAAGGAAACCGTCAGCTCGGATGTTTTTCAGCCCTTTTAAGCAGTTTCGACTCAAGGAAATTGGTTTGGACTGAAAAATGTATCGAGAGCGCCTTAAATCTGAACTTTCGATTAAAACGGGTCTCGATACATTTTTCCCTCCATTGGGGTGGTCACCTTCGCGGAAAGTTTGCCGAGTCGGGAAAAACACTCGACCTGACAAACTATTCAATTTGGAGCAGTACATAAAAATGAAACCACTCCAAAATTCCTGTTCCATTATCATGTGCCTTTGTCCGGTATTACTTTCAATCATCATATTCATCCCTCCCTCTTCACTTATCGGTTATACACCCCTCCGAAGCCGAGGCCACACAGCGGATGTATTTTTTCAAAACGCCTTTTCGGGGTTCGAACGCCGGCGCCTTCCACGTGCGTCGACGCTCGGCGAGCTCGGTGTCGGTGAGGCGCACGGAAATGGTGTTGTCGCGGGCGTCGATGGACACGGTATCGCCGTCGCGGAGCAGGGCGAGGGGGCCGCCGTCGTGGGCTTCGGGAGTGATGTGGCCCACCACGAATCCGTGCGAACCGCCCGAAAAACGTCCGTCGGTGATGAGTGCCACGTCGCTGCCGAGGCCGGCGCCCACCACGGCGCCCGTGGGCTTGAGCATCTCGGGCATCCCGGGGCCGCCTTTGGGGCCCACATGGCGGATCACGATCACCTCGCCTTTTTGCACTTCCGTGCCGATCCCGGCAATGGCACTTTCCTCATCGTCGTAGCAACGGGCCGGGCCTTCAAAGCGGTCGCCTTCCTTCCCGGTGATTTTGGCCACGGCGCCCTCGGGGGCGATGTTGCCGTAGAGGATTTGGATGTGGCCGGTGGGCTTGATGGGGTCCTCGAAAGCCCGCACCACTTTGTTGACGGAGGAGAGTTCGGGCACCTCCGCAAGGTTTTCAGCCTGGGTGCGGCCGGTCACCGTGAGGCAATCGCCGTTGAGCATGCCGGCGCGGAGCATGGCCTTCATCACGGCGGGCACGCCGCCCTCGCGGTGGAGGTCTTCCATGAGGTAGCGCCCGCTCGGCTTCAGGTCGGCGAGGAAGGGGGTGGAATCGGCGGCTTTTTGGAAATCGGCGAGGGTCAGGGGCACATCGGCCGCGTGGGCCATGGCAATGAGGTGGAGCACGGCATTGGTCGACCCGCCGAGCACCATGGTGATGCGGAGGGCATTCTCGAAGGCCGCGGGCGTGAGGATGTCCGAGGGCCGGATGTTTTCCGAAAGGAGGTGGTGAACGGCTTTTCCCGTCCGGGAAATTTCGTCCTCCTTGGCGGTGCCTTCGGCCGGATTGGAGGCGCTGCTCGGGAGGCACATCCCGAGGGCCTCCACCGCCGAGGCCATGGTATTGGCCGTGTACATGCCCCCACAGGCTCCGGGCCCGGGCACTGCATTGCGGATAATGCCGCGATAATCTTCGTCGCTGATGTCGTTGCGGAGGCGTTTGCCGTAAGCCTCGAAGGCCGATACGATGTTCAGGTCTTCACCCTTCCACTTGCCGGCACGCACCGTGCCGCCGTACACCATGATGGCCGGGCGGTTGAGCCGCGCCATAGCGATCAGAGCGCCGGGCATGTTCTTGTCGCAGCCCACCACGGCGATCAGCGCGTCGTAATACTGCGCCTGCACCACCGTCTCGATGCTGTCGGCGATGATGTCGCGAGAGAGCAGGGAGTAGCGCATGCCGGGCGTTCCGTTCGACATCCCGTCGCTCACCCCGATGGTATTGAAAATCAATCCGACCAAATCGGCTTCGCGCACACTTTTCTTCACCCGATGAGCGAGAATGTCGAGGTGCATGTTGCAGGGATTGCCCTCGAATCCGGTGCTCGCGATGCCCACCTGCGCTTTGTTCATATCGGCTTCGGTGAGTCCGAGGGCGTAGAGCTGGGCCTGCGAGCCGGGCTGCGAGGGGTCTTGGGTAAATCGGCGGCTGTATCGGTTGAGCGGTTCCATGCGGTGCAGTCGGTTGTGTTTTTGTTTTCGCTTTCCGCAAAAAAAGCGGGAAATCAACGTTCACCGCCAAATGTAGAGTGTCAATGTGACGCTTTCAAGGCCAAAATAATCGGAAAGTCTTGTTTCTAATCAGGGATTATATACATTCACACTGCTGTATTACAGATTTTTGATTATTTCATAAATGCTATGTCCAAGACCCGATCCGATGCCCTTTTCACCCTGATAAAGTCGATGACGAAGAGTGAGAAGCGGTATTTCAAGCTTTCGCAAAACGGGGTTGACGGGGCGAAATACCTCCGCCTCTTCGCCCACATCGATGCGGCCGCCGATTTTGACGAAAGTCGAATCCTAAGCCTGGAGCCCGACTTCGACCCGGCGCGGTTCAGCAGCCTCAAGGCTCATCTATACGGTCGCGTGCTGAAATCGCTGCGTGATTTCGCCCTCAAATCGGTGCCCGAAATGGAGGTGCGCGCCATGATCGACGAGGCGCGGGTGCTGCTCCACAAGGGACTTTATACCCAATGCCGCAAACACCTCGACAAGGCCGAAAAGCGGGCCGAGACGGTTGAGGGATTTGAGCTCATCCTCGAGATTCTCCGCTGGAAGAAGCAGCTCCTCTCCTACACCGCCGGGTTCGAAAAAGGCGACTACGTGGGCGAGATCGTCGAGAAAACCGAGCGCGCGGCGCGGCGGATCAACAACATCAACAGCTT
>PXBH01000214.1 GCA_003565555.1 Cryomorphaceae bacterium | reverse complement strand
TCATAGTCAACGAAATACTCACCAATGCCCTCAAGTACGCCTTCCCGGACGGGCGGGCGGGCAAGATCGAGATCAAACTCGAACAAACCCCCGACGGCCTGCTCCGCCTCGCCGTGAAAGACGCCGGGGTGGGGAAGGGGCACTCCCCGACCGCCGGCACCGGTTTTGGCGGACAGCTCGTGTCGCTGCTCGCCCAGCAGCTGCGCGGCAAGCTGCGTGAAGAAACCGAAAAAGGGACCGCAGTGTATTTCGAATTCAAAGCCAAAGCCGCCTAGATGGAGCAGAAAGTGAAAATTATGGTCGTGGAAGACGAGATGATCATCGCCGCCAAGGTGGCGATGTTTCTCAGCGAGCTGGGCTACGAAGTGACCGGCATCCTTCCCGGCGCAGAGGAGGCCCTCGCCCACATGGACCACCACCACCCCGACCTGGCCCTGCTCGACATACAGCTGGGCGGCCCCATGGACGGCATCGCCCTGGCCCGAAAGCTCGGAACCGACCACGGCCTGCCCGTAGTATTTCTCACCGCCAATGCCGACGACACCACCTTCGAGCGCGCCAAGGAGGCCCGGCCCTTTGCCTTTTTGCAAAAGCCCTTCCGGAAAAAGGAGCTGCAGCGCACCCTCGAGCTCGCCATCGCCGGCATGGCCGCCCGCGACAGCCCCACTTCTGAAATTCCCGCAGCCCCCGTCGATCACACCGATGCACCCGACCCCAAAGCCGAGGAAGCCTATTGCCTCGCCGACCGCATCTTTGTGCGCTACAAGGACGGAATGGTCAAGCTCATGTTTGCCGACATCCTCCACGTGGCCGCCGAACGCAGCTACTGCCGCATCGTCACTCCTGAAAAGGAATACCTCCTCACCATGCCCATGAAGCGCCTTGAAGACAAGCTCCCGCCCGCCAGCTTCCAACGCATCCACCGCTCACACATCGTGAACCTCCTCCGCGTAGACGAAGTCACCGACGGTATGGTGCGGATCGCCGGGGCGCTGCTACCGCTGAGCCCGGGGGTGAGGGGGGAGTTTATGCGGAGGTTGAATGCGGTGTGATGCGTAGGATTTAGATTTCTCGAGTTCATTCTATGGTGAAGAGCTAGCAGATTGAAGTAATCGTAAATTGAAAAAATTATTAGTTGTTCGAAAGAGCATCGGTAGCTCTCCCATCGAAGTCATTCCAACTTTTGCTGAAACGCTTAACCATTTATGTTAATTTTTTTCAGTTCTGTTTCAAACTCAGCAGGGGTCAAAATCTTTGCCGTTTTGAACGGGTTGAGCTCCAATAAGTCCTTATCGCCAGTAACCAGAAAGTCGGCCTTTGACTTATCGATTAAGTCCAATAAAAATTATCCTTCGGGTCGCGACTGACAAAATGAGTTCGTTCAATTTCAAATTGTTCCGTGATTGTCTCTAAAAGTTCAATTAATTCTTCCACACCTTCAGCCGAAAAATACTTTTTCAGCTTTTTTCGGCCAGTGACAGTTCTCAGCTCAAGAATTAACTGTTCAGTAATGACAATTTTTATGGTTTCATCTGCAATGTATCGCTTGATTCTAGAGAGGCGTTTACCGATTAAAAACTAATCCAAACGTTTGTGTCGAAAATGACTTTAACGCTTTCCCTTATCATAGATTTGTTGTCTAACGATTTCTACTTCCTCTGTTATAGTTTTCAAGTCCAGATCCTTGGTTTTAAATGACTTTAATAAACGGGTCAACTTACTGTCGATGGCCTCTTTCTCCAGCTCCTTGGAAAGCTTGATTTGCTGTTGCTTTGGCAGTTGTCGAACAATGGATAAAATCTGCTCAAAGGTCAAATCTATTTGCAATGCCGTTTTCATGTATTTACTTGTTTGGGCTTGATCAAATTTAAAAAAAAGTAGGCAATATACACTGGCAAGTCCAGTTGGTCTTTTGCAACAGCATAAATGCACCCATCAATACTCCTGCACCAATACCTCTGTGGGAATATTCAAAGTGGTGCTCAGTTTTCGAATCATGGCCAGGGTGAGCTTGCGCTTCTTGTTAAGTATTTCGCTTACCCGGCTCTTGAACCCCAGGGCTTCGGCCAAATCCTTCTTCTTCATGCCCATTTGCTCCATGCGAAATTTGATGGCTTCAATCGGATCGGGCATGCCGACGGGGAAATGCTCATTCTCGTAACGATCAATCAAGATAGAGAGAATCTCAAGTTCATCGCCCTCAACCGAGCCTCTCTTTGCGTCAAAAATGAGCTCCAGTCGCTGCAGCGCTTTTTGATAATCTTCATCGTTCCGTATGGGTGTGATATTCATGGTCAGATGTGGTTTGCGTCAATTCGGTCGTATGCTGCGTGTGTTCCAATAAATCGAATCCAACTGAGCTGGTATTCAAAGTTGAATTTTACTTTCAAGCGGTATTTATTGCCATTGATGTGGTAAACTATTCTGTTGTCTCTTAAAATACTGGCACTTGGATGGTCATTTTTTAAAGCGTTGAGATTTCACCATGCAGATTTTTCCGTTTCTCTAAACCAGGATTTCAATTGCTGCTCACAATCCGTGTGTTTCTCCCAAAAGTCACGCAACGTTCGTTTGGCAATTACCCGCATGTTGAAATGCTTTCAAGTGAAGATAGTAAAATGTTACCGTATTGGGAATTATTTCGGTTTTTCTTAGGGCCTGCACCACCTTCATTATATTCCTCCATTGTGGCTACCAAGAGCGCAGCTACTGTCGCATCGTAACCCCCGAAAAGGACTACCTGCTCACCATGCCCATGAAGCGCCTCGAAGACAAGCTCCCCCCCGAGGGCTTCCAACGCATCCACCGCTCGCACATCGTGAACCTGCTCCGCGTAGACGAAGTCACCGACGGGATGGTAAGAATCGACAAGGAGCTGCTGACCTCGAGCATTGCGACGCGCGGGGAGTTTATGCGCAGGTTGAACGCGGTGTGCGCATGCAGCCCTACTCCTGCTTTTCGAATGCTTCCTTGCTGTCGTGCCCCAGCAGAAACGCGATGGGCTGGAGTCCGGGATGGTCCAGTGAGATGATCTTTAGGATGGCGAAAATGGGGACGAACAAGATCATACCGGCCAAGCCCCACACGATACCCCCCATCACGATGGAGATGATGACAACCATTGGATTCAACTTTACTTCCTTGCCCAGGATGAGCGGTTCGAGCACGTAGCTTTCGACCAGCTGAATGGCCAGGACCACTGCGGCGAAAAACACGATCTTCTGCGTGCTGTCGAAATACACAAAGGAGAAAAGCACGGGCAGCACCCCGCTGAGCAAGGGGCCGATGTATGGAATGATGGTAATCACCGCTCCAAACAAGGCGAAGAGCAAAGCATAGGGAAGTCCGAAAAGTATAAAAGTGACAAAAAACAACACCCCCAAAATCAGTATGACCTGCACCCTGCCCCACAGGTAATGAAACGCGACCTTGCTGATGCGGGTCACGGTCTCTTCCGCTGAAGCCTCTTCACTCTTTGCAATATACATCATCACGAAATCGAATATTTTTTCCCTGTACAACAGCAGCAAAAACACATAGATCAACACCAAAAGAAAGCTGAAAGCGGTGCTGAACACCTTGCCAAAAAAACCGGTCACAAAAGGTTCAATTTTCTCAATGATCTCCCCTGACCACTCCTCAATGATGGCATCCTGCTCGCTCAGAGTCAAACTAGTGATGGATTCAATACCGCCCTGGGCGTGCTCGATCAAAGAATCTACTTTTTCTTCCAAATCGGGCATTTCGGAAGCAAAGGCATTGGCCTGAGTGATAAAGATAAGCAGGGTACCTCCGAACACGATAAACACCACCAAGGTGCTCATCAGCGAAGACAGGGTCCGGTTGATCCCGATTTTTTCCAGGAACCTGCACAAGGGCACCATCAGAAAGGCAAAGAAAACGCCAAATACAAAAGGGATCAAAAACGGGGAGCAACAATAAAGAAAAACCACTATGAGCAGGACGAAGATTAAAATTTTATGTGCTAGTCCGTCTGTTTACACCTGCTTGATGCCACTGCAATGGCCACCCTATCAAAAAGTCGCTCTCCAAAATACCTTCTGTTGAGTTTATAGCAGAATTCATCCAAGTACAGTTGTAAGTTCTCCCCCCGGATCACGTGATAGATGCCTAGAAGGGTTCTTTTTGCATTGCTGATGGCTGTATGTACCCACCTCAGAGTGTCTTTAGTAGCCTCTTTCGACGATAATACGGTCACGTGGCCTTCAACGTATTCAGCAATGTCCACGTAGCTCTTGGCCTTATCTGAAAATACCAGTGTTTTCTCATCAATTGAATCTTTGACAATGCCTTTTACCGAGTTAGCATCCCCTTTTTGGAGAACTTTCATTTTAAAAAACCGACATTGACGGCTCTTTTTTCCGGTTTTAATGTTTTCAAGTGGAACAGATTCAGCCATCACCATTACATTTTGTTTGCGCTGGCTTCCCTTGCCACGCTTGAGTTTTGTCCCTGAAGGTGTGGCGGTGGTGAAGTAAGCTTCATCCATTTCGACCATGTCAGTTAGCGTGTAGCGCTCATCGCGCTGTCCCATCGCCTTTCTGATTTTCCGCATCATAAGCCACACAGGTTCATATCGTTTCATGCCTAGCTGACGACGCATCTCGTGAGCACTCATGGCTTTTTTGGTCATAGACATCAATGCCATACACATATACCAGGTGCGCAGAGGAAGCTTGCTATCGTGCATTACGGTGCCACTTCTCAAGGTCATTCTAAACCCACAACCTTTGCATTTCCATTGGTACAAACTGCTGAGCCAATAATGATCTCTTTTGCCACATTTTTTGCAGCTTATGCCTTCTTTTTCCCGTTTTACTTTCATGTCCATCCGGCAGCTGTGTTCATCAGGGAAATGTTTGTTGAATTCTGTTATCTTCATGGTGTCGCTATTTGATTAGAAAACAACGACCTGTGAACGTAACCTATTTACGTGGTGAATACAGACGGACTAGCACATAAACAAATGACAATTATTTATGTCCACACCCCCTTTCGGAAGGCTTCAGGTTATGCCAACATCTTTTGTGGCGGGCCGGAGAAAAATCCAACCCCTGCTGCGGTATAGCGCCGCTGTGAATTTTTATCTTTAGACGGGCATGAAGTCAGGTTTCTGCCCCGCCTGTCGGTATGGATTGTTGTTCGACTGCAGGAGAGATTCTCGCCGATGCCGACCTATTCTACATGGGCACGGCAGACTATGATGTATACGCCGAGAAGCTTTGCAGTGAAATTTCCTTTTCCCGGCCGGGTTTTTCGCGGTCGGAATGGCCGCAAATGCAAATGGACTTTCTTCAAAACCACCTTTACCACACCGCCTACGGTCAAAATGTGCTCGAACCCGAGAAGAAAAAGCACTTGGCGCTCCTGATCGGTAAACAAGAACAAAAGCGCGGGAAGGATTAAAGCTTTCGGGATGACTCCGTCATGGGTAAGTATGCCAAAACAGACGCATTTTTTGCCCTCGGAGCAAATCGCATCTGCACGATCTCGATTTCTGACGAATTTTTCGGCATGCCAAGCTTTTATCTCTGCCGATCTCAATAAAAATTGCCTTTGTTTGAAAAGAATTGGAAAGTTCTTTACTTGACTGCTGAAAGATAGCCCGTGAGTTAGTTACTTGTCTTCGGATTACCCAATCGAAAACAGATGAAATTTACAGCAAAGATTTCGCCGGAAGAGGTTTTTTTACAGGCATCTAAAAACAAACGCGAAGGAATTGATGACCGTGGGACGGCCGCATTCACTCACTACTTGCATAACTTTCGGAATGGTGTTTCCGAATTTTATCGGCCGGAGGCCGTTCAGTTCGTTCAGGACGCTTTGGCGTACAAGTATCCCGCGGATGAAATAACAGTGGAAGCCGCGGAAAGCGCTTTGCAGGATGTTATTTCTGATTTCATTAGAGATGTTCCGTTTCCCGCCCCTGAAAAGCCCACTTTCAAATTTATTGATTTGTTTGCGGGAATCGGCGGATTCAGAATAGCAATGCAGCGCCTCGGCGGAAAATGTGTGTTTACGAGTGAGTGGGACGTGCGGGCGAAAAAGACCTATGAAGCAAATTTCGGGGAAGTTCCGTTTGGAGACATCACCGAAGAAGCGACCAAAAGCTTTATTCCCGACGATTTTGATGTGCTCTGCGCCGGGTTTCCTTGTCAGGCGTTCTCAATTGCCGGAAGACGAGGAGGTTTTGAAGACACCAGAGGAACACTGTTCTTCGACGTTGCAGAAATCATCAGAAGAAAACAACCCAAGGCCATCTTTCTTGAAAATGTCAAAGGACTCTTCAACCATGACCGGGGCAAAACCCTCAAAACGATATTGAATGTACTGAGGAATGACTTAGGTTACTTTGTCCCCGACCCGCAGATATTGAATGCCAAAGACTTCGGCGTTCCGCAAAACCGAGAGCGCATCTTCATTGTCGGGTTTCGAAATGAATTGGGAATTGATAGCTTCGAATATCCTAAACCAACCAAGAGAAATGTAACCTTCGGAGAAATTAAGGAAGAAAACCCTGTTTCTGTAAAGTACTACTTATCCGATAGGTACTTAAATACGTTGATCAACCACAAGAAAAGACACGAAAGTAAAGGCAATGGCTTCGGATATGAAATCATACCGGACAACGGAACTGCAAATGCCGTGGTATGTGGCGGTATGGGGAGAGAACGAAATTTGGTCTATGATGACAGGATCACGGATTTCACGCCGGTCACCCGCATAAGGGGTGAAGTAAACAGGCGGGGAATTCGGAAAATGACCCCGCGAGAATGGGCAAGACTTCAGGGCTTCCCCGACGATTTCATCATTCCTGTGGCAGATGCATCTGCCTACAAGCAGTTTGGCAATTCGGTCGCCGTTCCGGCCGTTGAAGCAACAGCGCGAGAAATTGTCAAGAGAATCGTTCTGCCTGCGGGCTGAGCAGTGAGATTGCGGTGATAGGCCGTTTCGAAATCCGGCACGCCTTCGGCCTTCGCCTCCGTGGATCTCCCTGTCAATTAAATCGTTTTTTCCTATCTTACCCTGAGGAAGCACAGCCTGACGGGAATCAGGCCCGGGTATGAGAAATCGGGGGTAGATATGGGGTCGGGGGTAAGTGAGGTATGCAATGGATATTTCAAAATGAAAAAATCAAAAATATTTATACTCTTCTTTTTTATTTTTGGTTGTCAGCAGATAGCCGAAAACAAAACCGAATCGAATCAGGACGATTTGGTAACCAATGGAAGGCAACAAGAAAAATCGATTTACGAGCTCATCATCAGAAAAGAAGAAAGACCGGATGATTTTTCTAAAAAATTTAATTATAAAAACTATTATACCGGCAGGGAGATTAATGAACTGAATCTTGACACCAATAAGTTGAAAAGCAACGAATATTACCACTTAACCGACCAAAGGTTTTTGAGCCAAGACTTAGACGATATTGATTTTAAAATTTACTACAGATTCTTATACGGATATCTGTCAGAGAGAATTTTAAGAATCGAACGCAATGATTCAATTTTTGATCGATTACTATCAGCGACCGGTGGAGCCGGACAAGAAAATTACGAAGTGTCTACCGAATTTAGAAATGATTCGATTTTTGAAGAGAAGATTATTTTCAAATCAACAGTTATTGATGACCCTTGTCTTGTGGCAGATAAAATCGAGGTCATAACCACCCGCTTTAAATACGATCATAAATTTAATTTCGATGTGCTCAGCACGGATACCTTTAGCATACCAAACAGTGCTTTTCTCGATTTTCCGTCAGAGGAAATCAGCGCTGATTTTCAACTCACCGCAAAAGATTCGATAAGTTTAATAAAGTTTTGGAGAGAGAAAGCATTTGAAAGAATGGACACAATAATCGGGAGTCTTACAAATGCTGAAATTCTTGATTTTCTGTACGAAGATTTTGGTGGCAAAGGTGGCTTGCGGATCGGCGGCATCGGGCAATCACCGGACCAAAAATTCAAGATTCTGACTTTAAAAGGTGAATCTTGCGGTGCCTACTGTAATCCGTTTTGGGAATCTGAAATAATTCTGTCAGACGGCACAAAAATCAGTACTGAATTTTTTAATGAAATCGATAATATTCACTTGATGCCCGACGGCAAATATTTGGTGTTGCAGCACAGTTACGGTCGTCCCGCATCTGTTTTTACTGTCAGGACCGTGTCCGCCATCTTGTTGGATATTGAAGACAAGAAAATAACCTATCACCCTATCCGATATAAGTATCCGAAGTATCATGAAGTGTCCGGCGATAGTCTTTACAACCCGAGCGGGCAACTGTCCCTGTCTCAAGAGCACTTTATTCCCGGTGATCCACGGATGACTTATGATGAAGACGCCATGTTGCTGAAATACAAGTACGGAACAGATTTTAGGTATTGTTGTAATACTGATTCAGCCTTCCTGTACGTTGGCGAGTTTAAATATAAGAATGGAGAATTCAAGCATTTACGGGAAACGAAAGAATTTATAAGAATTGATTGAAACATTGCCTGATAACCGCGCCTTTGTTCGGCCTGTTCGGACGGCCGTGCCGGTTCGGAACTCCCTGCGGCGGTCCTGAAGGACTCCCTACGGTCGTTGGTCGAAAGGCCGAGGATGAAGGTGCTGTTGCACAGACTGCCCCGCGGGAAGCGGGTGACGTTCAGGCAGTATCATTGATAAGGGTGGCTATACCTTCCGAAAGCGGCACGGGTGGTATTTTCGCTAAATTTGAAGTGCATCTCACTGCCGAAACTTCAACGGTACCCGCCTCTTTCCTGTGGTAGCAGCCGAACCCCGGATTTGAACAAAAAGTAGAGAGGTCGATACAAATGAAAACATACTTCTACATAGCAATCGGTTTATTTTTAGCTTGCAGTAATCCGGATCAGCAAGAATCGAAGGATGTGTCCGGAGCGGACGTAACTGAAGAAACAGGTGCCGGCGAAATCGAAACGGATGAGCCGCCCGAGTTGTGGTCTGAGTCTCTTTATTTTATCACCAAGTGTGATACTGTTCCGTCTGAATTGCTAAGATTTTCAAGAAAAAGACAGCCGTTGACAACCTTTCAAAAACTGACCTATGTGTATTGCAGCCCGTCTGCCGAAAGTCAGATAACGGATACCCTGAAATTTAATACGGAGATTGTCAGTCACCGATCAATGCTTCGTTCATATGAACCCGGGAAAACCGAGAAAAACGGGAGAACGGTTGCGATTAATACGGCAAAAGAGCAATGGTATGAGGTCAATGTTGACGGGAAAATCGGGTATTTGCCGGAAAAGGCATTGGCGCGGGAAAAATTGGGAAACCGTTTGCTATTCGGAGCAAAACAAGGCCAATACAACTATCAGATTGTACAATACAGCGCTGAGAACAGAAATGAACCGGTGGACTCCCTGGAGCTGAACAGAAATCACGGCTATGAGATTGAGCCCCTGATCTACAACGGACTTGCGCTTTGTCAAAGAGTGATCAGATACCGAGATTTCAGGCAGTCTTGTCCGGGGACGAGCACCACAACATTTATTGCTGTGGATACGGCGGGTGTTTTGAATAAGCTGTTGTCTTCATTCAACGGAACCGAATCAAGTTCGGTTGTTTATTTTCCCCTGAAGTTTGGCAACGGGAAGACTTTATTGGTGGCAGACGGGAATGTAAATGAGATTTTTAATTATCACACCGCATCCCTGAATACTTTCGATATTTCTGTCGGGTTTGAAATCCCGATCAACCGACTTATCGTCGAAGTTCGAATCGAATATGCAGAAGAAATCGAGGGCTTGTCCGCAGATGAAATAGAGATCACAAGACAAGACACCATCTATCACAGATGGAACGGTAGTCAGCTAACTGAAGTGCAACTTACGGCCGAGAATTGAGGTTCTGTCTGACAAATTCTTGCCATATCCCAAAAACTTCGAAACTCTGCACACCCTGCGTTATAGCGCATTAAATTTTGTATTTCATTGTGTTAAGCACTGCTCTCGACGTTCCTGTTTTAACACAGGACTTGCTGATCAGATCAAGGGCAGATATTCCACTTTGTTTTCTCTTACGGCAGAGTTCAGCGAGCACAGAAGTGCCACGCGCTCCAAAAATCTGCCCTAATGTATCAACGTCGTCAACGAAAAATCACCGACCCTTGAAGTCTAAACATTCCCGCTAATTCCCAAGCTTGGAAAATGCCTACCTGCTCCCCCGCGCGCGGCCCGCGAATGCACCAGCGATAGGGCTGATTTTCTGACAGCATAATCTTTTTTGTTTCTCAAATTTCTTTGGAAAAGTCGAGCCATTCAACTTAAAATACGGTCAGGAAATCATGGCCGGTTTGGCCGACGAAAGGTTGATCAGGAAGACCTGTGTCCCGCCAAAATCGCCTTTGCAGTCGCTTGATTTTTGCGCTACTTTTTATCAAGAAAAAGTAGCAACTCCTGCCGCGCAGCGGCCTTTAAACCGTACCCCGGGTTTGATGTCATCCCGTCGGTTTTCCTCCGAAACATCCGCCCGGGGAGACTGTCTGTGCTTGCTAATCTTAGCCACCGTTGGAGTAGAACCGCGGTGGTTTCACCCCGGATATTTCATGGACAAAGTGGAAAATTATATCGCTCAGCGGTATTGTATCGGAACAAGCAGGGATTAACTCGGATCGTCAATATTTTTTACAATGAACTCAGACCGTTACAATGAGGTAAACACTCTAATGGCCAAGTCAATACGTATTTATTTTTGATTTTCAATAATATTTCAAAGCAGGTGAGGAACTGCGCTGAAGTCAGAAAAAAACCCTCCCCGCCGGCGGCGGAGAGGGTGGTTTGCAGCATCTTTATCCTTTGCCTCTGCGGGCATCAATGCCTTTCCGCCGCCAACTTCCACCGCTCGGGTGAACGCCAAAGGGCGGAGAGCAGGAGCTCACGCATGTACAGGAATTCCTTCGGAATGCGGTCGTAAGCTTTTTCGAAAAGCTCGCTGTGTCCGAGCATTTCCTCCTTCCACGCCTCGCGGTCGATGAGCATGATATCCTCAAACTGTTCGGGACTGAAGTCTTCCAGGCCCTCCCAATTCATATCTTCGTACCGCGGCCTCCAGCCGACGGGACTTTCGGTAGCGGCAGATTCGCCCTGACAGCGCCCGATGATCCATTCGAGCACCCGCATGTTTTCACCGAATCCCGGCCAGGCAAACTTTCCGTTCTCGTCTTTGCGGAACCAGTTTACCCCGAAAATCCGCGGCGGATTGGGCAAGTCCCGACCGAAGTCGAGCCAGTGGTTGAAGTAGTCGGCCATATTGTAGCCCATGAAGGGGAGCATGGCATAGGGATCGCGGCGCACTTTGCCGATCTCGCCGAAGGCAGCGGCCGTCATCTCGCTTCCCATCGTGGCGGCCATGTACACGCCGAAGTTCCAGTTGAAAGCCTGATACACCAGCGGCACGGTGGTACTCCGCCTTCCGCCGAAGATAAATGCCGTGACGGGCACACCTGCGGGGTTTTCCCATTCGGGGTCTGCTACGGGATTCTGCTCGGCCGGCGCGGTAAAGCGGGAGTTGGGGTGCGCGGCGGGCTTATCGCTGTTTTTGTCGTAGGGCTTTCCGTGCCAGTCTGTGAGGCCGTCGGGCACCTCATCTGTCATGCCTTCCCACCACACGTCGCCGTCTTCGGTGATGGCCACGTTGGTGTAAATGGTGTTTTCGCGAATGCTCTCCATCGCGCTCGGGTTGGTCTTGTAATTCGTACCGGGCGCCACACCGAAGTATCCGGCCTCCGGGTTGATGGCGTAGAGCCTTCCGTCGTCGCCTTTGTGGATCCAGGCGATGTCGTCGCCCACGGTGGTCACCTTCCACCCGTTCAAGGCTTCGGGGGGAATCATCATGGCAAAATTGGTTTTGCCGCAAGCGCTCGGAAAGGCAGCCGCCACGTAGTCCTTTTTTCCGGAAGGACTCTCCACACCCATGATGAGCATGTGCTCGGCCAGCCAGCCCTCTTCGCGGCCCATGCTGCTCGCAATGCGCAGGGCGAAGCATTTTTTGCCCAAAAGGGCATTTCCCCCGTACCCGCTGCCGTAGCTGATGATGAGGCGCTCCTCGGGAAAGTGGCTGATGTACTTCACATCCGGATTGCACGGCCACTTCACGTCTTCCTGCCCCGGCTCGAGGGGTGCTCCGAGGGTGTGGACGCATTTCACGAAGTCATCGCCTATGTGTTCGAGCGCCTTTTCGCCCATGCGGGTCATGATTTTCATGTTGACCACCACATACTCGCTGTCGGTCACCTGCACGCCGTAGCGGGAGAGGGGCGAACCCAAGGGGCCCATACAAAAGGGGATTACGTACATGGTGCGACCCTTCATGCTGCCTTTGGTGTGGCCGTCGAGGGTTTTTTTCATTTCATCGGGATCCATCCAATTGTTCGTGGGGCCCGCATCGCCGCGGCGGCGGCTGCAGATGTAGGTGCGGTCTTCCACCCGCGCCACATCGCTCGGGTCGCTGAAGCAGGCAAAACTGCCCGGACGCTTCTTCTCATTGAGCTTGATAAAGGTTCCTTTGTCAACCAATTGCTGACACAGGTCGTCGTATTCCTCCTGCGTTCCCGTGCACCAATGCACAGCTTTCGGGGTGAAGTGGGCTTCCATTTCAGATACCCATTTGTCAAGTCCTGTTTTTTCTTTGGTGATCATGATTCGAGGGATTTTATTACAACCCGAAAGTACGTTTTTCTCCGTCCGTGATTTATGACATTTATCAGTATTTCAGATGATATTCCCCGTTTTTTTGATTTTTTGGTTGTCGGTGAGGGCGGTCACTTTCGTGAAAAAAGTTGACCCGAAGCTGCTGCGGGTCCACGCGTCGTTTGCCGAAAGGCCGGGAGCAATGCCACGGGCGAAAATCCTTTTTCCGGAAAGGAAGTGTACTTTCACCGCACCGGCTTCGCATGGAACACCTCTTGCCATGTCGCCGGAACAAACCGAATAAACGAAAACATATGTTGGGACTCCGCACAGCGATTTACAAGGTAGGCGACCTCAATGAGGCCAAGGCATGGTACGGGAAGGCGTTTGACACCCCGCCGTATTTTGACGAGCCGTTTTACGTCGGCTTCAACATCGGCGGGTACGAATTGGGCCTCCTGCCCGAAGAGCACCCTACAACCGACAAAGCTGAAAGCGTAGCGGCCTTTTGGGGCGTGAACGACATTGAGGCGGAGTACAAACGCCTGATCGACCTCGGAGCCTCGGAATACGAGAAGCCGTTCAACGTAGGCGGAGAACTTATGACGGCCACCGTTAAAGACCCTTTCGGAAATGTGATTGGACTGATTTACAATCCCTATTTTAAAAGCGGAAGTTGAATTGATCGACAATGGTCGATGAACGCCTTGACCATGATGATTTTCTTTGTTTTCACTTCTGCAAATGCGGGGACTACAACTGTTTTTTCAGGGAAAGCGGTTTTTATCGAATGATGGTGAAGCTGAAAAAGC
>PXBH01000080.1 GCA_003565555.1 Cryomorphaceae bacterium | reverse complement strand
CCCGTCATCACCCTCGACGGGTCGGTGACGGTGGCCTCGGGCGGGTCCTGGAGCGGAGGGAACGGATCTTTTGACCCGAACTCCAATACCCTCGACGCGACTTACACGCCTTCCCAAAGTGAGATCAACAGCGGATCACTGACCCTGACTTTGACTTCGACCGGAAACGGGAACTGCATCGCGGTGGCCGATGAGGTGACCTATACCTTCGGGCCCGCACCTACCGCAGATGCGGGTGCCAACCAAACCCTCTGCGCCAACAATGCCGAAGCCCAGCTCAACGGAGCGGTGACGGTGGCTGCGGGAGGGACCTGGAGCGGAGGTGACGGAAGTTTCGTACCCGGACCGAACGCTTTGAATGCAACCTATATTCCGTCGCAGGATGAAATCGATGCGGGGAGTGTTACGCTCACCCTGACCACCACCGGAAACGGGGATTGTAACGCGGTGACCGACCAGGTGACACTCACTTTCACACCTGCACCTACTGCGGATGCCGGTGCAGATGTGAGTGTTTGCGCCAACAATCCGCAAGTGATCCTCTCCGGTTCGGTCACCGTGGCCACCGGCGGAACATGGAGCGGCGGGAACGGCACCTTCTTTCCCGATGCCAACACTTTGGGTGCTGCCTACACGCCTTCACTGGGCGAAATCGCCTCGGGCTCGGTGGTGCTTACCCTGACCACCACCGGAAACGGCGACTGCGTCTCCGTGAGCGATGAAATGACGATCACAATCACGGAAGAACCCCTGGTAGATGCCGGAGCTGACCTCGAGGTATGTGAAAACAACAACATCTTCGCTTTGAACGGAAGTGTGACCAACGCGGGCGGGGGAACTTGGTCCGGAGGCACGGGCACCTTCTCGCCCTCGGCAAATGTGCTCAACCCCACCTATACGCCTTCGACCGGGGATCTGAATGCGGGCAGTATCACCTTTACGCTCACGTCCATAGATAATGGCGGATGCAATGCCGAATCAGACCAGATCACGGTGACCTTTACTCCGGCTCCCGACGTAAATGCGGGTGAAAATGTGACCGTATGTGCTTCCGATCCCGCTGTAGGATTGAGCGCCACTTTTGCCGTTTCGGCAGGGATTCAATGGTCCGGCGGTGCGGGGACTTTCAGTCCGAGCAATATCGCGGCCAATCCCGTGTACACGCCTACAGCCGCTGAGATCGCAGCGGGGAGCATCACCCTGACTGCGACGACAACCGGAAACGGGAACTGCAATCCGGTGAGCGATGATGTCACCATCACTTACACACCGGTACCGACGGTAAGTGCCGGTCCCGACCTGCAATCTTGTGCCAACAACCCGACGGTGAGTCTCGGCGGAAGCTTCTCCGATGCCGACGGTGTACAATGGTCGGGCGGAACGGGATTCTTTGAGCCGAGTCCGAACGCTCCGAATGCTCAGTACACCCCCTCCACAGCCGATATTGTGAACGGCGGGGGTACCCTGACTTTGACCACTACCGGTTCGGGTGCCTGCCCTGCTGTTTCTGATCAGATGACCATTTCGATCGCACCCGCTCCCGCGGTGAATGCAGGGAGTAATGTCTCCGTTTGTGCCAATAACAGCGCGGTGACCTTGAGCGGGAGTGTCAACTTCGCTTCCGGCGGGCAGTGGTCGGGCGGAACGGGCAGCTTCACTCCGAATGCTACATCGCTTTCCGCAACTTACCAGCCCTCAGCTGCGGAAATTGCCAACGGGTCTGTGACCCTTACGCTTACCTCCACGGGCAACGGAAATTGCAATCCCGAAAGCGATCAGGTGACCATCACCTTCACTCCGGCGCCGGTGGCTGATGCGGGTACCGACCAAACCTATTGTGCCAACAATGCGGAAATCCAGCTCGACGGCTCCTTCACTGTGGCCGAAGGCGCAGCATGGAGCGGCGGTACAGGTTCATTCAATCCGGGCAGCAACGATGTGAATTCCGTTTACACACCGACGCAATCCGAGATCAACAGCGGATCGCTGACCCTCACGCTGACCACCTTCGGCAACGGAAACTGCCTGCCCGTATCGGATCAGGTCACCTTCACCTTCACGCCCGCGCCCGTAACAGATGCCGGCGAGGACATCTTCGCCTGTGTAGATGCCCTGACGGTGCCCCTCAGCGGATCCGTTTCGGGACCCACCACATCCGGCGTGTGGAGCACCTCGGGAACGGGAACCTTCCTGCCGAATCAATTTGACCTGAACGCTTCGTACAGCGCCTCCTCCCAAGATTCGCTGAACGGGGAAGTAACCCTGACCCTGACATCGACCAACAACGGGCTCTGTAACGCCGAGGAGGACCAACTCACCATTTTCATCAATCCGGCCGGTACAGCCGATGCAGGTCCCGACCAAACCGTTTGTGCCACGAACAACAACGTGCAGCTCAACGGTATCATCGGCGGAGCGGCCAGCTCCGGTTTTTGGGAAACCACAGGCACCGGGGTGTTCACGCCCACGGCGGCAGTAACGAACCCCGTATACTTGCCGAGTGAAGCTGACATTGCGAACGGCGGCGTCACGCTGACCTTCTTTGTCAACTCATGCAATCAGGCCTTCGACGAAACGGAAATCACCATCACCCCCGCTCCCGTAGTAGATGCGGGCGGTGACCTGACCGTTTGCGCGACCGACGGGCAGATCGGACTGAACGGAGCGGTATCCGGGACGAATACCACCGGCATTTGGACTACCTCCGGAACCGGAGCCTTCTCTCCGAATGCCGAGGATTTGAATGCCGTATACATCTTCTCGCAAGCCGATATTGATGCCCAAAGCGTCGAACTCACGCTGAGTGCCACAGACATCGGCAACTGTGTGCCCGTATCGGAAACGATCACATTGAACATTTTCCCGCAAGGAAGCGCCGATGCCGGGTCCGACGTAACTGTCTGTGCAAACAATGCCGAGATTCAACTCAACGGCTCACTCACGGGCGCAGACCAAGGACAGTGGAGCAGCTCCGGTACGGGCACATTCGAACCGGATGGCACAGCCCTCGACGCAGTTTACATTCCGAGTGAAGACGACCTCAATGCGGGCAGTGTAAATCTGGTCTTGACCGCGATAAACAGCTGCAATCCCGCCTCCGACTTTCTGGTCGTAAACTTCACCCCTGCCCCTGTCGCAGATGCGGGGCCTGACCAAGCTGTGTGCGGGGAGGTGGTTCCCTTCCAAATCTCGGGGAGTATCTCTGTGGCCGGCGGCGGCATTTGGTCGACTTCGGGATCGGGAACTTTCCAGAATGCCAACAACCTGAACACTTTCTATGTGGCTTCTCAGGACGACATTGACGCAGGGATCGTAACCCTCACGCTGACCTCAACGGACAACGGAGACTGTCTGCCCGTAAGCAATTCCCTTCAAATCGAGATCAGCACGGGAATCAGCGTAAATGCCGGGCCTGACAGAGAAGTGTGCTCCGAGACCGGCCAAACCGCCCTTTTCGGAAGTGTAAGTGACGGGACCGACACGGGGGTTTGGTCGACAAGCGGAAACGGCACGTTCAGCCCCGATGCCTCCTCCCTCGATGCTGTGTACCTCTTCACGGAGGACGATATAGCCGCGGGAAGCGTCACCTTAACTTTGACTTCTACAAACAACGGAATCTGTGATGAAGCCTCCGACAGCTTCGAACTCACCTTCGGGAATACGGCTTTCGTATTTGCAGGTGAAGATGCCGAGTATTGTGAAACACAGGAATTGATTCCTCTGAACGGACAGGTAAGCGGAGAGACCGTTACAGGCGTGTGGAGCACGCCGGGCGACGGCTCCTTCCTCCCCACAGCCGCCTCGCTGACCGCGAGCTACCTGCCCGGCCCAGGGGATTTGGCTGCGGGCAGTATCACCCTCACCTTGGAATCGACGGGAAGCGAGCTCTGCAGCGAGGGAAGCTCGACGGTGACCATCAATTTTCAGCCTTTGCCCGAAGCAAATGCGGGACCGAATGCCCAAGTGTGCGGAGAACTCGGGCCGGTGCAACTCAACGGCACGGCAATCGGAGCCGAGGGCGGTACTTGGACCACCGCAGGTACGGGTGAATTCCTACCCGGTGCAGATATTCCGAATCCCACCTACATCCCCTCCGCTGCCGACAGCACTGCGGGAAGCGTTGAACTCACCTTCACCACCACCGGCAACGGCCTTTGTGCGGCAGACAGCGATGTGATGACCATTTCCTTCTCCGATGCCGTGGTTCCGAATGCGGGGCCTGATATCGAGGTATGCGAGACCGCTACAGCCGTTTCGGTCAGCGCCTCCCTCATCGGTTCCGGCAGCGTGGAATGGAGCAGTTCGGGCACGGGAACGTTCGATCCCGGCAATACCCTGCTGAACACAAACTACATTCCCTCGGAAGCAGACGCCGAAGCGGGAAGCATTACCCTCTTCATCACGGCAGAAACTGCAGGCAACTGTCCCGGATTGACGGACTCACTCACGGTCACCTTTGATCGCGTACCCGTGGTAGAAACCAACACCTCTCCCGCAGCATGTACCACTACCGAGGCGGTTGCGCTCGGTGCAAATGTCTCCTTCCAAGATGCCGTGCTGTGGAGCAGTGCGGGGGGCGGAAGCTTCTCTCCGGGAGCCGATGTAGCGAATACCGAGTACTCCCCTACACCTGCCGAAATCGAAGCGGGCGTCGCCAACCTGACTTTTGCCGCCGTCAGCGACGGGGCTTGCGGTGCAACGGAAGTACAAGTAACCCTCACTTTCATCGCGCCGGCGGAAACCGATGCCGGGGATGACATCAGCGCCTGCTCAGATTCGGAGGGTATTGCTCTCAGCGGCAATGTGAGCGGATCGACAGAGACGGGGGTGTGGAGCACCTCCGGATTCGGAACTTTCGATCCGGATGCTTCTTCACTTGACGCGGTGTACCAGCCGGGAGGCAACGATGTGTTGCTCGGATTTGCCAACCTCATCCTCACCTCCACCGACAACGGACCTTGTGCAGCAGTGAGCGACACCCTCACCCTGACCATCAATCTCGCTCCTGAGGTGAATGCCGGAACCGATATCTTCGCCTGTTCCAATGCCGGAAGCATAGGGTTGAGCGGGACGGCCCAAAACGCCGAGAGCACGGAATGGAGTACTTCGGGTGACGGGGTGTTCCTGCCCGGAGAAACCGATTTGACCCCGGAATACATCATCGGGGTTAATGATGTGGCCAATGCGGAAGTCTTCCTGATTCTGACCGGCGAAGGCGGCGAAGGATGTGCGCCTGCCACAGACACTCTGCTGCTGAACATTACGACCCCCTTGATTCCCGACTTTAGTTTTTCAGGTGCCTGCGCGGGCAGCCCTGTTTCCTTCACGGACCAAACGGAAGTTCTCACAGGAACCGTCGAGGGGTGGAACTGGGATTTTGACAACGGCAACACCGCCACGAATCAAAACCCGAGTGTGACCTTCTCCCAGGCGGGCAACTACAGTGTGGAACTCATCGTAAGAAGCAGTCTGGGCTGCAACGACACCATCGTTCAGGTGGTCAATATTTCCCCGCTGCCGATCGTGAATTTCACGATAAGTGACAATCCCGCCCCCATCAACATTGACATCACCTTTAACAATACCTCCCAAGGTGCCGTCAATTTCCTCTGGGATATGGGCGACGGCTTCGGAAACTTCACCGATCCCAACGTGGTGTACAGCTATTCCGAAGAGGACAATTACACGGTGACCCTCACGGGAACCAATAACGCCGGGTGTACCGACTCCACCTCACAAATCCTCAGCATTGACGGAAGACTCATACTGCCGCCGAGGCTGCCGAACACCTTCTCACCGAACAACGACGGGCTGAACGACGTGTATTTTGTGCGCGGCGGGCCATTCACGGTGATGGACTTCAAGGTGTACAACGGCTGGGGGCAGGAAGTATTCAGCTCCACAAATCAAGAAGCGGGCTGGGACGGAACACAAAACGGAAAACAGCTGCCCGTAGGGGTATACGTGTACACCCTGAAAGCGACCAACACCTTGGGCAACACTTTCGACATGTCAGGTAAAATCAACTTATTGCGATGACCATGAAAACCGAACGAACAAATTTTAAATTCGGGCTGCGCGCCGCTTTCATCGCCGCATTGGTGATAGGCCTTTCGGCAAATTCACAAAGCCAAGACGCCCAGATCACCCAATACGACCAAGCGCCCATCATGTTTAACCCGGCCAATACGGGCATGCTGAAATACACCGACCTGCGGATTGCCGCGCTATACCGCAGTCAGTGGAGCTCCATCTCCACAAGCTTCAACACCTTTGCCACTTCTTTTGATATGGCGGTGGACAGCCGATGGGGCGTGGGCGGGGTATTCGTCAATACCGATGCGGCCAATGTAATCAGCTCATCGAATTTCTTGGGTTCGGTGGCCTATCAGATTACGGATCCTAACAATACAAAGTACATCATCAGTACCGGGGTTCAATTGGGCGTGCTGTTCAAGCGCCTGAATACGAACGATATGATTTTCGATTCGCAATTTGACGGGTTCAACTTTGATAATGCCATCAACAGCATGGAAACTTTTGACCGCTTGAATCGCCTTATGCTCGATGTGAATTTGGGCTTCTCCTATCGCTCAACCGACCGCACGAAACGCATCAACCCCTTCGCTGATCTGGCCGTTTTTCATGTCACCACCCCTGACGAATCCTTTATCGGGTCGCAGCAGTCGCGGCTGCCCATGCGGTGGATGGGTAATGTGGGTGCCCGCATCGAGATCAACAATAAACTGGTAGTAGACCCGTCGGTGATCTTTATGCGGCAGCGCGAAGCACAGCAGTTTCTCTTTAATGCCATTGCGCACTATGAAATCTCGGGCACGCCCTATCAGGTAATCGGCGGACTGAGCTACCGAACGGAAGATGCCGTCATGATCCACGCAGGATTGCGGCACAATGCGAACATCTTCAGGATTTCTTACGATGTAAATACCTCAGGATTGAGCGCTTACTCGAATAACCGCGGAGCGCTGGAATTCACCGTGATTTACAGACCCGGCCGCCGCACGTCACGCGCGATTTATTGATCCTGAAAATATTTTTTAGGGCATTCTAATTTTTCGGATATTTGCCCTTGTGCGTTTCGCTTTTGTACTTGGTCTCTTTGCATTGCTCGGAGTGAGCTGTGAACCGTCCTCAGCGGAAAAGGCTGAAGACGGATTCCTCATTGTTTGCACCACGGGGATTCTCGCAGATGCGGTGGGCCATATGACAGAATCATGTGAAGTAGCCGCATTGATGGGTCCGGGTACGGACCCCCACCTTTTCCGGCCGAGCAGAAAAAGTCTTCAGTTGTTGGAGCGTGCAGATATCATCATAGCCAACGGACTGCGCTTGGAGGGGCGCATGCAAGAGGTCCTTGAGAAAACAAGTCTGCGAAAGCCGGTGGTTTTTGCTTCCGCCGGTCTGTACAAAGGAAGCTTAATCACGGCAGACGACCGGGACCGAACTGCTGACCCGCACTTCTGGACGGATGTGTCGATGTGGAAGGGGGCCTGCGAGCACATCTTGAGTACACTCGAAAAAGCCGAAGTGCCTTGTGTAAATCGACCTGCCGCAGAGGACTACTTATCCCGACTGGAATTGCTTCATGAAGAAATCGCCGAAATAACGGGTGAGATCCCGCCGCGCAAGCGCGTGCTGATTACGCCGCACGATGCTTTCTCTTACTACGGCCGCGCTTACGGACTTGAAGTAATTACCCTCCAAGGCATTTCGACAGCCGCGGAGTACGGCGTTCGCGACATCAGGGATGTAGTACAGCTCATCACCGACCGGGAAATCCCTGCCGTATTTGACGAATCGAGCATTGCTCCCCGGGCCATGGATGCCGTGACGGCGGGCTGTGAAAGTCGGGGCTACCGACTAAAGCGCGGAGGAACGCTGTACTCCGATGCCCTCGGGGGTGCGGGCAGCGGCGCAGAAACGTATATCGACATGATGTACAGCAATGCAACCACCATTAAATCCGCACTGAAATGAAGGCCCTCGAGGTCACGGGGCTGTCTGCCGCATACGACGGTACGGGTGTATTGGACGACATCAGCTTCACCCTCGACCGCGGCGCATTGGCGGGCATCATCGGTCCGAACGGATCCGGAAAAACGACCCTGTTGAAATCCATCATGGGCATTGTGAAGCCCGCTTCGGGAGAGGTCCGACTTTTCGGCGAGCCGCTCAACGCGGTACGCGACAAGGTGAGCTATGTCCCGCAGCGGCAATCGGGGGATTGGGACTTTCCCGCTACGGTGATTGACGTGGCGCGAATGGGACGGTACAAAAAGGGAAAGCTGTTCGGAAGGCTTTCGGCAGAGGATAAAAAAGCTGCCGAGGAAGCCCTGGAGAAAACAGGGCTCACGGAATTGCGCAACCGCCAAATATCCGCCCTCAGCGGCGGACAGCAACAGCGGGTTTTCATTGCGCGGGCGCTGGCACAGGCCGCCGAGATCTACTTTATGGATGAGCCTTTTGCGGGGATTGATGCGGCGAGTGAAGCGGCCATCGCAGGCCTTCTGGGCGAAATGCGCGACGCCGGAAAAACGGTTGTTCTGGTGCACCACGATCTGCATACTGCGGCGGGGTATTTCAACAGCATTGCGCTCTTAAACAGGCGGCTGGTGGCTTTCGGGCCACCGAAAGAAGTGCTGAACACGACACATTTGCGGGCTGCATACGGCGTGCGTTTCGGCACTTCAGCCGACATATTCGGCGGCACCGGACCTGAAGCCGAAAAAGCGGGGGATCGATGACCTTTCACGCGAACTTCATCTGGGTCATCGCGGGCTGCGCACTGATCGGTGCGGGGGCTTCTCTGGCCGGAAATTTTGCATTTCTGCGCAAACGCAGCCTGATCGGGGATGCAGTGGCCCACGCCCTCCTCCCGGGTGTAGTGATCGGTTACCTCATTTCGGGAGAGAAAAGCCTTTGGATGCTTTTTCCCGGTGCCCTGGCAGCCGGCTGGTTGAGTCTGCTCACCATCGAGGGGATCACTGCTTTCAGCAAATTAAAGTCCGATACGGCCATTGCATCCGTGCTCAGCGTATTTTTTGCGGCGGGGATCGTCCTGCTCACCTATGTACAGCAGTTGCCGGAAGGAAACCACGCGGGCCTTGATGCTTTTCTTTTCGGGAAGGCGGCTGCCATGTTGCCCGGTGATCTCTATCTCTTTGCGGCAGTTGATGCAGTTTTGGTCGGCGTTATATGGCTGCTCTACCCGTATCTGAAGCTGTTCTGTTTCGACCCTGAATTTGCGGCGGCTACGGGGCTTCCCATGCGCGCACTGAGCTTTATCCTCTCTACGCTCACCGTATTGGCCGTGGCAGCCGGCATTCAGGCGGTGGGCGTGGTACTGATGGCTGCCCTGCTGATCACCCCCGCTGCGGCGGGACGCTACCTGAGCAAACGACTGAGCGGGATGATCGCGGTTTCCGTAGTTCTGGGTACCCTGAGCGCCGTGCTCGGCACGGCCGTGTCATACAGCGCCCCCGCCATGCCGACGGGTCCGTGGATCGTGGTGACGGTTACTTTTTTTGCGGTATTCGCCTTCCTTTTCGCCCCGGAGAAGGGGCTTTTCCCGCTGATGCTTCGAAAAAAGCGCGGTGTATCAAGCAACGCAGGTAAAGAAAGTACGGCAACGCCTTCAGGCTCCGAGCACAACCGCCTTAAGATTCGGGGCGAAAAACCGACGCGGCATGAATGATTTTTGGATTGTAGTCACGGGGATTTTGGTCGCGGTAAATTGCGGGCTGCTCGGCGTATTCCTCATCTTGCGGGGCGCGGCCATGACGGGTGACGCCCTCTCCCACGCCGTGCTGCCGGGGATCGCTGCGGCATACCTGCTCAGCGGCAGCCGCCATTCGGCGGTGATGCTGATCGGTGCAGCCCTGACCGGTTGGCTCGCCGCCTACCTCATCGAGTGGTTAAAAAAGAAAATCCGCCTGCAGAACGATGCGTCGATCGGAATCACATTTACCTTCTTATTTGCAACAGGGGTTATTTTGATCTCTGCCTTTTCGGGAAATATCGATCTGGACTTGGACTGCGTGCTCTACGGCGACATAGCTTACGTGCCGCTGGAGCGCATTTATGCGGGTAGCGGAGATTTGGGGCCCGCTCCGGTATGGCTGCTCGGCGGCAATTTGGTACCCGTAGCGGCGCTGGTCACCTTTGGGTACCGCGGCCTTTTGGTCACCACTTTTGATCCGGGCTTTGCGCGAGGCATCGGCATTGCATCGGGCGGTTGGCACTACCTGCTGATGGGTGCAGTCTCGCTCACGGTAGTGCTGAGCTTCAGTGCCGTTGGGGCAATATTGGTGACTGCATTTCTCACCGTCCCTCCCGCTACGGCTTACTTGATCAGCAAGCGGCTGGTTCCGATGATTTGGTGGACCGTGCTTTTCGGAGTGATTTCGGCCGTGGGCGGATTTATCGCGGCTTTACGGCTCGACACGGCCATCTCCGCAAGCATGGCCGTGGTCTCCGGTGCTCTATTCGCAGCAGTATTCATACTTTTGAGGCTGAGTAAGCTTCGAAAACAAGCCGACCGAAGCCGTCTCAATTTTTCACGAAAGTGACCTCTACACCCCCTGCGCATGAACAGCCAAACGGAAGAAAACTACCTGAAAGCCATCTGCAAGCTGAGTATGCTTTCAAATAAGGGCGGAAAGGGCACCCCGATCTCGGTCAGCACATCGGCGCTGGCCAATGAGATGGGCGTTCAGAGCGCCACGGTGACCGATATGCTGAAAAAGCTGAGCGCCAAGAAGAAAATCAAATACAAAAAGTACTACGGCACGGAACTCACGGAAACAGGGCGGCTTGAGGCCATGCGCATCATCAGGAAGCACCGACTCTGGGAGACCTTTTTGGTGGAAAAACTCGGCTTCGGCTGGGGGGAGGTACACGAGGTGGCGGAACAGCTGGAACACGTGAACAGTCCGCAGCTCACCGACCGGCTGGATGCTTTTCTGGGCTACCCGAAAACGGATCCGCACGGTGATCCCATCCCCGACAAAGACGGGGAAGTGAGGTCGCGGCCTACGGTGCTGCTCACGGCGCTCAAGGCGGGCGACCGCGGGGTGATTACCGCCGTGAAGCACGACGGTAAGGACCTCCTGGACTACCTCGATCGGCACGGATTGGTGCTCGACAGCGCAGTGGAAGTACTGGAGGTCTTGCCTTTTGATCGCTCCATGCAACTCAGAGCGGCGGGAAGGGAGCATTTTGTTTCCGAAAAAATCGCGGAGAATATTTTGGTGGTGACGGAGTGACGGCGCACGGTTTACCGAGAGACAGGTTTCACACCTCGATGTGTAGATTCGATCGTTTGAATCACTGAGATCTGTTGAATTTTCATTGACCTTCCCCCATAAAATCAAAAGCCCCTTTCCGCAAATTGATCCCGTACTCTGTCCAGGCCTTGAGGCAAGCCAAAAAATTGGCCCGGCCTTCGGTATTGCTTTTCACGAATTTCAAAGCGCTCTCCGTGTCCGGGAAATTGCCCTTTTCGGAAATCCGCACCACTGTGGAGTTCGGTGCGGATCCCGGGCTCAATGTAATCTCCACCTCGCACTCCACTTCGTCCACATCCCAATAGAATCGAATTAATGTATCCTGCTCAGCAGCCTCCACCCGCACGGGATAGGCGCCGTCAAATTCGGGGAATTCCCACATCAGGTGCACGCCGGCTTCCATCCTGCCGGAACTTTTGGAGATGAAATAATTCGTCATTTGCCCGGGATCGACGATGGCTTCGAATACCTCGCGGGCGGGTTTAGTGATTTGGAGGGCGGCTTCGGATGGGATCATGAAGAATACTTGGGGAGTAATTAATAATTATGGATAGCACTATTGGTATCAGTCGATGTACGGGCTGTCTACAGACCATGTTTTATCCTTACAATATATCATTGATTCACAATGTTGTATGAAAAAAACCGTGCAAATTGAAAGCCAGACTTTCAATTTGCACGGTTTTTTCAATATCGTTCTTTATTACTGCGTATTAGCTCGTGACTAAAATTCACAGTTCAGCGGAGCCCGCGGAAAAGGAATCACATCCCGAATATTGGTCATCCCTGTGACAAACATGACCAAGCGCTCAAATCCGAGACCGAATCCCGCGTGCTTGCAGGTACCGAATTTTCGGGTTTCGAGGTACCACCACACGTGCTCCTCTTCGATGCCCATCTCCTTGCAGCGGCGCGCCAATATTTCGAGGCGCTCCTCGCGCTGTGAGCCTCCGGTGATTTCGCCCACGCCGGGGAAGAGCACATCCATGGCGGCCACGGTTTTTTCGTCGTCGTTGAGGCGCATGTAGAAAGCCTTGAAGGAGGCGGGGTAATCGGTGAGGATGACGGGCTTTTCAAAGTGCTTCTCCACGAGGTAGCGCTCGTGTTCACTTTGCAAGTCTTTGCCCCACTCCACGGGGTATTTGAATTTTTTCTTCTTGAACGGCTTGGAATTGCGCAGGATATCGATGGCCTCGGTGTAGGTGAGCCGCTCGAAACCGTTTTGCGAAACAAACTTCAGCCGGTCGATAAGGGGCATGGCCTGTCGCTCGGCGGCCGGCTTGCCTTTGTCTTCATCGGCCTCGCGCCGGGCCAAAAATGCGAGGTCGTCCGCACAATGATCGAGGGCAAATCGCACGAGGTATTGCAGGAAGTCTTCGACCAGGTCCATATTGTCTTTCAGATCGGCGAAGGCCACTTCGGGCTCGATCATCCAAAACTCCGCGAGGTGGCGCGAGGTGTTGGAGTTTTCGGCGCGGAAGGTGGGGCCGAAAGTGTAGACCTTGCCCAGACCGAGGGCTGCGAGCTCGGCTTCAAGCTGCCCTGATACGGTGAGGTTGGTTTCCTTTCCGAAGAAGTCTTGCTCCACATCCGCTTTGCCGTCGGCGGTTTTGGGTACATTGTCAAGGTCGAGGGTGGTAACGCGAAACATCTCCCCTGCCCCTTCGGCGTCGCTGCCGGTGATGATGGGGCTGTGGATGTTGAAAAATCCGCGTTGGTGAAAGTAGTGGTGGATGGCATAGCTCAGGGCGTGGCGCACGCGAAACACAGCTCCGAATGTGTTGGTACGCATCCGCAAATGGGCTTTTTCGCGGAGGAATTCCAGGCTGTGCTTTTTGGGCTGCAGGGGGTATTCCTCGGGCGAAGAAGTGCCGTGGATTTCGATTTCCGAGACCTGAATCTCGACTTTTTGCCCGGCGCCCTGCGACGGCACCAAAGCGCCCTTCACCCCGATTGCCGCACCCGTGGTGATGGCGCGAAGGGTGGCCTCGTCGTGCTTTTCAAAATCCACAACGGCCTGAATGGTGTGAATCGTGGAGCCGTCGCTAAGTGCGATAAAGCGGTTGCTGCGAAAGGTGCGCACCCAGCCTCGGGCTTCAACGGTTTGGCCGGCGGGCTCAAGGGCCAGCAGTTCTTTGATGGTAAGTCGCTCCATGGGGTCGAATTTGCGGGTACAAATGAACGAAATTTGAGGGG
>PXBH01000124.1 GCA_003565555.1 Cryomorphaceae bacterium | reverse complement strand
TTGTTGGCGTCTTCAATGCCGGAGAAATCGAATGCCTTCGGCTGCGGGGAGTCGTTGTCGGTTTCGTAGCTGTCCCATTCGATCCAATCGCTGCCGTTGGTCGTGTAGGAAAGCGATTGCACGCCCGCGCCATTGCCGGAGCGGCGGGTGAGGAAGTCGAGCGAGATGTCCTCGAAGCCGGTGGTGGGCAGGGCGAAGGTGAGGGTGGCGTCGAGCGGCTCGTTGACGCGCAGATGGGGCGAGGTGAAGCCCTGGGCGGCGTTGGGATGGCGGACGACCTCGGCGTCGGAATTGAATTCGATCAGGGCGGTGAGTTCCGCGCCGGGAACAAGCGAGAAGGCGGGGGCGGGGAATTCCTCCTCGTCGTCGAAGTCCCAGTGGTGGATGGCGAAGGGCGTGGGAACCTCCTCGAAGAGGGCGGTGAAGGTGGCGTCTCCGGTGAGGGTGACCTCGATTTCATCGGACTCCTCGCCCGGGAGTTCGGCCCAGCCGGTGAAGCGGTGCCCCGGCTCGGGGATGGCGCGCAGAGTGATGGGGACGTCCTGGAAGTAGGTGCCGGTCCAGGGGTAGGGGTTGGACGGATCTGGAACACCTGGGAGACTCGCGCAGATGGTGAGTGAATTCACCATGAGCGAACCGCCATTCCCATGGCGGCCAATTGTCAGCATGCAAGTGCCGGCAAGATCGAATACCTCGGCAATGTGGCTGCGGAAAACCGCGGGTCGTCCTTCTGCAAATTCAGTCATCCGGGACTGCGGACCGGTGTTCACACCCCAGCGCGCATTGTGCCGCGCCCTCTCTCCGGCATACGTCTCATCGAATGCTTCGATGATGGCGGCAACATGATTCGGCTCGAATGCGGAATTCATCAAGTCAGCCATCCGGTTGATGAATTCGTTGCGGAATTCGGCATTGCCATGCACCAGAGCACGGAACAGGCGGTTCACACCACTCAATGCCACCCGAGACACGGCCGGGGTTCCCCGTTTCAGATCAACCACGCGCGCCAGTGAGGGGGTGTTGTGGTCGCCATGTTCACCGAATCCAAAATCGGTGTCGTATAAAAACCATCGCCATTTCCCGTCCTGTCCGCGCCGCCCGTCGGATTGGTCATGCGCATTCCGCGTCCTCCACCAGGAAATGTTGTTTTGAGGCCAGTCGCGGTTATTGATGTATGTTTGCACTGCGTAATATGTGATCAGGTTTTCGAGGTCCACCCGCTGCCTGATCCATGCGATGTTTTCCTGTTTTCCGACATCGTTAGCTTCCGAGAAATCGACCAGGTCGAGGAAATCCAATCGATCAGCCTCGCTGCCGTCCTTGAGTTCCGAATCAAGGCCGTCGAGGATGGCGAATTCATCGGGATCGAGGCCGTAGTGCTCCGACAAGTACCGGGTGTCGATTCGTTCCCGGAAATTGATCATTCCCCAGTATTCCCCGTTCACGAAATGGATGGCAGGTCTCCAGGCTTGCAGGTCCAGTTCGAGTTCCGAAACCAAGTGCTGCATGAATGCGTCGCGGTAGTAGGCGCCTCTCCAGTCGTTCCCCGCGTTTCTCATGATGACTCTGTGATGAGCGGCAACCGGCTTGTTGCTTCCGTCGTTGCGCATCCGTTCGTGGAACAGATCGCCGGGAATGGCATCCGATCGCGAATAGAGGCGGAATGATTTCAGGCGTAGGATCCGGGACCAGCCTCCATGAATACGAATGCCGACCGGTCGCGCGAATTCCAGCACACCGTTTTCGTCGAAAAGCTCGATGGACCCCGGCCGCTCCGATGTGGGTCCACGGTCGAGGTAATTTGCAGGTCTGAGGTGCCCCCAAGTGGTGTCGGGGTGCTCAAGGCGCCAATCATCCGCCGCTTTTCCGGGCACATAGATGCCCGACTCGTAGCCAAACAAGCCGATTGGATCGCTGGCAATGGAAACCAGGGCAAGCGGGCCATTTGGCATTGTGATCGATGGTGGGAAATAGGTCGCTGTCGCGATGGGGCTTGGCAGGTATCCCTCGCGATATGCACGTGCGCGCAGCATGACCGCTCTCGGAACATCGCCAGCCTCGGGAATCCAGGGTGTCCTGGTGAACTCCGCATTGATCCAGGCAGCACTCGGAGCGGAGCCGGTCGGGTCTTGGATTTCAAGCGGGCCATCGTAGAAAAATGATTCGATGGACCGGTCAATCCATTGCCCGAAAGGGTCACCGGGTTCACGCGGGTATTGATTTTTCGTGGTGAAGGTTGCGCCACCCACGTGTCTCCAATCAGGATCGGAGCCATCTTTTGTGAAAAGCACGTCGCATCCTTCTTTGATTTCAATGCCAACCGTCATGGGGAAGCCATGAAAGCCGCTCGGCATGGAAAATACCGGTTGCGGGGTGATGCCGCGGTAGGGAGTGCCGGTGTTCGCAGCCCCGGGTGTTGCTTCGGAAAAATAGGCGTATCCGCCATCTTCCCCGGGATGTCGCCCGTATGAGATGTCGCGGGGGATTGGAGTGGCCGGGACGTGGTCGACTATGGAACCGTCGGGGCGGGTGAGTGAGATGGGTTCTCCGGCGGAGCTGATCGCGTAGTTGGTGTGAAGGGGTCCCGCGGGGTCGTCACGATCCTTGCGTGAAGCCCAGACGAGGAGGAATTCGCCGGGGTCGATGGTGACGCCCTCCGGGAACGACCACTTGAACGGCTGGTTGTCGTTGTCGCTGAGGCCCCAGCCGGAGAGATCAACGGTTTCGGAGCCGGTGTTGAGCAGCTCGATCCAGTCCTCGAAGTCGCCGTCCTCGTCGGCGAGGGTCGAGCCGTTGGATGCCATGATCTCGTTGATGCGGACTTCTGCGAGGGCGTTGTGGGCGAGCATCGCGAGTGTCAGTGTGAGGAGGGTGGGGAGTTTCATTTTGAGTGATAGGTCTGAAGTACGGGTAGGGCGGATCGGGCCTCCGTCCACCGTGACTACCCGTGAGGGAGAGATGTGAGTGGTCGGTGGTCTGAAGGTCTGAAGGTCGAAGGTCGAAGGTCGAAGGTCGAAGGTCGAATGTCGAATGTCGAATGTCGAATGTCGGAGGTCGAAGGTCGAAGGTCGAAGGTCGAAGGTCGAAGGTCGAAGGTCGAAGGTCGAAGGTC
>PXBH01000154.1 GCA_003565555.1 Cryomorphaceae bacterium | reverse complement strand
GCCTGCCCGGCCCACTTCCCCTTGATCCGTCAGGGCGGGCCTGCCCGAATCGGTTTGAGAAAACCGGGGCGGGCCTGCCCGAACCGAATTCTACTCGGGGCGGGGCCTTTGCATTCGCTTGATTTTTGCTCCACTTTGCATCAAGTTAGCGCGGTTTTCCAACCGAACATCGAAAACAGATAACTGTGGCCCGATGGTGAAGGCCGCTTAACCACGAAGTGGTGACATACATGAGCCCACGGCGTGAGCCGTGGGTGAATGTGGAGGAAATCCAAAGGTTTTGGCGGCATTTTTGCCCGGCAAAAATGATGACCAAACCGATTTTTCGGGAACATGATAATCAGCAGATTACATCTAGTTATATAGTAGTGTGCGCGGTTTTCCGATCGAACATCGAAAACAGATAACCGAACGGGGCAACACCCACCTGAAAACCGCGCAGCGGCCGCAACCGCTGTTCCGCGACTTCCCGTATTACTCGGCTGTCCGCAGGATTGCAAATCCTGCGTAGCCCTGCGGCGTGGAGTAAGTGAATGGAGCACCGCGAAGCGGCCACGCCCTCTCACGCCCTTCTCCCACAGCGCCGTCTGCGAAATTTCACCGTCCGTTCAAGTCCCGTTGCGCCCTTTTGTGTCAAGTGTGCGCGGTTTTCCGATTGAACATCGAAAACAGATAACCGAACGGGGCAACACCCATCTGAAAACCGCGCAGCGGCCGCAACCGCTGTTCCGCGACTTCCCGTATTACTCGGCTGTCCGCAGGATTACAAATCCTGCGTAGCCCTGCCGCGTGAAGTAAGTGAAAGGAGCGTCGCGAAGCGGCCATGCCATCTCAATCCCTTTTCCCACAGTGCTGTCTGCGAAATTTCACCGTCCGTTCAAGTCCCGTCGGGATTGCATGTACTCACCGCTGCGCCTTCACACCTCCGAAAAACTAAATGTTTCATTCAGCCGCACGCCCTTCTCCGTCATCTTTACGGTACAGCACTCCGATGTGATGTCGTGTTCCAAAAACAGGATGTACTCCTCTTCCGCTGCTGTGCGGAGAAAGAGTTCTTTCTCTTTTAGCGTCTCCAGGGGCCGCACGTCGTAACCCATCACATAGGGCAGGGGAATGTGCCCGGTCGAAGGAAGAAGGTCTGCGCAGAATACCAAAGTTCGCCCTTTGTAGGAAATCATCGGTATCATTTGGCTTTCCGTGTGGCCGTCCGCGAAAAAGAACCGAAACCCGGGTAGGATTTCTCCCTTGCTGAAGCGGCCCTCCCTTTCGGCAAATTTGAGCTGTCCTGATTCCTCAATCGGGCGGATGTTTTCCGCGAGGAAAGAGGCCTTCTCCCGCGGGTTCGGATTTACGGCCCAGTTCCAATGCGGTCGGCTCGACCAATACACGGCGTTGGGAAAAGCGGGCGCGTAAATTTCTTTGGACCGGTTGAAATCGATGGCGCCTCCGCAGTGGTCAAAGTGCAGGTGGGTGAGTACCACGTCTGTAATATCGGCGGTGTCAAAACCCGCCGCCCGGATGCTTTTTTTCAGCGAATCATCACCGAAGAGGTAATAGTATCCGAAGAATTTCTCGCTCTGCTTGTCGCCCATCCCCGTGTCAATCAGCACCAGCCGGTCGCCGTGTTCCACGAGCATGCAGCGCATGGCCCAAGAGCACATATTGTTTTCATCGGCGGGATTGGTGCGGCTCCAGAGCGATTTCGGAACCACGCCGAACATGGCGCCGCCGTCGAGTTTAAAATTGCCGGTTTCTATGGGGTAGATCGTCATGGGCTTGCAGGTTTTGATGCGAAGATAAGAAACACACCACACCCCGAGCCCCGCCGACCCGAGGAGTTTGGCACGATTTTGCCACCTCAACTTTGAACCCCAAAATTGATCTGTTGTGAAACTGACCCTTCCCGCCGCTGCACTTGCCGCAGCGCTCACCCTGCAGCCTCCCGCACCGCATTTTTCCGAAAGGGAAGACCTGCTGTCCGAACAGGCCCGGAAGGCCGCTTTCGACCTCTACCGTGAAATTTCCCGGGAGGAAGACGGCAACATCTTTTTTTCCCCGTACAGCATCCGAACTGCATTGGCCATGACCTACGCGGGAGCCGACGGTACCACGGCCGAAGCCATGGCCCGCGCCCTGTCCTTCTCCGAAAATACCGCTGATTTTCACATGGCATACGGCATGCGAACGCAGGCCCTTCTCGATTCGGCGGCACCGCACATCACCTTGCAGACGGCCAATCAGCTTTGGGCGGAGAAGAATTACAAATTCCTGCCGGACTACCTTCGGCTTTCCGAGGATGCGTATTCGGCCCCCGTTGCTCCCGTCGACTTCCGCATGAACCCCGAGGCGGCCCGAATGAAAATCAACCGTTGGACAGAAGACCATACCGCCAATAAAATCAAAGATTTGCTCCCTCAGGGCAGTGTTGACAACACGACGCGGTTGGTGCTCACCAACGCGGTGTATTTCAAAGCAGACTGGCACCGCGCATTCGATCCCGACAGGTCGACGGATCGGGATTTCACACTGCTGTCCGGCCAAAAAGAAAGGCACCGCTTCATGGTGCGCAGGGACAGTTACAGGTACCTCAGCACAGAGACGGCCGAGCTTCTCTCGGTGCCTTACAGCGGGAGCAAGCATTCCATGGTTTTTATTTTGCCGAAAGCGAACCTGAACTTTGAAGATGCCGAAGCAGCGGTAAATCCCGAGATGATCAACCGCCTCCTCGCGGCTCCCCGACAAGACGTAGTGGCCGCATTGCCCAAGATGAAGCTCACGGAATCGCTCAGCCTGAAGAAAGTACTGGAGAAAATGGGCATGAAAGAGGCTTTCGTCGAAGGAGCAAACTTTTCGCGCATGAGCGAAGACAACGACCTCGCTATCTCCGACGTGATTCACAAGGCTTTTATTGAAACAGACGAGGAAGGCACCGAAGCCGCCGCAGCCACGGCTGTCGTTATGATGGTGACATCTTCCGCAGACCACAAGCCCCGAAAGCCCCTGTACTTCACTGCCGACAGACCGTTCTTATTTTGCATCACGGACGATGCCGCGGGCGAAATACTCTTCATGGGCCGGATGGTGAAGCCCTGAGCGGGCCTCGGATCATCCCTCTTTCAAGCCGGCGATCCACTCCCTGATCAGGGCCGTGCCTTCATCGTGCACTGTGCTCCGCCCGAGTTCCGGCATCATTACGGCGGGCTCCGTGCTCTCCATGCGGTACACGGCGATGGAGGCATCGGGATTTCCCGGCACAATGTCGTGCCGCAAGCCGCCCGAACCCCGCCCGGCCGCTACCGGTCCCTTCCCGATTCCGAGTGCAAATTCGCTTGCAGCAAATACGCTGAGGTCGAGGCCGCTGTTCTTCGCCGAGCCTTCGGGACGGTGGCAGTAGGCACAGTTGGCGTCGAGGTAGGCGCGTGCGCGCAGGTCGAGGGGGTGCCGGGTATCGCTGTAAGCCACGGCAGACGTCGGGGGTGAGCCTTCGGGATAGCCGCTCAGCAGGCCTTTCCGGTGCCAAACTTCGAGTTGGGATAGTCCCTCGGTTCCGTGGTGCAGTTGGCGCGCCGAGGGCCCGATGGGGCTCATCTTTCCGTTCTTGTCGTGGCAGGTCTTACACTGCTGCATATTGGGTATGCTGTAGCGGAAAGTGCCCTGTCCGGGTAAGGTCACCTCGCGTGCACCGCCCGCAATGTCGAGGTAGGCTTCTTTCTGGTCGGTGTCCCACACGTAAGGCAGGGCTTTCCAGCCTTCCGGCCCGTGAATAAGCAGCCGGGTTTCCAGGAGCACATCCCGATCCGCACCGATCTGTCCGGCGGTATAGCTGAAGTTTTTGATCAGCACGGATCCTTCCGGAAATTCCATTACATCGCGGTCGTGGTATTCCGCGGAGCTGCCCTCCGGCATGAAGACAAAGCGGGCCTTCTCCGCATAATCGCTGAAAAGGGGAGAAGCTACCGTATAGGGAAATACGCGCTCCGCAGGATGCAAGTCGCGCAAATCCCCTTCGAAAAAACCGTAATCACTGAGCTTCGTGAGGCCGTATCGTGCATAGGCCGCCGTTTCGGTCACAGCTCCCCAATCGGCGATGCCCGGAGCGCGGACTTCTGCGGTCTCAGGGGCCTGCTCCGTGCAGGCAGCCCAGTACACGGCCGCCGCGATTAGGACCACTGCCTTAATTTTTGCAGCGGAGTTCATCGGGGCGTTTTGTGAGGTTTTCCATATCATTGCCGAGGTCGAGGTCTACGAAGAGCAGCTTCTCGCGGATGCAAATTCGGTAATCGGGATTCACGCTGCCGTCCGGAAGGTAGTAATCCGGATGTCTGATTCCGTCCCAAACGATTTGCGGACGGTTGAGCGGAAATTTCATCACCAACAGTTTCCCGATGTCGTGGTTCATGTCCGGCAATCCGCGGATTTTCCGGTAATGGTTGTCCTCAATCACGATACGGCCCGGGTAGGCGTTGTAAGCCGTATCACTGCGGTAGCTCGCATTGATCTCGGCGGTGCTGCCCACGGTGGCCTCTGCGGCTTCGCTCTCCGCGCTGAGCGCCTCCACCAATTCATAGCTTACGATGGCCGTCCCGATGGTTTTATGGTCGTCGATGTTGTTGTGATGAATGCGCACACCGCGGGTGGCGAGGATCATGATGCCGGTACCCGCGGGCACCATACCCACGATATTTCCCGCCGGGGCGAAGTTGTCTAAATTGTTGTTCACAATATTGTTGTCCCACACTTCCACATCTCCGCCGCTCATGGTGAGTCCGGGCAGGTCAAAGATGAGGAGGCCGCCCGTATTCTCATAAGCCTCGTTGTTGTGGATACGCACGCGGGTCGAATTTTCGCTTTCTATGCCGGCCACATTGTGGAAAGCCTTGTTTTGCCGAACAACCACACTGTCGCTCTGCCCCACGTAGATACCGGCATCACTCGCGCCGTATACGGTGCAGCCTTCAATGAGCACGCCCTTACAGAGCACGGGATACAGCCCGTAAGCGCCATTCTCGGGGCCCACGGGTCCTGTCCACCCGGATTCGATATTTCGGAAGGTGATTTTCTCGGTATCGGTTACTTTGATATTGTCGCCGGCAGCATCCTCTATGGAGAATCCTTCCAAGGTGATGTGCTTGCAGTTTTTCACCAAAATTCCTTCGGCACCTTCTGCCTGTCCTTTGAATGAAATCACGGTGCGTTTGGTGCCCGCGCCCCTCACGGTCACGTGCTTGCGCCCCTCGAGTATCAGGCTGCGGTCGAAGAGGAAGTGGCCTTCGGGCAGGGTAATTTCGGTGCTGTCCTCGGCGGTGAGAAACATGCCGGCCACAGCTTTGGCATCGCCGTCAAAATTGCGCGCGGGCCGGTATTCGGGGGTGTCGTCACATGCTGCCAAAAGCAGTGCAACCGACGAAACAGCAATAAGGTACCGTAGCTTATTCATAGTAGAATGTACAGAGGTTTGAGGGAAAATTAGCCATTTCGGCGGAAAGAGCATTGCAGCGGCCCGATATTTTTTCGCCGGGTTTCGCCTTTCGGCAAAATCGGTGAGGGGAAAAGTCCCGCAAAAATGCACCGCAGTCGCCCCTGCCGCAGGTAACAGCGTGCTGTGTATAATACGTCCCCGCCGTCCGGCAGCACCTCTGCTCCCTGCATTAAGTTTGTTTTATGAAAATCCACTTTATCGCCATCGGCGGCAGCGCCATGCACAACCTCGCTATCGCCCTTTCCCGGAAAGGGAATACCGTCACGGGCAGCGACGATGAAATCTTCGAACCCTCGCGGTCACGATTGGCGCGTGAAGGCATCTTGCCCGCTTCCGTGGGCTGGGACCCGAAGCGCATTACAGCTGATATTGACGCGGTAATCCTCGGTATGCACGCCCGGGAAGACAATCCCGAGCTGGCCCGCGCCCGAGACCTCGACATCCCCGTGTACAGCTATCCGGAATATGTGTACGAAAGCACGCGGGATAAAAGGCGTGTAGTCATCGGCGGAAGCCACGGAAAGACCACGGTGACAAGCATGATTCTGCATGTAATGCGCGCAGCTGCCGCAGATTCAGACTACCTCGTGGGGGCGCAACTCGAGGGCTACGACTGCATGGTACGCCTCACCGATGCGGCTCCGATCGCCGTGATCGAGGGTGATGAATACACCGCTTCGCCACTGGACCGCCGACCTAAATTTCACCTCTACAAGCCCCACATTGCGCTGCTTACGGGGGTGGCCTGGGACCATATCAATGTATTTCCCACTTTTGAGAACTATAAGGAGCAGTTTCGCATTTTCGTGAACCTGATCGAGCCGGGCGGCACTTTGGTGTACTACGAGGGCGACCCCGTGCTGCGGGCGCTGGCCGCCGAAGCGCGGGATGACATTGATTGCGTCCCCTACAATACCCATCCCCACCGCAAGGAAAACGGAACCACTGTGCTGACCACCGCCTCGGGTGAGGTGCCATTGCGGGTTTTCGGCGACCACAATTTGCAAAACATTTCGGGGGCGGTGGAAGTGTTGCGGCGCTGCGAGATTCCCGATACGGTGATTTACACCGCGCTTTCCGAATTCTCAGGAGCTTCCAAAAGGCTGGAACTTGTCGCGGAGACCCCGGACAGGGTGTTTTACAAAGATTTTGCCCATGCGCCGAGTAAGCTCCGGGCCACTACGGCGGCACTCAAAGCCCAATTTCCCGAAAGGCGACTCACTGCCTGCATGGAACTGCACACTTTCAGCAGTCTGAACAAAGATTTCCTCCCGCTCTACGAGGGGGCGATGGAAGGCGCCGATGCGGCTTTGGTTTACTTCAATCCGAAAGTGATCGCGCACAAGCGGCTCGATCCGATTTCGCCCGGGGAGGTGATGCGCGCATTTGCAGGGGAGAATGTGCGCGTATTTACCGATACTTTCGCTATGGAGGCCGCCCTCAAAGCGTCGATCAGCAGGGGAGGGAACCTACTGATGATGAGTTCGGGAAATTTTGACGGGATGGATTTTGAAGAACTGAAATCCGCTTTCCTGAAGGTGGAAGTCTGAGGGAATCCTTTCCTGTAAAAAGTTTAATTCTTTCGTTTCGGCAGGATGCTTCTGAGCGCCGAAAAGAACAAAGAGTAAAAAAGGCTGAGCGCCATATAGCCCGCCAGCAGAATCGCCGTCGCATTGCGCAGCGAAAAGAAGGATTCCACCTTCTCGCGCACCTCTTCGGCGGTGAGTTCTTCACCTCTTTCGGCCGCGGCACCCAGCTCGCCTCCGATGAGTTTTTCGTAATGTGACGGAAAAAATTCTTTGTCGATATACCCGTAGTACACGAAGAAAAATGCTGTCATGATGAGGCTGTAGAGCCCCGTGATTCGGAGAGAGGATTTGGTACCGCTCAAAAAACCACCGGTGCCGCGGCGAGGCCATACAGCGTACAGGGCCAGGGCGGGCAGCGCGGCGAGGTTGACAAAGTAGTAGAACGGCTCGGCAAATTCCCAATCGGGCTCGGCGAAAAAAAGTGCGAGCCGCAGGCCGATAACGGCCAATGCGACTCGCAAAGCAATGTGCAGACTCGGGTGCTGCATTATCCGTTCATGGTGATCAGGAATTCTTCGTTGGAACGCGTCTGCTCGATGCGTCCTTTGATGAATTCCATGGCCTCAACGGGATTCATATCCGCGAGGTGCTTGCGCAAAATCCACATCCGCTGCAGGTGGTCTTTGCTCATCAGCAGGTCTTCGCGGCGGGTGCCGGAAGTTTGGATGTCCACGGCGGGGTAGATGCGTCGGTTGGCAATTTTGCGGTCGAGCTGAAGCTCCATATTGCCGGTTCCTTTAAATTCTTCGAAGATTACTTCGTCCATTTTGGAACCCGTCTCGATCAGGGCTGTGGCCAAAATGGAGAGGGAGCCTCCGTTTTCGATTTTCCGCGCGGCACCGAAGAAGCGCTTGGGCTTTTGCAGGGCGTTGGCATCTACACCTCCGGAGAGCACCTTGCCCGAGGCGGGCGATACGGTATTGTAGGCGCGTGCCAGCCGCGTGATGGAGTCGAGCAGGATGCATACGTCATGTCCGCATTCCACCATACGTTTGGCTTTTTCCAATACGATATTGGCAATTTTCACGTGGCGGTCGGCGGGTTCGTCAAAGGTGGAGGCCACCACTTCGGCATTCACCGATCGCTTCATATCGGTCACCTCTTCGGGGCGTTCGTCGATGAGCAAAATGATCAGGTACACCTCGGGATGGTTTGCCGCGATGGCATTGGCCACGTCTTTGAGGAGGGTGGTTTTTCCCGTTTTGGGTTGCGAGACGATGAGTCCGCGCTGCCCTTTTCCGATGGGAGAGAAGAGGTCGATGATTCGGGTGCTCAGGTTCTTGTTGTCACCGGCCAGCTCGAATTTTTCATCGGGGAAGAGTGGCGTAAGGTATTTGAAAGGAACACGGTCTCGGACAAAATCCGGGCTGCGGCCGTTGATTTCTTCCACCTTGATCAAAGGGAAGTATTTTTCCCCCTCTTTCGGCGGGCGCACAAAACCTACAACGGTGTCTCCTGTTTTCAGACCGTAAAGTTTTACTTGGTTTTGAGCGACGTACACATCATCCGGAGAGTTCAGGTAATTGTAGTCTGAGGAGCGCAAAAATCCGTATCCGTCAGGCATGAGCTCCAAAACCCCTTCGGTTTCGATAAATCCGTCGAAGTTGTACTGATCCTCTTTAGGCTTTCGCTGCTGTTGTTGCTGTTGTTGCTGCTGCCGGCGGTCGCGGTTGTCGCCGCGGTGTTCTCCGCGATTGTCATTTCTGTTGTCGGCTCCGGTGTCGGCTTTATTGTCATGCTGCCGGTTGTCGCGGCCTCCGCGATCCTCAGACCTGCGGTCGCGGGACTGACGGTGTTCACCGCCGCGGTCATTTCGGTCGCCTCTGCGGTTTTGGGCTGTGTCGTCCTTTCCGCCTTTATTGTCATCGCCTTTGGGGCCGGATGAGCGGTCTCGGCGGGTGTTTTGTGCGGGTTTGGGCACGCGCTCTTCCCTGCCGTCTTTGTCTGGTTTGCCGGGGTGGTCAGGCTTTTTGTCGTCATCCCCGGAGAAGAGGTCTTTTTCCTTATTGCCTTCCGTTTTGGGGGGCTCTGCCTCGGTGGCGGTTACGGATACCGCTTTAGGTTTGCGGCCCCGTTTTTTGGGTTCGGGTTTATCCCCTGATGGCTTTTCAGCCTCTGCGGGTTTGGCTTGGGCCTCACGATCGGGCTTTGCCGGAACTTCTTTTGCAGGGAGCACGGCCTGCTCATCCAAGATTTTATAAATGAGGTCTTGTTTTTTGAGCGCTTCCGTGCGTTTCAGCTTGAGCTTTTTTGCAATGTCTCGGAGCTCTGCGACTTTGAGTCCGTTGAGTTCAATGATGTCGTACATCGATGGATGTTGAAATTATGTGGTATGTAGAAAACTTGTAACCGTTGGGGAGGGACCGTGTGTAGAAGAGCGACTGTCCCTGTGCGATGATGCAATGATACAACAAATAAGAAGAAGGACAGGGGCTGCTTTTAAAAAAAATAACATCTTGACGTTGATATGTGCTCAAGATGAGGCGGGATCGTTCCCGACCGAAAAAAATCAAAACATACAGACAATGACGAGTATCTGAAGCTGACATGCACAGGGGGATGCGTGCCCCGTGTGCACGGAGGCAGTCTTCCGTAAGGGTTTCTGAATCTTTGGGCGGTGTGGTTTTCGCGGCGAATGGCCAAAGCTTTCCGCCACCCGCGGTCGGGGAAAAGAAAGGTCTGCAGGACATGCCTCCTTTGGAAATAGGCTTATATTTGGCCTCCAATCAATATTGACGGAATGATTCAACGCTTACAGACCGTGTACCTCCTGCTCGCCGCGATCTGCGGGGTACTGACCTTTTTATTCCCCTACGCCCACTTTCTGAAGGGCGACCTGAAGGTGGCAGAGTACGCCGCTTTCGGCGTATTCAACGTGCAGAGCGATATATCCGAAATGGCCTCTCCCTATGCTTTTCCGGCTTGGGTATTCGCTGTGCTCAGTTCCTTGCTCCCGCTGATTGCGATTTTTCTGTTCAAGAAGCGCCCCGTGCAGTACCGCATCACGCGGCTGGCATTTCTCACCAACCTCGTCTATGCCGTTTACCTGTTTTTTGCTGCCGAGGCGGCAGCGGAAGCCCTCTTTGACGGGCAGGTGACCATCTTTTACCACATCGGATTTTACCTTCCCGTAGCTGCGCTGCCGCTCTGCTTTTTGGCTGTGCGGGGTATCAAAAAAGATGAGGATTTGGTGAAGTCCCTCGACAGGATTCGGTGATTGCTTCTTTGCCGTAAGGACGACCCGCACTTTCGGTATGTGCGGAACGGTGCGATGCTCAGCGCTCCCGACTTCGGCTTCCGAGTTCGACTACGCGGAGGTTTTCCGTTTTCCCGCGGACTATTTCAAACTTGAGCAGGGTGCGCACCTTGTGAAATCCGTGGCGGCCCGCAGCACCCGGGTTCATGTGGATATGGCCGTATTTTTTGTCGCGCTCTACCCGGCAAATGTGGGAGTGCCCGCAGATGAAGAGATCTGTCGGACGGGCGGTGAGACCGGCTCTGACCCGCTCATTGTAGCGCCCCGGCGTTCCGGCGATGTGCGTGATCCATACGCGGAGCCCGCCGACTTCGAATTGGGCATTTTCCGGAAAGGACTGCCTCAGCTCTCCACCGTCGATATTCCCGTACACCGCCCGAAGCGGCGCCAGGGCCGAAAGACGATCGGTGACTTCCGGCGTTCCGATGTCGCCCGCATGCCATATCTCATCGCAGTCTGAAAGGTGGGCCTCAATGCGGTCGTCGAGGTATCCGTGCGTGTCTGAAATCAATCCGATGCGTTTCATGCTTTAGCCTTACTTTTGCCGAAATTCCGAACAGATTGGCGCGTTATTTTCTCCACCTTGCTTTTGACGGAACGCATTATTGCGGCTGGCAAATACAGCCCAAAGTTAGCACAGTTCAAGAGACCCTCGAGAAGGCGCTCTCGATCTTTGTGCCCGACCACGGCGGCATCATCGGCTGCGGGCGCACGGATACCGGCGTGCATGCGCGAAACTTTTACGCGCATTTTGAAACAGCGCTGCCGCTTATTCCGAATTTTCTGTACAAGATCAATGCGGTGCTCCCGCGCGACATCGCGGTATACAGCTGTAGTGAGGTGCCGAAAGATGTGCACGCCCGCTTCAGCGCCGTTCGCCGGCGTTACACCTATCACATCCACTTCCGTAAAAATCCTTTCCGCAACGCTTACTCCGTATTTCATCCCTATACCTTAGATGCGGATGCGATGAATGTTGCCTGTGTTCACCTTTTGGGAAATCAAGATTTTACGAGTTTCAGCAAGGGCCAAACGCAGGTGAAGCACAACCGCTGCGAGGTTTTTTCCGCCCGATGGGAAATCATTTCGGAGGGAATGGTGTTTCGAATTGAGGCCAACCGCTTTTTAAGAAATATGGTTCGGGCGATCGTGGGTACACTTTTTACCGTGGGAGAGGGAAAGGCCCTTCCGGAAAAAACGGAGGAAGTGATTGCCGCGCGTGACCGCACCGCTGCCGGAAAATCCGCCCATCCGCAGGGACTTTTTCTGGACCACATCACCTATCCGCACATTCATGGCACAAGTAACAGGTAAGGCATTTGATATGGGGCTCTTCGGCAGGGTGATGACCTTTGCCCGCCCTTATATGCGCATTTTTTACCTGGCGCTTTTTCTCACGATTCTTCTGGCCGCGCTCGGTGTAGCACGGCCCTGGCTCATCGGGAAGGCCATCGATGTGTACGTGATCAACGATGATCCGCAAGGCCTCCTGTACCTCACCCTGCTCGTGATCGGTATCTTGCTGCTGGAGGCTGTGGCTCAGTTTTACCAAACCTACTACAGCAATTGGATCGGGCAGTCGGTGACCATCGATCTGCGCTCCAAGGTGTTCAGCCATGTGACGGGATTCAACCTGAAATACTTTGACAAAACTGCGGTGGGTACGGTGGTAACCCGTTGCATCAGCGATATTGAAACCATTTCGGATATTTTCTCGCAAGGGTTGCTCAATATTCTGGGTGAATTGCTCAAACTCATTGTGGTCGTGGCGGTGATGTTTGCCATCAGTTGGCAGCTCACCTTGTACAGTCTGGTGCCCATTCCCTTTCTGATCGTAGTAATGGTGGTATTCAAAAACGCCATCAAGAAGGCCTTTCAACAGGTGCGTACACAGGTACAACGCCTCAACGCATTTGTGCAGGAGCACATCACCGGTATGTCGGTGGTGCAGGTATTCAACCGCGAGGCTGAAGAGAAAGCAAAATTTATCGAGATCAACCGCAGCCACCGCAAGGCGCATATTCGCTCGGTGTGGGCATATTCGATCTTTTTTCCCGTGGTGGAAATTCTCTCAGCCGTATCGCTGGCCCTCCTCGTGTGGTGGGGTGTGGGCGGGGCCTTGGAAGACAAAGTAACGCGCGGAGAGCTGGTGGCTTTTATCCTTTTCATCTATATGCTATACCGCCCCATACGTCAATTGGCAGACCGATTTAACGTATTGCAAATGGGGATGGTGGGCTCAGAGCGGGTCTTTAAGCTGCTCGATGTAAAAGACAGGATCGAGGATACGGGTGATGTCCGCGAGGGCATCCGCGGCAATATCGTCTTCGACGGGGTTTGGTTTGCCTACGAAGGGGAAGACTGGGTGCTCAAAGATCTGAGCTTCGAAGTGAAAAAGGGCGAGACGGTTGCCTTCGTCGGGGCTACCGGTGCGGGAAAGTCTTCGGTGATTAACCTGATTAACCGGTTTTACGAGTTTCAGAAAGGGGATATCCTGATCGACGGGAGAAGTATACGTGATTACGACCTTTCTTACCTCAGATCCCAGGTGGCCGTGGTACTGCAGGATGTATTTCTTTTTTCAGAGTCGGTGCGCAACAACGCCACGCTGAGCAATCCTTCGATCTCAGAAGCGGAGGTGAGGTCTGCCGCCGAGGCTGTGGGTGCCGCTGATTTTATCGAAAAGCTCCCCGGAAAGTATGATTACAATGTGCGGGAACGCGGGAGCATGCTAAGCGTAGGACAGCGGCAGCTCATCAGTTTTATTCGGGCCTATGTGTACAAGCCCAATATCCTGATCCTGGATGAAGCTACCTCGAGCGTGGATACCGAATCTGAGATGCTTATCCAGCATGCCATCGACAAGTTGACGGAGAACAGGACGAGCATTGTAATCGCCCATCGCTTGAGCACGATTCAGAAAGCGGATAAGATTATCGTGATGGACAAGGGCCGCATCACAGAGCAGGGCAGCCATGCCGAATTGCTCGAAAAAGACGGGACCTATAAAGGGCTTTTCGACCTGCAATTTAAAGAGGGGTAAACCCGTGGGGCGGCAACGGTGCTGAAAGAAGATAATCAAGTTCGGTTGTCTCTTCTGTCTGATACGAAGTATTCCGGTGCGTTAAGATTAGGGCGTGAAAAGGCGCCACGGTTGAGTCACCCACTTAATGTTCCTTAATGCCTTAATGTTTCTTTTTTAAGCCCTTCACGTAAAGCGCCTTCGGCGCCTTTTTCACTAACATTTAGGCATTAAGAGGATTAAGAGAAGGGCGTGACAGGGCGCGGTGGGTGAGTCACAGGCTTAATGTTCCTTAATGCCTT
>PXBH01000090.1 GCA_003565555.1 Cryomorphaceae bacterium | reverse complement strand
TTCACCCCGGTTTCGTCTTGCCAATCGTCGTAGAGATCGGCAATGCTGTTCAGCTCCCGCTTACACGGTGCGCACCAAGTGGCCCAAAAGCTGATAATCATCGGGTTGCCTTCATTCTGAAAATCGCCGGTATTAAAGGACCGGCCGTCGAGCCCTTTGACCACGGTAGAGGGGATTTTTCGGCCGTCTTGGGCGTGAAGGCCCGCGTTCAAGACCAGTATTGAGGCGAGTAGCAGGATGTAGCGCATAATCATTGTTTTATTGTAAGCAAAAAAATCAGGCCGCTACAGCTGTATCGCTGTCGCAGCCTGATTCTGATTGTCAAAATTGTGCCAAAAAAACTCCTTGCGGCGCTTAGTCGGTTACGGTCACTTTAAAGGCTTGTGCAGCATCGCCGGTGGTCACATTTATAATGTAGAGTCCGGGCGACAGCGCCGAAAGGTCAATGCTGCGCAGGTATTGTCCTTCTCCCAAGGTGCCTAAGCCTTCTGCAAGCACTTGTTTTCCCGTTACATCAAAAATGTGTACAGAAGTATTTTGCATTTGGGTGAGGTTGAATTCCAGATTCAGGATTCCGGAAGTCGGGTTCGGAAACAGAGATACACCGTTTAAATAGGGGTTTTGCTCTTGAACGCTGAGGATTTCACTCACCTCAAACGGGGCGTTAAGCTCGCTGAATTCGGTGGAACCGTCGTAGCTCAGAATTACATTTCCTTGTGCGTCGGTGATTTCGGCAAAGCCGTCATCGAGCGCTCCCCATTGAGAAGCATTCAATCCGTCACCGAAATCATCGTAAAGATTGAAAAAGTGACAGCCCAAATCATCCAAGGATACGTCCACTGTGATGGTGGCGTAAGGCTGACCGGAATACGGACCGCCCGAAGCAACTACGGCGCCGTCGGGATTTGTGATGTCCCATTCGGTTTCCTCCGGCCAGTTGTCCAGCCCGATGGTAACGGTAACTACGTTTACGGTTGTAGCCGAAGACAGGTCCCAAGCGGCTTCGAAAGAACCCTCGAGTTCATTGGGCGAACCGTTCAGCCCTGTGGCTTCGACGGTGATGGCATTCATACCTTGGTTTACTACTGTAATGGGTGAAAAATCGGGTTCGATTTGCTCCAGTGTAGTGGCTGTACCGGTCCAAGACGCGCTGTACGACTGTCCGTTAATTGTGAACTCGACATCCGCCTCTGTAAGTTCATCAGAGCCGAGGTACAAGAGCTTCACTTCGGGGGTGAATGTCATCTCGTTGCCTTCGCAAGTGGCGGTCGGCTGTCCTGAGAGCTCGATGGTTTGCGCGGCCAGGCTGTATTGAGAGGCTACGGTGTATTCGTTTTCCAGTGCCGCTTGGTGTATTTCACGTGTGGTGTTGTTCTGCACGAAAGCAATCACCGCCAGCTCTGTGTAGGTGTAGATGTTCTGGTGCTCCCAAGACAGGGTATAGCTTTCGCTCTGCCCTGCTGTCCACTCCGTAGGCAGCGTGGTTCCGTTCTGATTGGGCAGCATTTGCTTCATCACATTTTTAAAAACATCTTCCCCGTTGCTTCCGGGAGGCTCGCTGAAGGTGATGTCCTCCTCGATGATTACCGTATGGAGTCTGAGGTCGTTGTCATTGAAATCTTGTGAAGCAGTGACAGTTACTTCGGCAGTGATTTCCGTAGGGGAAATTTCGTAGCTGATCTCTATTTCGAAGGGCGAAGGCACCGCGTATCGGGCATTTACCTCGGCAATTCCCCAGCCGTTGGGGTGGTCATTGTAAAAGTTGCCGTCGAGCACGGAGTTTGGGATGCCCGTTACCTGGTAATATCCGGCGCGCGCTCCGGCGTGCTGGGGGTTGTGGTTATACATCGGATCAAAACCCGGAGGTGCCAGCTGGTATTTCAATCCGATAATTTTATCGGGATTGGCATCCAGCAGCGTATTCACGGCAGGATTGAAGGTAGCACACGGCGGACATGAGGCGCCCGTGAAGTGCTCGAGAAGCACGAGGCGCTGAGACTGGCCGTAAGCGATGGCCGAAGTAAGAATAGCGGCCAAACCGAGAAGATAGATTTTTTTCATCGTAAGGTTCAATTGGTGGAAATAAGATTGATGCTCCGCGTCACTATTAAAGCGGAGTGTAAAAGTGTTGATTTTTGTTAATCACACCAAGCCGAAATTCGATTTATTTTGAATCATCCTCGGTTTTACTTGGATTTCTAAGTTTTTTCGGGGCTTTATTTCAGGCCTCGGCAAGTATTCAATTTCAGGTTTCTGTGCTGATCAACGCGATTTTCCGGGTGGCATAGTGATGATTTCAAGTTCATTGAATTTTTCAGGGGTTGATCATTGCTCGGGCTGCTGTGATTGTCAGTTTTGCGAAAGGCTTGTAATGCTTGTATTCCTACCTTTTATTATGTTCAAGGGTAGAAGCGCGGTGCAGCATTTAGTTTCCTACATTTGTCTGTGAAGGACAAGACCCGGAATTTGACGAACATCCGGGCTTCGCTTGAATCAAAAGAAATCCCAATGAAGAAAATTATCCTTTTTTCGGTTGCCGCATGCGCAATGTGCATAGCCTCCGATTTGAATGCTCAATTTACCGTAAGCCCGAATCCGGCTTCCAACAACGATTTTTCTTTTGATGAGGTGGATGTGGTCGCAAACAGCACCATTACCAATGATAGTGACGGACCCATTGACGTGTCTTGGTACCGCACGATTCATGTCTTGCCTGAAGGTTGGGAGACGGCTGTTTGCGACATCGTACAATGCTATTTTCCCTGGGTAGATTCTCAGGCTTTCCAACTTGAAGGAGGCGCTGCGGGCAATATCGATGTTCACATCTACCCTGACGGTACTCCCGGAGAGGCCATTGTGGAGGTGAAAATGGTGGATGCGGCCAATCCGACGGACACCACAGACGTTTTTTTTCTTTTTAATACCACCCTTTCGGTGCAGGAGCAGTACCGACAGAACATCAGGGTTTATCCCAATCCCACCGTTGATCAGCTTCGCATTGAGGCCGGACACGAAATCCACACCGCCGAAATCTTCGGCACTGACGGCCGTCTGCTCAAACGGGTGATGCTGAACGGAAGCGAGTTGATCGATATTGCCGAGCTTCCCCGGGCCGCTTACGTGGTGCGTCTGCTGGACCGCGAAGGTGAATTGCGCTCCTCGAGTGTGGTTGTAAAGCAATAAATGTAATTCCTTCGCACGGCATCAGCGACCTGATGATGCCTTCAGCCTTGTTCAATCCGTGTCGAGGCCCAGCCTTTCCTTTGCCAAGCGAGGGATTCCCGTGGCAGCGTTCGCTTTATAGTGAATGACTTTCTGCTTCATGTATTCCGGAATTTCTCCCGGATCTACCAAGAATATTTCAGCACTTTCAGGTGCCTCGAAGGCCAGGCCTGCCGCAGGGTATACCTGAAGAGAGGTGCCTACAATGATGAGTATATCCGCACCTCTCACCACGCGAAGCGCCTCGTCCATGGCGGGCACCATCTCACCGAACCACACCACGTGCGGTCGGAGTTGTGCCCCTTGCGGGCAGAGATCACCGAGCTTCAGCCCCGTTTCGGGCATGGGGTAGAGGGTGTGCTCATCTGATACGCTGCGACATTTGGTCAGCTCCCCGTGCAGGTGAAGTACATTGGCGGAGCCGGCACGCTCGTGCAGGTCGTCCACGTTTTGGGTGATCACATCCACCGCGTATTTCTCTTCCAGCTTTGCGATGGCGAGGTGCGCGGCATTGGGTTTTGCTTTCTGTAAATCGCGCACCCGCATATTGTAAAACTCCAGCACCAGTTCAGGATTAGTCGCAAATGCCTCCGGCGTAGCTACCTCCTCTATGCTGTAATTTTCCCACAGGCCCCCGCTGTCGCGAAAGGTCTTGATTCCGCTCTCGGCACTGATGCCGGCCCCGCTGAATACCACTACCTTCATAAGTGTTCAAACTTGTTTACATCTTTTCACAGTTTCCAAAGGTAGATTTTTACTTTTACCGCCCGAAACGCCGCGGCGGCAGGGTTCAAGGGGCATCAGAATTGAAGTCTCTGATCATCCTTTGTATTTCCGCTTCGGAGAGATGCTTATCCAAACATGATCGAATACATCAGGGGGGAGCTTACAGAGCGCACACCTACCCATATCGTTGTAGAAACCAACGGCACCGGCTACATCATGGCGGTAAGCCTGACCACCTTTGAAGCCCTCGCGGGAAAAAAGCAGGTCAAGATACTCACCCACACCGTTGTTCGCGAAGATGCGCACTTGCTCTACGGGTTTTCGGCAGAGGCAGAGCGGAAGATGTTTCGCGCACTGATCTCGGTATCGGGTATCGGGCCTGCCTCTGCAATGGCTGCGCTCAGTACCCTCGCGCCCGCAAGGCTTCAATCGGCCATCGCGACCGGAGATGTGGGAAGCCTCCAAAAAATTAAGGGAATCGGGGCAAAATCTGCCCAACGTATCATCGTGGACCTCAAAGACAAAATAGGGCTCGGCGGAGAAAATTTAGATTTTGTTAACGATTCGAGCAATACCGTCCGGTCTGAAGCGTTAAGAGCACTGCACAATCTGGGTTTTGATCAGCGCAAAACGCAGAAAATCGTCGACAAAATCCTTGATGAGAACGGCGAATCACTTAAAATTGAGGATTTAATAAAGTTGAGTCTTAAGAGGTTGGCTTGAGACGCGGCTCTGGCGCAAATTTGATTTGGGTTTACGGTTTCGAAATATTTGGCAAATAGCCATAGCGGCCACGCTTTTGTTGTGGGTTTGGACGGGTAGTGCCGGCAGGCCTCACTTAGACGATTCTGTTGTCAACCTGCCCGAAGTGCTTATCCTCCCGGTCGATTCTCCCGAAACAGACCTTCCCTTCCCCTTCCAAGATCAAATCAACCCCTACGGCGGTGAAAACCGCATTTCCCTCACCGATCCGAGCAATATGAACAACGTCATCGAGTATGACACGGAGACGGGAGAGTACTACTTCTACAAGCGCATCGGCGACCAAATCGACTACCGCAGCCCCACCGTCATGACCTTTGACGAGTACATGGATTACATCAAGAAAAACACCGAGAAGGACTATTGGAAGGAAATCCGCGCTTTTGATGAGATGTCGGGCGATAACGAAAGCGGTATGGATCCCTTTGCCCCGAGTCTGGAAATCAAGAGCAAGGGATTCGACCGCATATTCGGGGGAAATAAGGTGGAAATCAAGCCCCAGGGTACTGCCGAACTCATCTTCGGGGCCAATACCAACTACAACGAGAACCCGCAAATTCCCGTTAATCAGCGCCGCATTACCACCTTTAACTTCGATCAGCGTATCCAGCTCAATGTCGTGGGGCAGATCGGGGAGAAGATGCAGCTCAGTACCAACTACAACACGGAGGCCACCTTCGATTTTGAAAACCAAACCAAGATCGAGTACGAGGGATACGAGGATGAAATCATCCAAAAGATCGAAGCGGGAAACGTGAGCATGCCCCTGAACAACTCGCTGATTTCGGGCAGCCAGAGCCTCTTCGGTGTGAAGACCGAATTGCGCTTCGGGAAGCTGACGGCCACCACAATCTTCTCGCAAGAGCGCGGCCAAAAAAAGCAAATCAACATTCAGGGCGGAGCCCAAATGCAGGAATTCGAAATAACCGCCGACAATTACGAATTCAACCGCCACTTCTTCCTCAGCGGTTATTTCCGCGCCGAATATGACCGCGCCATGCGAAGCCTTCCCGTGGTGAATTCCGGGGTGCAAATCACCCGAATCGAGGTGTGGGTGGTGAACCAAACAGCCAATGTCGAAGATACCCGAAACATTATCGGATTTACCGATCTCGGTGAAGACATCCTGTATCAAAATGAGGCCCTGCCGCTGGAAGTGGGAGACAATCCGCTGAACAGGTTTCCCGCCAATGCGCAGAACCAACTGTATTCTATTATGAACAATGACCCCGCAGTGAGGGGTTTTTCTCAGTCATCTCAAGGTCTCGCCGCTTACGATCTTGTGAACGGACGCGATTTCGAGCGCCTCTCGAATGCCAGAAAACTGACCGAGAATGAATTCACCTTCAACGAACGCCTCGGCTTTATCTCCCTCAACCAATCGCTGAACAATGATGAGGTACTCGGTGTGGCTTACCAATACACCCTCGGCGGTGCCACCTATCAGGTGGGTGACTTGTCAAACGACGGAATCACGGCGCCGAACGCTTTGTTCCTGAAGCTGCTGAAGGGAACAGTACTCGATGTGACCAATCCCATTTGGGACCTGATGATGAAAAACGTGTACTCCCTCGGTGCTTTTCAAATCAACAATCAGGACTTCATTCTCGATGTGTGGTACAACGACCCGGGAAAAGGTATCGACCTGCCCATCATCCCCGATCCCGAAACCCAGAATACGCCCTTGATTCGTCTCTTTGAGCTCGACCGAATCGACCAAAACGGAAACCCTCAGCCCGACGGGCGCTTTGACTTTGTGGACAACGCCGCCACAAAGGGAGGAACCATTGAGGCCCAAAACGGACGGATATATTTTCCCGTCATAGAGCCCTTCGGCTCCCACCTGCAGGAAAAACTGACCGATGCGGGTATGTCTGATGCCAGAATTGCCAATATCGCCTACCCGCAACTTTACGACTCTACGAAGATCGTGGCGCAGCAAAACTTCCTGTACCTCAATCGTTTCAAAATTAAGGGTTCGTATAAATCGGCCTCCTCCGACGAAATTGCGCTCAATACCCTCAACATACCCCAGGGTGCCGTACAGGTGACTGCGGGCGGGGTGGCCCTTGTGGAGAACCAAGATTTTACGGTGGACTACAATATGGGGCGGGTTAAAATATTGAACACAGGTCTTTTGGAGTCACAAACACCCATTCAGATATCGGTCGAGAGCAACAACCTGTTTAGCATACAAACCCGGCGACTCATGGGGGCCAGGTTTGATTATCGCTTCGATGAAAATTTCAACATCGGTGCCACCATTATGAACCTCAATGAGCGTCCGCTCACCCAAAAAGTAAACATCGGGGATGAGCCGATGAACAATACCCTTTGGGGTTTTGATGTCAATTACCAACGTGAGTCCCGTGCCATCACTGACGCGATCAATGCCCTGCCCTTCATCAACACCGCAGAGGAGTCGCGGATCGATGCGGGCTTCGAATTTGCCCAGCTCCTCCCCGGCCACAACAAGGTGGTGGGCCAGACGGGAAGCGCTTACATAGATGACTTTGAGGGAACCATCTCACTGATCGACCTGCGAAACTTTGCATCTTGGGCATTGGCGTCGATTCCTCAGGGCCAACCTGAAATTTTTCCGGAATCCTCCCTGACCAACGACCTCCGCTTGGGATACCGCCGAGGAAAATTTGCCTGGTACATCATCGACCCGCTCTTTTTCAGAAATGACAACATCACCCCGGACAACCTTAATAACCGCCGGCACTACCAGCGTGAGGTGACGGAAAATGAGGTTTTTCCCGACAGGGAGCTCCCCGCGGGAACCCCGGCCAATATCGCCACACTCGACATGGCCTTCTATCCGGGAGAGCGCGGCCCGTACAACTACGATGCAGAGCCTACCCAATTCTCAGACGGCATAGATCCGCAAACCGGACGGCTCAATAACCCCGAGAGCCGCTGGGGCGGTGTGATGCGGCCCATCAATACAACGGACTTTGAGCAGACCAACGTGGAGTTCATCCAGTTTTGGATTATGGATCCCTATAACAATGACAACCGCGAATTTGTGGGAACCGCGGGTAACCCGCGCGGACGGCTGTTGGTTCATTTGGGGAACGTATCTGAGGACGTACTCCGCGACGGGCAGATGAGTTTTGAAAACGGACTGCCCCTCGATCCGGACAATCCCAACGGACTCTTTACGGAGGAGACTGCCTGGGGTAGGATACCCACCACCCAGAGTATCGTGAACGCTTTTGATAATACTACCAACTCCAACCTAGAGCAAGACGTGGGCTACGACGGCTGGAATGACGCCGGAGAGCGCGAGTTTTTCAGCGACTTTCTCGACCGGATGGCCGCCCTTCCGGGGGTGTCGCCTCAGGTTCTGGAGGCGGCGAATGCAGACCCCTCTACGGATAATTTCAGGTTCTTCAGAAGCCAGTTTTACGATCAGCAAAACGCCGACGTGCTCGAACGTTACAAGCAATTTAACGGTTTTGAGGGAAACTCCATCACCACCCAAGACAGCCCGGAGCCCTTTCCTACACAGGCCACTACACTGCCCACTACGGAAGACCTGAACCAGGACCTTACCCTCGCCGAGGCCGAGTCGTACTACGAGTACGCCATTGACCTGCCGGACCCGCAATTGGTGCCTGATGCGTGGCAGGTGGGGTCCAACTACATCACCGATGTGGTGACGGGGATATCACCCGACGGAAGGAATGTAGATTGGTACCAGTTTAAAATACCCGTGCGCTCCGGTCGGTCGATCAATAATATTCAAGACCTTCGTTCCGTCCGCTTCCTTCGTATGACGACGATAGGTTTTGAAACTCCTGTCGTTCTGCGTTTTGCCCGTCTCGAGCTTATTCGCGGTGAATGGCGTCGCTATTTGCAATCGCTGCGTGAAGGCGAATTTACCCCCGGTGCTCCGGGTACCACCGAGTTTGACCTCCTCGCGGTAAACATCGAAGAGAACAGTCAGCGCGTCCCCTTGAATTACGTGACCCCGCCCGGAATTCTTCGCGAGATCGACGCGGGAACAGCCAACCTCCGAAGCCTCAACGAGCAATCGCTCGTGCTCTTGGTGCGCAACCTGGAAGACGGTGATGCACGGGCCGCTTTCCGCAGTGTCGACATTGATATGCGGATGTACGGAAACCTCGAGATGTTTATCCACGGGGAATCTATTGACTTGGATCGGTTGATTGAATTCGGAGATATGACCGTATTCGTGCGCCTCGGAACCGACTTTGAGCAAAACTTTTACGAATACGAGATTCCCGTATTACCAACCCCGCTCAACGCTTCCAGTACCCCACAAAATATTTGGCCCGAAGCCAACAATATGAAGATTGAATTTACCAAGCTTCAGGAGGCCAAAAGCGCGAGAAATGCATCGGGATTTCCCGAAGCCAGCCTCTACACCGTGATGGACGGTGACCGGAGGATTCGCATACGCGGTAATCCCGTACTGAGCTCCGTGCGAACCATCATGATCGGGGTTCGTAACCCCGCCGCGACAGAAAACATCTGGGCGGAAGACGACGGCCTCCGCCAGAGCGCAGAGATTTGGGTAAACGAACTCCGCCTGACCGACTTTAACAACGAAGGCGGCTGGGCGGCCGTGGCACGTGTCAACGCGCAGCTCGCGGACTTGGGTACGCTCAGCCTGTCCGGAAATATCAGTACACCCAACTTCGGTTCCCTGGAGAGCCGGGTGGCCGAGCGGCCCCTCGAGACCTCTTACGGCTATGATGCCCAAAGTAACTTGGAACTCGGAAAGTTCCTCCCTGAAGAAAGCGGCGTGAGAGTGCCGCTTTTTATCAGTCAGGCAGAGCAAGTGGTCCTGCCTAAGTTTGATCCGCTGGCCCCGGACCTCGAGCTGAGTCAAGTGGCGGAAGACCTCAGCGCCGATGACAGAAGAGAACTGCGTCAACGCTCTCAGACCTATACCCGCCGTCGGAGTGTGAACCTGACGAACTTAAGGAAGGAGCGCACCAACCCCGACAAGCAACCCCGTATATACGATATAGAAAACTGGAATGCCACGGTGGCCTACAGCGAGCGCACCTATTATGACTTCAACACGGAATTCGATAATCAGCGCCAATTCAGGCTCGGTCTCGGGTACAATTTTACCCTGAAGCCAAACAATATTAAGCCCTTCGCTCAAAGCAAATTCCTGCGAAAGTCAGACTATTTCAAGCTGATCAAAGATTTCAACTTCAATTTGATTCCGAAGAATATTTCCTTCCGTTCTGACATCCTTCGGACCTACAACGAACAGCAGTTTACCAACAACGTGGACCTCTTCGATTTTGAGCAGCCCGTGCTATACACGAAGGTTTTCAACTGGAACCGTGTGTACGATGTGCAGTACGACATGACCCAGTCGTTGCGTTTCACCTACAGCGCCACCAACCTCTCTTTCATCCGAGAGCCCTTCGGAAGAATAGACCGCGAGGACCGCGAGTTTTTTAATGCCTACCGTGATACTGTATGGCAGAGCATTATGAGCTTCGGGGACAATGTGGATTTCCGGCAAACGGTGACGGGTAATTATAAAGTGCCGATCGATAAGATTCCCATCTTGGATTTCCTCTCCTTGGATTTCAGATACACGGGTAATTACAACTGGCAGCGGGCGCCCTTCTCCCAAGACACCCTCGGAAACGTGATCCAGAACTCGCGAAACATCAGTGTGAACGGCCAGGCCAATATGCTCACGCTGTACAATAAGTGGAAGTTTTTCAAGGATGTGAACCAAAAATTCCAAAAGCAGGGCCGCGGCGGCGGCAGGGGAGGAGGCAGACAACCCGCCCGTCAGGAACAGAAAAAAGAAGAGGAAGAAGACGGAAAGAAGGAGAAAGATCCGAATGCTCCCAACGCCTTAGACTACCTGGCAAAGATGGTAATGAGCCTGAAAAACGTATCCTTGATCTACAGCCAAAATGAGGGTACGCTCCTGCCGGGATACAACCGGACTTCAAACATCATAGGTATGGACCCCGGCTTTAATGCGCCGGGAATCGGATTTGTGCTCGGTCACCAGTTTGAGAATTTCAACAGGCAAGCCGCTCTCCGCGGCTGGATGGTTGAAAACGAGTTTATCAACTCCCAGTATTTGGAGACCTATACCGAAGATTTCAACCTTCGGGTAAACCTCGAACCTTTGCCCAACCTTCGCGTGGAGGTGAGCGCGCAGCAGAGCAGATCGTTTAATGACGGCTCCTTTTTCAGGTACAATAACAACCTGCAGCAGTATCTGGAAGAGAGTGCATTCCAGACGGGTAGCTTCACAACAACCATGATTACGTGGCGTACCATGATGGATGAATCTGTGAACAATATCAGTCCCACTTTTGAGCGGTTTACGGAACTCCGGTCCGAAATATCCAATCGACTGGCGGTGGAGACCGGGCTCAGCGAACCGGGATCCGGGTTTGTGACCGAGGACGGTGTTGCATATGCCGACGGTTTCGGGCCGAGTGCCCAAGATGTAGTCATACCCGCTTTCCTGGCGGCATACACGGGGCAAAGTGTTGAGGAAGTAAGGCTCAATGTGAATGATTTTACCATCCTCGACGCCATCCGAAATCCCAACTGGACCATCAACTACGACGGTCTTTCAAAAATTCCCGCCCTCAAGAAGTACTTCCGAAACGTAACCATCGCCCACGCCTACCGAAGTACCTACAGCGTCAATAATTTTACTACCAACCTCGCGGCCGGGCTCGATTTTGAAGGACGCCCCCTCCGCGACAATTCCGAAGAACGCAACTTTATTCCCACCACACAGATTCAGGCCATCACCATCTCTGAGCAGCTCAGCCCGCTGATTCGAATCGATATGACTTGGCAAAACTCCCTTATCACAAATTTCGAAATCAGCCGAAACCGGACCCTCGCCTTCAGTACCGCAAACTTTCAGCTTACTGAGAATAACAGCAATGAGTATGTGATCGGTGCGGGGTACCGCTTCCCGAATGTTGAGGTAAAAATAGGCGGGAAAAAGCGCAAAAGCGACCTGAACGTCCGCGCCGACCTCAGTATCCGTGACACGGAGATGATTGCCCGACGCATGGACGAAGGAACCAACCAAATCACTTCCGGGCAAAACCTGATTTCTATAAAAACTTCCGTTGATTATGTGCTCTCGGACAGGCTGAATATCAGATTTTTCTATGATCACCAGATCAATGAGCCCAAGGTTTCCATTTCATTTCCTACCTCAAATATCAACACAGGTATATCTTTGCGCTTTACATTGACGCAATAATCCGTAAAATTCCGAGCACCATGAACATCCCGCAAGACCTCAAGTACACCAAAGACCACGAGTGGGTGCGCATAGAAGGCAATACTGCTTTCGTGGGCATCACCGATTACGCACAAGGTGAATTGGGCGATATCGTATTTGTAGAAATCGAAACCGAAGGGGAGGAGCTCGACAGCGGAGAAGTATTCGGAACCATTGAGGCCGTAAAAACCGTCTCTGACCTTTTTATGCCCTTTGCTGGAAAGGTGGAGGAAGTCAATACCGAATTGGAGTCGAACCCCGAGGCTGTCAACGACGAGCCCTACGGTAAAGGCTGGATGATCAAAATCTCATTTGATGACAGCGCCGATCTGTCTGAGCTGCTCGATGCCGAAGGTTACAAAGAAGTTGTCGGATAAAAAGCCCGGCTTGCTCCGCGCCCACTTTTTGTCGCTTGCCTGGGCGCTGGTCATATTTGTTCTCTGCATTTTGCCCGGAGAGGTCCTGCCCGATATTGATTTTTGGACAATTGATTGGGAAGACAAGGTCGCGCACATGGGCGTATTCGCTCTGCTTGCCGCATTCATGGTATGGGGTGAGCTGCGCCGAAAGGGTGAACGGGCACTCACCGTAAAAACAAAAACAACCATCGTTCTGCTCTGTCTCGCCTTCGGACTCTTCACGGAAGTCGTTCAAAGTGAGTTGATCCCTACCCGGTACGGAAGTATCGGCGATGTGGCGGCCGACCTCGCGGGAGCCCTCATCGGCGTGGCTCTTGCCCCGACGCTGCTCAAGCGGGCTGCAGGTTTTTTTGGCTGATCGACCTGATTTAACAATTTAAGGCACGTGACTTGCTACGGTTTGGTCAAATAAACAACCGAAGCCGGGAATTCTGAACTTTCTTTTTTACTTTCGCCCGACCGGTGAACCAACCCACCCGATATGGAACCAAAAAAAACTCCTGAAGCCAACCTCGAAAACAAGCGCGTGCCGCTGATCATCACGGGGATTTTATTCGCCACCGCCTTGGTGCTGGTAGCCTTTGAGTGGAAAACCTTCGAGACCGAAGTACGTCAGCTCGGCGACCTCGACCTCGATCTGATCGAAGAGGAAATCATTCCCATCTCACAGCAGCAGCCTCCGCCTCCTCCGCCCCCGCCCGCACCCACTACCGTCATTGAGATTGTAGAGGATGAAAAAGAGATCGAAGAAGAACTCGTGATCGATGACCTCGAAATTGATGAAAGTACAGAGATTGAGTTCATTGAGACGGTAGAAGAAGAAGTGGTGGAAGAGCAGATTTTCACCATCGTTGAGGACATGCCTTCCTTCCCCGGCGGAGATGCGGCATTGATGAAGTACCTCGGCAACAATATTAAATATCCGGCCATCGCCAAAGATGCCGGTATTCAGGGAACTGTTTTTGTCACCTTCGTTGTAGATGAAGAGGGCAATGTGCGCGACGTAAAAGTGCTCCGCTCCATCGGCGGCGGATGCGACGAGGAAGCCATTCGCGTGGTGGAAGCCATGCCGAGGTGGACCCCCGGAAAGCAGCGAGGCAAGCCCGTGAAAGTACAGTACAACCTGCCCATCCGATTCACGCTGAAATAATTTTTTGCCGAAAGGCAGCGATCTGATTTTGATCCCGAGGCCCGCAGTGCACCGCTGCGGGTTTTTTTATGCCGTGCACCTAAGCCAAATGTGCTATATTTGGCTCAAACCGTCAGTAAATTTATGACTGAGAATATTTCGAGAAAAGCCGTTGATCAGGTCGGTACGGAAGAGCGATGCGCCCGTTTTAAAACGCGGAGCATAAAAAAGGAAGCAAAGGTCAGTGGCCTTAAAATGGCGCTCAATATGATCGACCTCACCACCCTGGAGGGAAAAGACACCCCCGGCAAGGTGCGCCAAATGTGCTACAAAGCCATGCACCTTCACGATGCCTATGCGGGACTGCCCACGGTGGCTGCGGTATGCGTGTATCCCTCTATGGTAGCGGTGGCCAAGGCCTCGCTCAAAGGCAGCGGCGTGAAGGTAGCCAGCGTGGCTACCGCATTTCCGGCGGGCCAATCTTCGCGCGAGGTAAAGCTGGAAGATACGCGAATCGCCGTGGATGCCGGCGCCGATGAGATCGATATGGTCATCAGCCGCGGCCGCTACCACGCAGGAGATTACAACTTCGTGTATGACGAGATCGCCGCCGTGAAAGAAGCTTGCGGAAAGGCTCGGCTCAAGGTAATCCTCGAAACCGGAGAGATGGGCACCCTGGACGATGTGGCTTTTGCAAGCCGTATCGCCATCGCTGCGGGGGCAGATTTCATCAAGACCTCTACGGGAAAGATTCAACCCGCTGCTACCATGCCCGTGACCCTCACCATGCTCGAAGTGATCCGTGACCACTACTTCGCCACCGGCGAAATGGTGGGAATGAAACCCGCAGGCGGAATCTCCAATGCCAAAGCCGCACTGCACTATCTCATCATGGTGAAAGAAACACTCGGCCAAAAATGGCTCGACAACAAGTGGTTCAGGTTTGGCGCCAGCTCACTGGCGAATGACCTGCTCAAGCAATTGGTAAAACAAAAAACCGGAGCTTACCAATCCGGTGCATACTTCGCAATAGACTGATATGGCCAAAACTGACAATAATGCGGATTGGAACCTGGCTCCCGCTCCCGAAAGTACGGACCACATTCATATTGACAAACGTTACGAACTCTTCATCGACGGAAAGTTCACAGCGCCTTCCGGCAAAAAGTACTTTAAGACCGTAAACCCGGCCACCGAAGAGGTGCTCGCAGAAATCGCCGAAGCCAATGGACGCGATGTGGACAAAGCCGTCAAGGCCGCCCGCAAAGCTTATAACGGGGTTTGGTCAAAAATATCCGCAAAAGAAAGGGCCAAGTACATTTTCCGGATTGCACGCCTCATTCAGGAACGCGCCCGGGAATTTGCCGTGATTGAATCCCTCGACGGCGGCAAGCCCATACGCGAATCCCGCGATGTGGATGTGCCCACTGCCGCAGCCCACTTCTTTTACCACGCGGGCTGGGCGGATAAGCTTGAATATGCTTTTCCCGTCAGGAAGGTGAGCCCGCTCGGTGTGGTGGGGCAAATCATCCCCTGGAACTTTCCCCTGCTCATGGCGGCCTGGAAAATAGCGCCTGCACTCGCCACGGGAAATACCGTGGTGCTCAAGCCTGCCGAGACCACCTCGCTCACCGCGCTTAAGCTCGCCGAGCTCATCCGCGATGCCGGCCTCCCGGACGGGGTGGTGAACATTGTGACCGGAGCGGGTGCCACCGGCAGGGCCCTTACGGAGCATCCCGATGTAGACAAAATCGCTTTCACCGGCTCTACGGATGTGGGCAAGATGATCCAACGAACGGTGGCGGGCACCGATAAAAAACTCACCCTCGAACTCGGCGGAAAAGCTGCCAATATCATCTTCGAAGATGCCCCCATCGACCAAGCCGTAGAGGGGATTATCAACGGAATTTTCTTCAATCAGGGCCACGTGTGCTGCGCAGGGTCGCGGCTTTTTGTTCAGGAGAGTGTGGCTGCCGAGGTGGACCGCAGGCTCAAGCACCGCATGGAAAGCCTCATACTCGGCGATCCCCTCGATAAGAATACCGACGTGGGTGCCATTAACTCCAAAGGCCAGCTGGAGACGATCAACTCCTACCTCGCAAAAGGGAAAAAAGAAGGTCTCACCATGTTTCAAACCGACTGCCCCGTTCCCGAAAAGGGGTTTTGGTGCCGCCCCACCCTCTTCAGCGATGTGGCACAGAGCAGTGTAATCGCCCGGGAAGAGATTTTCGGACCGGTGCTGGCTATACAGACTTTTCGTACGGTAGATGAGGTGATTGATAAAGCCAATAATACGCCTTACGGCCTCTCAGCCGGGGTATGGACCGACAAAGGATCCAAAATTTTCAACCTCACCACCCGACTCAAAGCGGGCGTGGTGTGGGCCAATACTTACAATAAATTCGACCCGACTTCACCTTTCGGAGGATACAAAGAATCGGGATTCGGACGGGAAGGCGGTCTGCACGGGCTGCGCGCTTATGTAAATCTGCATTGATATGGCGACAAAGAAAACACAGCAAATCACGGGAGGAATTGACGTGAGTAAAACTTATAAGATATTCATCGGCGGGGCATTTCCCCGCACCGAAAGCGGGCGCTACTTCGATGTGAAAGACAAGGACGGAAAGTTTCTTGCCAATATGTGCCTCTCCTCCCGCAAGGATTTCCGCAATGCAGTGGTTGCTGCGCGCAAGGCGCAGGAAGGATGGCAAGACAGAAGTGCCTACAACCGTTCCCAAATCATATACCGCATCGCTGAAATGCTGCAGCAAAAGCGCTCGGTATTTCTCGATGAAATGCAGGCGATGGGCCACAGCGCTTCCCGCGCGCAGAAGGAATTTTCAGATTCGATTGATCTGCTCGTGTACTATGCGGGGTGGTGCGATAAGTACACCCAGGTGTACGGCGCTGTAAATCCGGTGGCTTCTTCACATTTTAACTTTTCCGTTCCCGAACCCACCGGTGTGGTGGCCGTAATGGCTGAGAACGGCTCGGCACTGAAAGGCGTCATCAAGGCCGTAATCCCGGCCGTGTGCGGCGGCAATACCGCCGTGGTCTTGGCTTCGGAAAATTTTCCCCTCTGCGCCGTCAGCTTTGCAGAGGTGATCGCTACTTCTGATGTGCCCGCAGGGGTCATCAATATCCTTACGGGAAAAAGGAGTGAGCTTCAGCATCATTTCGCCTCCCACATGGACGTAAATGCGCTGGTGGTGTGGGATGCCTCCGCTTCCGCACGCATGGAGCTCGGGCAGCACGCCGCTGAGAATGTGAAGCGGACCTTCTTCTATGATTCCGCAGAAACCGATGCCCCCGGGCCCGAGTATATTATTGATCTTCAGGAGACCAAAACCACTTGGCATCCGGTAGAAAGCATCAAGGGCAGCGGAAGCGGCTATTGATTGGTTTAAGAATGCCGCCCCCGCGCAAGGCCGGGTAATTCTCTTACTTTTGCAAAAACCTTTGTAAATGCCTCAAAAAACGGCCCTCATCACGGGTGTTACCGGACAAGACGGCGCCTATCTTTCCGAGCTCCTGCTCGAAAAAGGGTACAATGTACACGGCATCAAGCGGCGCAGTTCGCTTTTTAATACAGACCGCGTAGACCACCTTTACCAAGACCGCCACGAGAAGAATGTGAAATTTACTCTGCACTACGGCGACCTCACCGATGCTACAAACCTGATCCGTATCATTCAGGAGGTGCAGCCCGATGAAATTTACAACCTCGGAGCGATGTCGCACGTGCAGGTGTCTTTCGAAACTCCCGAATACACCGCCAATACGGACGCCATGGGTACGCTTCGCCTGCTGGAAGCGGTGCGCATTCTTAAAATGGAGGAGAAAACCAAAATCTACCAGGCATCCACCAGCGAGCTCTACGGCAAAGTAATGGAAACTCCCCAGACCGAGACTACGCCTTTTTACCCCAGAAGCCCTTACGGCGTGGCCAAACTCTACGCGTTTTGGATCACCAAAAATTACCGCGAGGCCTACGGAATGTTTGCCTGCAACGGAATCCTCTTCAACCACGAGAGTCCCCTGAGGGGGGAAACTTTCGTGACGCGAAAAATTACGCGGGCCGCCGCGCGCATCTCTCTCGGCCTTCAGGAAAAACTCTACATCGGTAACCTCCACGCCGAGCGCGACTGGGGCCATGCCAAGGACTATGTGAAGGGAATGTGGCTCATGCTTCAGCAGGACACCCCGGAGGATTATGTGCTTGCCACCGGCGTGAAGTATTCGGTGCGCACATTTTTGGAAAAATCTTTTGCGAAGGCCGGTATTCCGATCGAATGGCGGGGCAAGGGTGCAGATGAAAAGGGCGTGCGCAGTGACAACGGTAAAGTGGTCGTAGAGGTAGACCCGCGGTACTATCGCCCCACGGAAGTAGATCTCCTCGTAGGCGACCCCTCAAAGGCGCGGAAGAACCTCGGCTGGGTGCCGGACTATGACCTCGACCGCTTGATCGACGAAATGACCGAAGCGGATATCGCCCTGTTCAAACGCGACAAATATCTCATGGACGGAGGCCACACTGTGCTCAATTACAATGAGTGATATCGATAAACAAGCCAAAATTTTTGTGGCCGGACACCGCGGTATGGTGGGGAGCGCACTGGTACGGGCCCTGAAGCGCAGCGGTTACGGGAATCTGATCGTGCGTTCCTCCTCCGAGCTCGACCTGCGGGATCAAGCTGCGGTTCATGCATTTTTTGCCGAAGAGCGCCCCCGATACGTCTACCTGGCTGCGGCAAAGGTAGGAGGGATACAGGCCAACAATACCTACCGCGCCGAGTTTCTCTACGACAACCTGGCCATAGCCGCCAATGTGATTCACGCCGCCTATGTGCACGGAGTTGATAAACTCCTCTTTCTCGGCTCAACTTGCATTTACCCCAAAGCGGCTCCTCAGCCCATGCCCGAGGAAGCCTTGCTCACCGGCCCGCTCGAACCCACCAATGAGCCCTATGCCGTTGCAAAAATTGCGGGGATCAAACTTTGTGAGGCCTACCGCGATCAGTACGGCGCCAATTTCATCTCTGCCATGCCGACGAACCTTTACGGCCCCAATGACAATTACGACCTGCAGAATTCCCATGTCCTTCCCGCTTTGGTGCGCAAATTTTACGAGGCCGTACGCGACGGAAAAAGCGAAGTGGAAGTATGGGGTTCGGGCAAGCCGATGCGTGAATTTCTTCATGTGGATGACCTGGCCGAAGCATGTCTTTTCCTCATGGAAAATTACGACGGAAAGCAATTTCTCAACATAGGTACCGGCGAGGATGTCACCATCGAAACCCTCGCACGCATGATTGCCCGCGCATCCGGATTTGAAGGAAGTCTGGTCTTCAACACTTCGAAGCCTGACGGAACTCCCCGCAAACTCACCGATGTTTCTAAAATTCGGGCCTTGGGCTGGAAGCATAAAATTACGCTTGAAGACGGCATTGCCGAAGTTTGCAAGAGCTATGCTGAAACGGCAGAAAAAAAACCTATCTGAGCCCTCGGGCTTTGCCCTGTATGCATGGGTTTTCGGGATGGGCCTCATTTCGACCGGGCTGAGTGCACAGGAATTTATCTTGCCCATGGACGACATTTCACGGATGCAAATGGTCCGTGAAGATGTACACCGTCAAACGGCGGTACACTCAGGCATGCAGCCTGTTTACACCGGGTTTATCGAAGATTTTGACCCTGATGCGGCAGTGCACAGAGATACCTCAGCAGCGCGCAGCCTTGTGCACCGGAAGATTTTTGAAGAGCACCTGGTCATTGCGGATAAGCCCGGTTTGCGTTTTGTTTTCGACCCGATCTTCAACTTCTCCGGCGGCGAGGAGCTGCGGAGAAACGGATTTCCGGAAGGTAACCCGAATCCCCTCTACGTCAATACACGCGGATTTGCCGTGAGCGGAAAGGTGGGTGATGCGGTATATGTCTACACCGATTTTACGGAGAATCAGGCCCGCTTTCCCGTCTACCTCACCGACTTTGTACAGAATTACAACGTGGTGCCCGGTATGGGGCGCGTGAAACCGTTCGGAGAAGGCGGATACGATTTCAGTATGGCGAGCGGATTCGTGGGCTTCAATCCCGCAAAATGGCTCACGGTACAGGCGGGACATTTTAAGCACTTCCTCGGCCACGGGAGCCGGTCCCTTCTGCTTTCTGACAATGCATTCAACTACCCCTTTGCGGGTTACACGCTGAGTCTTTGGGGCGGTAAAGTGCAGTTGCGAAACAATGTGGCCCTGATGCAAAGCTTGGAGCGCCTGCCCCTCGGCGATGCTCCGGAATCCCTATTTAAGCGAAAGCGGGTCTCGTTCAATTACCTTTCGATCAAACCGGTGAAATCTCTGGAAATCGGTTTCTACGAGGCGGTGATGTGGCGCGCATTTCGGGAGGGCAGCGGCAACACTCCTTTTGACTACAGTGCCCTGAATCCCCTGATTTTTACCAATACCTTGAGGTTCGGCCTCGACGATCCGAACCGCAATGCCATGGTGGGGGTAAATGCTGCCTGGCAACCCGTTGATAAACTGCGTCTCTACGGACAGTACATGCGTGACCGCGGTGGGAATGCAAAAGGCGGTTTTCAGGCGGGGGTGCACGCCTACGGATTGGCTAAATATTTTGATGTACGGCTCGAGTACAATCAAGCGGAGGAGGGGAGCTATGCGGCTGCCAATGCCCTTCAGGGATTCACCCACCTCAATCAACCTCTGGCGCACCCCCTGGGCAGCGGCTTCAGAGAGGTGCTCGGCGCCGTTACTTTTTTGCGGAAGCGATGGTACGCTCGGGCGGAGTGGGTCTCGGCCGATCTGACCGCAGGGCTGCGCGATCCTTTGCTCACTCCCGAAGCCGGTGCGGCTGAGGCGATGCGTGTATTTTATCAAGATTACCGCGTGGCGTATATCTTCAACCCGCGAAACCAAATGCAGGTTTTTGCCGGATTTACAGACCGAAGCACCGAGGCCGATGCGGTGAATACCCGCAACGCTTTTTGGTATTTCGGATTGAAAACACGGCTGCCCCGCACCTACCGAAACTTTTAGAAAGAAATCAGAACGTGAAGGAAATAATACTCGGTTTCAGCACAGCATTCTTCGTGGTTCTGCTTGCAACGCCCTCCCTCATTACCGTGGCCAAACTCAAGAACCTGACTGATGCGCCGGATGAATCGCGCAAGCACCAGAAGGGCAGCATCCCCACCATCGGCGGGATTATCATTTTCGCGGCGAGTCTCTTCGCTTACGCGCTGTGGTTTCCCTGGGATAACCTCTCTTTTTTCGGGAGTCCTTACAGCTTTGCTTCATCGGTGAAGGAGTTCAAATACCTCATTTCCGCAGCGGTACTCATTTTTTTCATCGGGGTGAAAGACGACATTATCGGGGTGGCGCCCGTCAAGAAACTCATCGGACACGGGATCGTGGGCTTCATTTTAGTGATCATGGCCGATATCCGGATCACGGGGATGCACGGGGTATTCGGGGTGGAAGAGATTCCCTACTACGCCAGTGTGCTGCTCTCGGTATTTACTTACATCGTAGTAGTGAATGCTTTCAACCTGATTGACGGGAGTGACGGATTGGCCGCGGGAATCGGACTCATTACCTCCCTGTTTTTCGGGTTTTGGTTTTACATCACGGGTCAGTATGACTTGGCCTTGCTCTCTTTTGTACTTGCCGGTGCCCTCACGGCCTTTCTGATCTTCAATTTTTCTCCCGCGAAAATTTACATGGGCGATTCCGGTTCTCTCTTTATCGGGGCCTTCACATTTGCTCTGGCGATCAAGTGTATAGAAACGGATTTCGATGCATTGCCTTTGCTCCGCGGCGGGGTATCGCCCGCGGTTTTTGCCATGTCTGTTTTGGCTTACCCGCTCATTGATACCCTGCGCGTATTCAGCCTGCGCGTTTTTCGGGGCGAATCGCCTTTTCACCCGGACCGCCGGCACATTCACCATCGCCTGATAGACAGGGGGTATGGCCACCGCGCCACAGCTTTGGTACTCTATGCGGTGAGCATTGTGATTCCCCTTTGCAGTTTGCTTTTCGGCGGCGTAGACCATACCCTGACCTTTTTTGCCATGCTGTTGATCGGCTTTACACTGGTTCACTCTGTATTTCTTTTGAAAAAACGCCCCCCGAAAGTTGAGCGCGACGCACGGTAAAATACGGATAATCTTGGTGGCCTTGTGCCTTGCGGGCGGTGTGCGGGCGCAGACGGGAGCAGATTTTCTCGACCGCTTCGGGAGTATGGCTTTGGAGCGGGCGGTGTTTGCCCGTGATACGTTTTTCCATCCTGCAGTGGTGCCTTTCCGGCAAAACGAAGTGCGCGCGGTTCTCGCCTCAGCCGACAGTGCCGAAATTCCCGGCAGTGCCTGCTTCGGTCCTTACATTTCGGGCAGCCTCGGCGGGAAATGGTACGGCGGCCTGAGTCCCATGCTCGATCTTTCCGCCGAAGCGACCGATCAGGGCTCAGCGCTGTTCAGAACCGCGGGCGGCATACAGGCCTCCCTCCGATACGGAGACAAGCTTGAAATTTTCGGTGCTTTTTTCGGCGGATTTGAACGCGCCCCGGCATACATCAATGCTTTTTCCGATTCATTGGGCGTACTTCCCGGTCTGGGTCGCAACCGGGGCAGCGGCGACCTCTCGGCTTTTGCACTGCCCGCATTTGCGGTGATGTATTCCCCCTCACGGTACTTTCAGGTGGATGCGGGATTCGGCACCAATAGTTTCGGCAGCGGTTACCGGTCTCTGCTTTTGAGCGATGCAGCCTACAACTATCCCTACCTCAAGCTCACCACGGATGTGTGGCGCTTCAAATACACCAATCTATTCGCCGCGATGACCCATATCGGCGATGAAGCGGTGCGCTCGGAAAATTTTCGACCGAAATACACGGCTACCCACCACCTGAGTTGGGCGGTGAGCCGTCGGGTTACGGTGTCTGTTTTTGAGTCCGTACTGTGGCAGGGTAGCGATAGCCTTTCTGACCGCGGCTTTGATCCGCACTACCTCAACCCGGTCATATTTTACCGACCCGTGGAGTTTGCCATGGGATCTCCGGACCGGATGCTGGTAGGCGCTGATGTGCAGGTGAGGTTGGGCAAAAAGGCGGCGCTCTACGGTCAGTTTATGCTGGATGAGTTTCTCCTTGAAAACCTCAGGGAACGCAACGGATGGTGGGCCAATAAGTGGGGCATACAGGCGGGTGCTACTGTTTTTGATCCGCTCGGCCTCGAAGGGTTGAGGCTGCAGGGAGAGTTCAACGTGGTGAGGCCTTTCACTTACAGCCACGGCAGCCCGCTGCAAAGTTATACCCACTTTAATCAGCCGCTGGCCCACCCCTTGGGATCTAATTTTTACGAAGCCGTTTTCTTCGCGGACTACGAGCGGGGCACCTGGTTTGCGGGAAGCCATACCGTAGTGAGCCGCTACGGTCGAGACGGAGGCGCCAATATGGGCGGCAATATTTTCAGAAGCTATGCCAATCCTGAAATGATTTTCGGTAACCGTATCGCTCAGGGAATCAGAAACGACCTTGTTTTTCAACGGGTTTCCGTCGGGAAGGTGATACACCGAAAGATGAACCTGCGCCTCTCACTGCGGGCTACCGTTCGGGCCCTCTCCACAGACGGCGGATCTTTTGAGACCGAAGCCTTTGCCGGGATCAGTCTTTCTACCGGTTTTTTCAATCGTTACAGGGATTTTTGAAGGGGTTTAACGTTTGGCAGCGCGACTTTTGGCTGAAAGTTGTGTACCTTTGTGCCCGTTGTTGTCCCCCTCAAAATGACAGAAACTACCACCGCTTCCGCAAAAGTTCGAATCCTGAGCAAGGTAGGGGCTTATGCGGCCTTTGTAAAGATGCGCCTGACCGCCCTTGTGGTGGTATCTTCGGTGATGGGATACGGTATAGGTGCTTCGGTATTTTTGTGGTCTGACGCCTTTTGGTTGGCTTTGGGCGGATTTCTGGTGACGGGTGCCTCCAACGGCTTCAACCAAATCATAGAAAAAGACTTTGACGCGCTGATGAAGCGTACCGCGAATCGCCCTATTCCGCAAGGCAATATGTCTGTTGCGGAAGGCTTAATTTTCGGGCTGCTGATGACCTTATCGGGTTTGGCTGTGCTGTACTTTCTGTTCAATACCCTTGCCGCCGTCCTCGGCGCTTTGGCATTGTTCAGCTATGTATTTGTGTACACGCCGATGAAGCGCACCACGAATTTGGCCGTTTTTGCCGGGGCGTTTCCCGGAGCCATTCCGCCTATGTTGGGTTATGTGGCCGCCACAGGCGCCTTTGATCTCTTCGCGGGTCTGTTGTTTGCCGTGCAATTTGTCTGGCAGTTTCCCCACTTTTGGGCCATCGCCTGGGTGGCGGAGGAAGACTATTCCAAGGCAGGCTACCGCTTATTGCCCTCGCGCGGAGCCAAAGACGGGCACAGTGCATTCTTGATCCTCCTCTACACGCTGTTTCTGATTCCGGTGTCGCTGTTGCCTTGGGCTTTCGGGCTTACCGGAGTCTTCAGCGCGTGGGCGGGAGCCGTGCTCGGCTTGCTGTTTATGTGGCCCGCGGTTCGGCTCTTTGCCACCAAAAAAGATGCGGATGCGAAGAAGGTAATGTTTGCCTCCTTCCTCTACCTCCCGTTTATTTTAGTTGTTTACCTGATTGATAAAGTGTAGAAAGATGAGTGAGATTACAGCAGATATGTCGTGGGACGGTACGCGAAGCGAGCGGACCAAAAAAATGGTCCTCTACCTCGGAATCTTCAGCATCGTTATGCTCTTTGCGGGGTTTTCGAGTGCGTATGTCGTTACTTCTTACAGTGAGCTCTGGGTGAATATGCGCATACCGAGCGCCTTTTATATTTCTACCGGATTTATTCTTTTGAGCAGTCTGACCGTTCACCTCGCTGTAAAGGCATCCAACGCCCGCGATGAATCCGGTGCGCGAAAATGGCTCATCGCTACCCTGATTTTGGGCTTGGGATTCGGTGTGTCGCAATACGCGGGCTGGAATCAGCTGGTGGGCGTAGGCGGATACCTGTCAGGCCACGTGGACAGCCTCGAAGGAACTTACGGAGAGGATTACACCATTACCTACAAAGGGCAGGAACTCGTTTATGAAAACGGAGAGTATTATTTTCCCGGAGACAACCTCCGCGAGAAGCCGCTGCTGAACGAAATTTCAATTTTTAATAACAGCTCGAGCAGCTACATCTACGTGCTCAGTGTGGTGCACCTCCTGCACGTTTTAGGCGGTTGGCTGTTTTTTCTCGCCTTGTTTGCCGCACTTTACATCTACAAAAGAAAAAGGATCGATAACCTGAGGCTGCGCCTCGGTGCCACCTACTGGCATTTCGTGGACATTCTCTGGATTTACCTCCTGCTCTTTTTGGTATTTATTCACTAAACTTGCACCAAATTTTCAGCAAATGGCATCAGAAGCTACACAGGCAGTAGACAGTTCAACCCTCTGGGGAGGGGGCCGCTCACCCTTCAGCGTGAGCTACGGAAAAATGATGATGTGGTTTTTCCTCGTCTCCGATGCATTAACTTTTTCGGGACTGCTCGTCGCCTACGGTTATGCGCGGCACGCATACACAGGTGCATGGCCCATCGGTGAGGAAGTGTTTTACAGCCTGCCGGGCTTGTCAGGGCACTACCCGTTGATTTATGTGGCTTTGATGACTTTTATTTTGATCATCAGCTCGGTGACTATGGTGCTCGCTGTTGAGGCAGGCCACAGAAAAGACGATAAAGGCGTGATCAAGTGGCTGGCGTGGACCATCATCGGCGGCTTTTTCTTTCTCGGCTCTCAGGCTTGGGAATGGAGCCACTTTATCCACGGCACTCCCGGGTATATTACCATGGCAGACAATGCCAAATATTGGCTCACCGAAGAAATTCCGAATAACAAAACCGCGGCAGACGTTGCAAACTTCGGCCTGATTGCCAATAAAGGATCCGAAAATGAACGCGTGATCGAAGGTGCCGAGGCTGTTTCTATTTATGAGGATAAGGTAATGCACGTGCAGGGAGCCAATATGACCATCAACGAATACGGCCCCCCGCAATACGGCAACTTCTTCTTCTTTATTACAGGTTTTCACGGCTTTCACGTATTCAGCGGTGTGGTGATCAATATCATCATCTTCATCCAAGTGCTGAAAGGCGTATACCGCCGCCGCGGACACTACGAAATGGTCGAAAAAACAGGCCTATACTGGCACTTTGTAGACCTTGTGTGGGTCTTCGTTTTCACCTTCTTCTACCTCATCTGATTTAATCCTACTGCTCCATGGAACGCGATGACCTCATAGTCAATGACTCGTATGCGCTGAACAATACCCACTCCGAAGAACAAGGGGTGGAAATCAGAAAGAAAATCATCAAAGTGACCGTCTTGCTGTCGGTTATTACCGCCATCGAGGTGGCTTTGGGGATTTTTATCAAACAAGGAACCACCCTTTGGCCTGTTGTGAAGTGGTCTTTTATTGTCATGACGCTGATTAAGGCCTTCTACATTGTGGCTGTATTTATGCACCTCGGCGATGAACGAAAATCGCTCAGGTATGTTATTATACTGCCGTATGCATTGTTTATTCTTTACCTGTTGTTCATCGGAATTACAGAATCGAATCACATCAATGAGATATGGCTGCAGTATAAGCCATAATAATGAAGCAAAAATTCGAAATCAAGAAGTCCGCGGTACTCCTTCTGCTCCTGGTGGTGCCGGGTATCGTCTTGATTTTCCTGTCCAAAGCAGACCACAAATTTGAAATCCTTCCGTATTACGGAGAGAAGGAATTGGTCTGGGCCCCTGAAGCCGATGTGCCTGACACCCTCTTCCACCGTGTACCCGATTTCAGTCTGACCACCCAAGAGGGGGAGCAAGTAACCTTCGCAGACTTCGAAGGGAAGATCATTGTGGCAGACTTCTTTTTCACGACCTGCCCTACCATCTGCCCCATTATGACCAAGCAGATGACGAGACTTCAGTGGTTGCTCGAGGATCCGAGTTATGATGACGTACACTTCTTGAGCCATACGGTAGATCCGAAACATGATACCCCGGAAGTGCTTAAAGCCTATGCCAAGGAACAGGGCGCTGACCTGACCCGATGGACATTCCTCACCGGAGATCAGGAGTACATCCATGAATTGGGTTTCGAAGGGTACCTGCTCAGCACCATGGAGGATGAAATGGCCCCGGGAGGTTTTCTCCATTCGAGCATGTTCGTATTGCTCGACCGCGACAGGCATATCCGGGGATTTTACGACGGCACCTCCACCAAGGAAGTAGATGACCTCGTGACAGACATAAAGATGTTGAAAAAACAAGAGGTGATGCGTCCCTCTGAAATAGTGCGCAAATGATGGGTACGAATGCAGTCAGCGGATTAGAGAGAAAATATAAACCGTGGATTATCGCGGTCTCGGTGGCCGTGCCCGCCGCGGTAGCTGTGCTCTTCACTGTGAGCATAGACGGGTATGACACAAGTTTTCTGCCCCCGATCTACGCCACCATGAACGGTCTGACGGCAGTATTTTTGATCGCTGCACTTGTGGCCATCAAAAACAAGCAAGTAACCCTGCACAAAAGACTCACCACCGCGGCAATTGTGTTTTCGGCGCTTTTTCTGGTCATGTACGTGGTATACCACAGCACAAGCGAAAGCACGCCCTACGGAGGCGAGGGCTGGCTTAGGCCCCTGTATTTCTTTCTGCTCATCAGCCATATTCTGCTGTCACTGGTGATTATTCCGCTTGTTCTCGTGACTTACGTGCGGGCCTTGGCGGGTAGTTTTGATCGCCACAGAAAGATCGCCCGAATCACATTTCCGATTTGGCTCTATGTGGCCGTCACCGGGGTGGTGATTTATCTCATGATTTCCCCGTATTACACTTAACGCGAGAGATGATGAAGAAGGAAAGAGGGTATCAAATATCGCTTCGTTTGGCGCTGATCGGATTGAGCGTATCGGCGTTTTTTTCCGCCGATGCACAGTGCGCAATGTGCAGGGCGGTGGCGGAAGAATCCATGTACGACGATGCCTACGGCTTTGCCATGGGATTAAATGCGGGTATCATCTTTCTGATGCTCATCCCGTATTTTTTGCTCACGGCGCTCTTCCTGATTTTCTTTCGCAAGCAGATCGCCGGATTTTTTAAGTCTTTCAATGAAATTCATTGAGACGCCCCCTGCACCCCTGAATTTTTCCTTTTCCCATGAATAAGCTGAAGCCTTCCGCTGAAAAACTTTTTGGAGCCTTGCGCTCGCGAATACTCGTTCTCGACGGGGCCATGGGAACCATGATTCAGCGGCATACCCTGAGTGAAGCAGATTTTCGCGGAGACCGCTTTAAGGACCATCCGGATGACCTCAAAGGCAACAATGACTTGCTCAGCCTCACCCGCCCCGATATTATCAAGGGAATTCACGAGGCCTATTTCGAGGCGGGTGCCGATATTGCGGAGACCAATACTTTCAGCGGTACGCGCATCGCCCAGGCAGACTACGGTCTCGAATCGGCGGTGTATGATTTGAACTATCACAGCGCCCGGCTGGCAAGAGAAGCCGCCGACGCTTTTACGGTTCGAACGCCTGAAAAGCCCCGGTTCGTAGCAGGTTCCGTAGGGCCCACCAACCGAACGGCGAGCATTTCTCCGGATGTGAACGATCCCGGATACCGGGCAGTAACTTTCGACGACCTGCGCGAGGCCTATACGGAGCAGATGGCTGCCCTTCTCGACGGCGGAGCAGACCTCCTGCTCATAGAAACCGTATTTGACACCCTTAATGCCAAGGCGGCCCTCTTTGCAGCGCGTGAACTCTTCGACGAGCGCGGCGAAGAAGTGCCGCTGATGGTATCGGGTACCATCACCGATGCCAGCGGGCGCACCCTCTCGGGACAGACCACTGAAGCCTTTCTTATCTCGATCGAGCACCATGAGCTGCTCTCCGTGGGTTTGAATTGTGCCCTCGGAGCCGCACAGCTGAGGCCGTATATCAAAGTGCTTTCCGAAAAGGCCCCTTTTGCCGTGAGCGCACACCCCAATGCCGGCCTGCCCAACGAATTCGGCGAGTACGATCAGACCCCGGAGGAGATGGCTGCAGCCGTAGAGGAGTTTCTTCAAGAGGGATTTCTGAACATTGTAGGCGGTTGTTGCGGAACCACACCGGACCATATCGCCATGCTGGCCGAAGCTGCCGCCAAGTACCCGCCCAGAACCCGATTTGCCGAAAGGCTCTCCCAAATCCTTCCTGAAAACTAAAGCAAATGCTTAAGCTGAGCGGACTCGAAAGCCTTCACTTCACCCCGCGTCAAAACTTTGTGAACGTGGGCGAACGCACCAATGTCACGGGGAGCCGAAAATTTTTGCGCCTGATTAAGGAAAATGACTTTGAAGCAGCTGTGGAAGTAGCCCTCGAGCAGGTAAGGGGAGGTGCGCAAATCATCGATGTGAATATGGATGAGGGGATGCTGGACGGTGAAAAGGCCATGGTCCGTTTCCTCAACCTCATCGCAGCCGAGCCGGAAATAGCCCGCGTACCGGTGATGATCGATTCATCAAAATGGAGCATCATTGAGGCGGGACTCAAGTGTGTGCAGGGCAAATCAGTGGTGAACAGCATCAGCCTCAAAGGCGGAGAAGAAGAATTTCTCTGGCAGGCCAAGCGCATACGCATGTACGGGGCTGCGACGGTGGTGATGGCTTTTGACGAGCAGGGTCAGGCTGATTCCTTCGAACGACGCATTGAAATATGCGAACGCAGTTATAAATTGCTCACCGAAAAGGCAGGCTTTCCCCCGGATGACATCATTTTCGATCCCAATATTTTTCCCGTAGCCACAGGGATGGATGAGCACAATAACAATGCAGTCGACTTTTTTAATGCCACCCGCTGGATCAAGGAGCACCTGCCCGGGGCCAAAGTGAGTGGCGGAGTGAGCAATGTATCCTTTTCTTTTCGGGGAAACAACGCAGTCCGTGAAGCCATGCACAGTGCTTTCCTCTACCACGGCGTAAAGTCCGGGATGGATATGGGCATTGTAAACCCCACAATGCTCGCGGTGTACGACGAAATCCCCGATGATCTCCTCACGCACGTGGAGGACGTTCTGCTCAACAGGCGCCCCGACAGCACGGAGCGCCTGCTCGAATTTGCCGAAAAGGTAAAAGGTACGGGGCGCAAAACAGAAACGGAAGCGGCAGAGTGGAGGGGCCTCCCGGTAAATGAGCGCCTTTCGCACGCCCTGGTCAAGGGGATCGATAACTTCATCGAGGCGGATACCGAGGAGGCGCGTCAGGGATTTGAAAAGCCTTTGGAAGTGATCGAAGGCCCGCTGATGGCGGGAATGAACGTGGTGGGAGACCTCTTCGGGTCCGGAAAAATGTTTCTGCCGCAGGTGGTGAAGAGTGCACGGGTGATGAAGAAGGCGGTGGCCTATCTTCTTCCTTACATTGAGGCGGAAAAACTCAAAAACAATGACAAGTCTGCAGCGGGAAAGGTGCTGCTTGCCACCGTGAAAGGTGATGTACACGATATCGGGAAAAACATCGTGGGCGTGGTATTGGCCTGCAACAATTACGAGGTCATTGACCTCGGTGTCATGGTGCCTGCCGAGAAAATCATCGAAAGGGCTGTGGCCGAGGGAGCTGACATTATAGGTCTGAGCGGACTCATTACACCCAGCCTGGAAGAGATGGTATCCGTGGCGCAAGAAATGGAGCGCACCGGCCTGAATATTCCCCTGCTCATCGGCGGAGCTACTACCTCGCGGGTGCACACTGCCGTAAAAATCGAAAAGCACTATACCCGCAATCAGGCCGTGCACGTGCTTGACGCCTCGCGCTCCGTCACCGTAGTGGAGCGCCTGCTCAGTAAAGACAAAGAATCCTACATCGGCGAGATCAAAAAGGAATACGAGAAGATCAGGCTGAACCACGCCAAAAAGGAAGGGCAAAAGACTTACTTGCCGCTGGCGGAGGCGCGCCGAAACAGGTATAAGCTCAACGCCGAAAAAGAGCCCGAAATCATCCCGCCCAACAGGCCGGGGGTTACTTGTTTCCGAGATTATTCACTCCGCGAAATAGCCGCTTACATCGATTGGACACCTTTTTTTCAAACATGGGACCTTCACGGGCGCTTTCCGCGAATTTTGGAAGACGAGGTAGTGGGTGCCGAGGCCAAAAAACTCTACGCCGATGCGGGCGAAATGCTCAAAGAGATCGTCACGAACCAATGGCTCAAAGCCCGTGGTGCGGTAGGAATATGGCCGGCTAATACTGTGGACGACGATTCCGTAGAAGTTTACGCAACGGACGGTTCCGGTCGCGTCATACACCGGATAGAATGTATGCGGCAGCAGGTCAAAAAAGCCAAAGGACAGCCCAACCTTGCCCTTTCTGATTTCATTCGGCCCAAGTCGGACGGGGTCACCGATTACATCGGAGGCTTTGCCGTAACTACGGGTTCGGGCATTGAAAAGCATGTGGAGCGGTTTCGCAAAGACCACGACGACTACTCCGTCATCATGTTAAAAGCCCTTGCCGACAGGCTCGCCGAGGCTTTCGCGGAGTTGATGCACGAAAAGGTGCGCAAAGACATTTGGGGCTATGCGGCCCGTGAAAATCTTTCGAATGCGGACCTGATTGCTGAGAAGTACCGCGGCATAAGGCCCGCACCGGGTTATCCTGCCTGTCCGGACCATACTGAAAAGCCGGGCCTTTTTCGCCTGCTCGATGCTGAGAACAATACGGGTATATCCCTTACGGAAAATTTTGCCATGCTTCCCGCCGCTTCGGTGAGCGGGTGGTATTTTGCAGCTGCGGGCAGCAGGTACTTCGGTGTAGGACGCATCGGCAGAGATCAGACAGAGAGCCTTGCCGCGCGCAAGAGATATACTGTAGAGGAAATGGAGCGCAGGCTGGCGCCCAATTTGGGCTATTGAGCGAGTGCCGGATATCGAAGCTTCCGGTACGGTTTTCGGAGTACCCGCAACAAACCATTCCTGCGGCCGATGCGGAGTTTTCTCTGTCCTTTGGCTATTTTAGCGCAGCTTTACGGCAATCATCTATGCGGATACCCCTTTTACTCCTTTTATTTATAAGTTTCTGCGGCTATGCAGAGGCCCAACGCAAGCCTGTGCAACTCGGAAAAAATGCTTCCGATTGCGACGGCGCTTTGATGATTCGAGATACCGTGGTGGGTCCGGTATTCTCGCCGCCGGGATTCGGCAATAAGTTGGAGATATACGGATATGAGCTCGGAGACCCTTTCTTCATACAGCGCGAGCACAATACAGTATGGTACCGCTTCAGAGCCCCCTATGATGCCGTTTTTAGTTTCGACCTCATTCCCGAGCAGCAGGATGATGATTTCGACTTTCTGCTTTTTCGCTACGACGGGCCCAATTTCTGTCGTGAAGTAGCGGACGGCACCAAGATTCCCGTGCGAACCAATATTTCCCGAAAAAACACACTCGTGGGCGGGCGTACGGGGCTTTCCGAAGATTCTGTGGACGATTACGTGCCCTCAGGCCCCGGCAGCCCATACAGCCGCGCCCTGGAGGTGAAGGCCGGGGATATGTTGTACCTGCTTGTAGACAATCCTTTTCGGGAAAATGAGGGGCACAGTATACACCTGCGCTGGAGGAAAAAGGAAACGGAAGACCGCGATAAATTCGGTGTAGATGAGGAAAAAGCCCGCAGCTACCGCTCGCCCATCAGAAAGCTGAGAATTCACGTGAAAGACAAAATGACCGACGAGCGTATCGCCGCCGACATTTCCGTCGACGGGCTGGCTGATACGCTCAACTCCGTCTTCGCGGCCGTCTCACAAGTCGATCTCAATGTGGTGAGCTACCGCACCTACGATATCAATGTGGTGAAGAAAGGATATTTGCTCGCTTCGGAGACCTTCATTCCCAAAAATGATTCCCTTTATGAGGTCACCATTCCCATGAAGAAAATGGAGATTGGCGACCGAATCAACCTGACCAATATCCAATTCGACAGTGACAAGACCGAGATCCTCGACAAGAGCAGGCCCGCACTGAAGCAACTGGTCAGATTTCTGCGGGAAAATCCGGAAATTACCATTGAAATACAAGGGCACGTGAACGGCGAATCGCGGCGCAACAAACGTCGGTATCGCAAGCTGTCCAAAGCCCGTGCAAAAGCCATTTACGAAGCCCTCAGCGAGGGCGGTATCGATGAGAACCGAATGACCTTTCATGGGTACGGAAATGCCGAAATGATATATCCCGTCCCCGTTAATAACAGACAAGCCGAGGCCAACAGAAGGGTAGAAGTGGAGGTGACCGGGATGTAGCACCTTTCAACAGGAGGTAGCGCCGTTCGTACTTTTCGCATTTCTTCCCGTATAGGTACGGCCTACTTTTAACACCCGAAAAATTCGGAATCATGTTTCGACTGTTTTTGATATTCCTCTCTTGTTTTACCGCATCAGCTTTACATGCCCAGGACTACTGGGACTTGCAGCGGTGCATTGACTATGCCTTTCAGAACAACATCACCGTCCTGCAGACCAAACTCGGCATTGACCGGGCTGAGATCGATCGAAACCAGAGCCGATTCAACTTGCTGCCCGACCTGAATGCGGGAGCAAACCACGGATACAACTGGGGCCAGCGAATCGACCCCTTTACCAACACCTTTGCCTCCGAGCGGGTGCGCAGCAACAACTTCTTCGTAGGTGCCGGATTGGACCTCTTCAACGGCTTCAACAAAATGAACGTTGTCCGTCAGCGAGAGGCAGATCTTGAAGCGGGCCGCTACGATTATGAAACCATGCAGAATGACATCGCCATGCAGATCGCATTGGCCTACCTGCAGGTATTACTCAACGAAGAGAATGTGGTTATCTCCGAAAATCAGGTGGCCATCACCAAGGAGCAGGCTGAGCGGATGAAACGCCTGGTAGACGGAGGCGCCGAACCTCTGGGCAGTTACTACGACTTGGTTTCGCAACAAGCGCAGGAAGAGCTCAACTTGGTCAACAGCCAAAACGCTGTGACCCTATCTAAGCTGAACCTCATGCAGCTCCTCCAGCTCTCGCAAAATGATGCGCCCGAGTTTACAGTGGTGAAGCCCGATTTCGATGATGTGGGAATGGAGTTGATATCCAGTACTTCAGATGATATCTACCGCACGGCGAAAAGCACACTTCCGCAAATACGCGCTGCAGAAAGCCGGCGCCGATCTGCCGAATTTGCCTTGGACGCATCCCGCGGACTTCTATACCCCACCATTTCGGTGAGCGGAGCGGTCGGTACGGGTTATTCCGGGATCAATCAAGAGCCTGTCGGGGAGCCTTCCACAGTTTTTCAGCCCATCGGCGTGGTGGCGGGTACCGGCGAAACGGTGATTACTGCCGTGCCTGTGACAGATTTCAGAACAAAGAGTTTTTCCGATCAAATGAGCGATAACTTCAACCAAAACGTGTTTATCAATCTCTCGGTTCCCATATTCAACGGTGCCGCCGCGCGTTCAAATACCGACCGCGCCAAGATCGCACAAATTGAGGCCGACCTTAACTATACCGATGTTTCGAACCGCCTGCGCTTCGATGTGGAGCAGGCATACGCAGATGCGAAAGCGGCCCTCAACAGCTATATGGCGGCAATGAAGGCTGTGGAGGCATTCGAAGAATCTTTTAAATACGCCGAAATACGGTACCAACAAAGCGTAATCAATGTAGTAGATTACAACAATATCAAGACCCAATACGCCGTGGCCCAATCCAATTTGGTCAATGCCAAGTACGATTTCGTCTTTCGCACGAAAATCTTGGACTTTTACTTGGGCAAGGCGATCACCTTTTAATTTGAAAATCAAGGAGTCATGACGGTCAACCAAAAGCGCTACATTCGAATCGGTGTTGTTGTGGTCGCGGTGCTGGTCGCCTTGGGCATTTACAGAAGCAGAATCGGGACCGCCACCGCCGTGACGGTAACGGAAGCATCACTGCGCAATGTGACGGAAACCGTGGTGGCCAACGGCAAAATCAGACCGGAAACCGAGGTTGTCATTTCCTCTGAGGTTTCCGGAAAAATCTTAGAACTTCCGTTTAAAGAAGGGGCCTCTGTGAAAGCAGGTGAACTGCTCGTAAAAATTAATCCCGACCTTGCCCAGGCCGCATTGGACCGCGCTGTGGCTTCTTACAACAATGCGCTGGCGAATAAGGCCAATGCGGAAGCCCGTTTTATCCAAACCAAAGCCCAGCTGCGCAATGCGGAAATAACCTACAAGCGCACCAAAGCCTTGTGGGAAAACGAAGCGGTGTCGCAAGCTGAGTACGACAATGCTCTGGCAAGCTTTGAATCGGCGCAGGCGGAGGCCGATGCCGCTGAGCAAAACATCCACGCCTCGGGATATTCGGTACAATCTGCAGAGGCTACCGTAAAGGAATCACGCGACTCCTACTCACGAACCAGCATTTTTTCACCCATGGACGGAACCGTGTCACGGCTCACTGCCGAAGTGGGAGAGCAAGTGGTGGGAGCCATGCAAATGACGGGCACCGAAATCATGCGTGTGGCTAATCTCGATGTAATGGAGGTACTCGTTGAGGTCAATGAAAGCGATATCGTACGTGTGAGCAGGGGCGATACCGCCCTCATTGAAGTAGATGCTTACCCGAACAGGAAATTCAAAGGCGTGGTAACCGAAACGGCAAATTCTGCCAAATCTTCCGGGGCCGCTGCAGATCAGGTGACCAATTTTGATGTGAAAGTCCGGATATCAGAAGATTCGTACAGCGACTTGGTCACCGACAGGTCTCGGGGGGTGTTTCCTTTCAGGCCCGGAATGAATGCCACCGTCGACATTATCACTGCCACCGCGGTCGATGTGCTCGCCGTTCCCTTAGAAAGTGTAACCACCCGCTCGGATACATCCCAAAATACCAACCGCTCCGTCACGGATAAATTGCTCGGTGATTCGGAGGATGCGCCGGGTAAAGAGCGCATCACGGTGGTCTTTCTGGAGCGAGACGGCCGCGCGCTTCTGCGCGCCGTGAAAACAGGCATTCAAGACGACCGCTACATCCAAATCATCGAGGGTCTCGATGCCGGCGATCGGGTAATCTCCGGACCCTATGACGCGGTATCACGCGTGCTCACTTCCGGTGATGAGGTGGAAGTGGTATCAAAAGCCGACCTTTACGGGAAAAAATAACCGGATTGGCCCTCACTCTTTGCATTGAATCTACCACGAAAAACTGCTCCGCAGCGCTGGCGCATAACGGATCGGTTGTGGCGCTGCGCGAAGACCGTTCCGATAAATACACACATGCCGAGAAGCTGCAGGTTTTTATCGATGAGGTGCTTCGATCGTTTGGGGCGGGTTACGGGGACCTCGAAGCGGTGGCGGTAAGCAAAGGTCCCGGTTCTTATACCGGCTTGCGTATCGGCGTATCTGCCGCCAAGGGTATTGCCTTCGGTGCGGACATCCCGATGATCGCCGTATGTCCCCTTCGCGCCATGGCTGCGCAAGTCGCGGACGGTGATTCTGATACCCTTCTGATCCCCATGATTGATGCCCGCCGTATGGAGGTGTTTTGTGCAGGGTATGACGGGCAGGGGGCGCTTGTATTCGATACCCGCGCAGAGATTGTCGATGAAAACAGCTTTGTCGATTCCCGTCCTTTCCGGAAAATTTGCTTTTTCGGAGACGGGGCTGAAAAATGCGTGCCCCTTTTCGCGGATCGTCCGGAATTTTTCTTTCTCGACGGAGTTGAGGCCTCGGCAGTCGGCATGGCAGCTTTGGCAGAGGAGGCTTTCAAAGCCGGTCATTTTGTCGATACCGCTTATTTTGAGCCTTTTTATCTCAAGGACTTCATTCCCGGTAAGCCGAAAAAATCCGAAGGCTGAGCAGGAGAGGCCTGCAGCGAATTACGCTTACGCCGACAAAAAAACCCCTTCCGTCCGCAGACGAAAAGGGCTCATTTTTTTGCTCAGAGAAGCGCTTATCCTTTGAAGGCGTTTTTGCGCGCGGCTTTGCTCGACTTCTTGTCGGTGACCAAAGTCATCTCATCGATGAGGTGGCCCGCACCTGCATACTTGTCGATGACCCAGAGCACGTAGCGCATATCTACCGAGATCGTGCGTTGCACGGAAGGCTCGAAGTTGATGTCGCCGCTCATCGCTTCCCAGTTACCGTCGAAAGCCAGCCCTACCAGTTCACCCGTACCGTTGATGACCGGACTTCCCGAATTACCGCCCGTAATGTCATTCGTGCTGATAAAATTCACACGCAGGTTGCCATCGGCATCGGCGTAGCGTCCGAAGTCGCGCGCGGCGTACAATTCGGAGAGGCCCTCGGGAACGATGAATTCATCGTCATCCGGATCTTCTTTGGCCATTTTTCCGTCGATGGTCGTGTAATACTTGAAGATCACACCGTCTCTTGGCGCATAAGGCTTTACATTTCCGAAAGATGCGCGCAGCGTGCTGTTCGCATCCGGGTAGAAGTCCTTATCGGGCATCATTTCACGCAGCCCTGCCTGAAAGATGCGTGTACCCTTGGCCAGCATGGCATTGGCCTCGGCGTTCACAGCAGCGCGGCCGCTGTACACGGCAAAGAGATCTCGGGCGACCCGCCCCATGGGATCATCGGCAAAGGCAGCGCTGTCCGGCTGCTCGATGAAGGAGTTCAGCCGATTTTTGTCCGTGAAGATACTTTCCGAGTACACTTTTTTCGCGAAAGCGTCCCAGTCCGTGCCGGCGGGCATCTCCTGCATGTAAGCGGGCTGCTGTTCTTTATCGACGTTTTCGGCGTAAAGCCTCTGGGTGACGGCAAAGAGCTTTTGGTCCGTCGGCATATTGGTTTCTTCAAAAAACTCGGCTGCGGCGATTTTTAAATTGTCGCGCATCTCTTCTTTTTCAGGACCCTCTTCCATTTGCAGGTAGGCACCGAAGGCTTGCGAGAGGCGGTAGGTTTGCAATACTGCATCCGCGCCGGTGAGCCCGGCTTCTATGACGTATGCTCCGCCCACCACTGTATTGTCTTTGGCCTCAAATCCCTGACGGATCATCTCGAGGGCATCTCCGTACATGGCTTTTCTGTTGATATCGGCTTCGGCCCAGGCTTGAAAATCCGCCTCCAAGGCTTCTTTTTCAGCCTTCACGCCGAGGCGTTTGAGCTGCTCTGTTTGCCCGATGAAGTATTTCCAGTAATTGGCGATCTGAGCAAATTTAGACGCGTACATGATGCGGACGGCATCATCAGCCTTCATATCCTCGCGGAGTACTTTGAGCTTGGCATCGCGAATTTCGACAATTGCAGGGTTTTTCTTTTCCAGTGCTTGCTCCACACCCCAGGAGGTGAGGTAGCGATCGGTACTCCCCGGAAATCCGAAAGTCATGGTAAAGTCGCCTTCCTCGACGCCGCGGATTGAAACGGGCAAGTGGTGGCGCGGCTCCAGCGGTACATTGTCTTCACTGTATTCGGCCGGCTTGCCGTCGGGGCCCGCGTACACGCGAAACAGAGCGAAGTCGCCCGTGTGGCGCGGCCACATCCAGTTGTCCGTATCTCCGCCGAATTTACCTACAGATGAGGGCGGAGCGCCCACGAGGCGCACATCGTTGAACCGCTCATACACAAAAAGGTAAAATTCGTTGCCCGCATAAAAGCTTTTCACTTCTGCTTTGTAGTGGGTTCCTTCCTCTGCTTGGCCCGCGATGGCACGGGTTATTTCGGCCAGGGCAGCATTTCTTTCTGACTCGTCTTCGATACCTTCGATGGCTTCGTTCACTTGAGCGGTCACATCTTCCATGCGCACCAAGAAGCTCACAAACAAGCCTTCATTGGGAAGTTCTTCATCCATACTCATGGCCCAGAAACCATCGGTCAGGTAGTCGTTTTCCACCGAGCTGTTTTCGCGGATCGCACTGTAACCGCAGTGGTGGTTCGTGAGCATCAAGCCTTGAGAAGAAATCATCTCTCCCGTACAAAAGCCGCCCATCGATACGATGGCATCTTTGAGGCTTGATTTGTTCACGCTGTATATTTCTTCGGGCGTGAGCTGCAGCCCCATCTCTTTCAGGTTCTTTTGGTTGAGGCGCTTGATCAGCATTGGCAGCCACATTCCCTCGTCAGCGCGCAGCTGGAAGACTGTGGTGAAGAGCATGAGTCCCGCCAGAAGTAAGGATCGTTTGTTCATGGATTTTTCATTAATGATTTCGCGCAAAAGTACATATTTGGTGCCATTTCGTCGGAGGCGCCATGTCAGGGAATTTCCCGTGGTGATTACGGGTGGTGCATTCAGCAGTGTTCATTTTTTCGTTCTCACCTGAGCGCAACAGGATTGCGGCCGAGCACAGGGGGTCAAGCGGCAACTCTCCGCTCTCTGCGAGCTGTTAGGCGCTCACTGTGAGACACAAACAATCGACGGCGAGCCATGTTACATTCACTCATCAAAATAAACAAATAATATGAAATCACTCGGAGTATTTTTTATCGCATGCATGTTTGCGGTTCAGGTTCAAGCACAGGACAAGAATATCGTGGAGCTGGCAGCGGGCAATGAATCTTTATCTACCCTTGTTACAGCTGTGAAGGCTGCGGGATTGGTGGACGTTCTGTCGTCTGACGGCCCCTTTACGGTATTCGCCCCTACGAATGAAGCCTTCGCAGCCCTTCCCGACGGCGTGCTCGAAAGTCTGTTGAAACCCGAAAACAAGGATCAACTTACAGCTGTGCTCACTTACCACGTGGTGGCCGCCAAAGTGGCTTCCGGTGACCTCAAGGAGGGAATGAAAGCCGAAACCGTACAAGGTGAAACAGTGACGGTAAGCCTGAAAGGAGGTGCCAAAGTGAACGGAGCCAATGTGGCAGCGGCCGATGTAATGGCCGCTAACGGTGTGGTTCACGTGATCGACGCGGTCATTCTGCCGCCTTCGATGAATTGATCAGTCACCCCGGTTGCATTTTGAAAAAGACCTGTACGTTCGTGCAGGTTTTTTTTATGTATGCCACCGCGGTCTATTGATAGCTGTAATCGTAGGTGATGATTTCGAGCATTTCATCTGCATCTCGGCGCACAAGCTCCGCGCGGAGCATCATGTCAGCCCCCTCGTACACAAATTCTTTTCGGTAGACCTGACTGCCGTTTTCGAAGCGGTTTTCAGTGAGCAGATTTCCCGCGGCATCATAGGTGTACTCCGTTTTGTGATCCGATCGGCCGGCAGATGTCTCTATGCTCGCCAAAAGTCCGAGGGCGTTGTAGGTGTACACTTCTTCAAAGCGCTCGCTCGTCATCACGAAGGTGCGCAGGTATTTCAGCAAATAGCCGTGCGCGTCGAAGTATCTGATTTCTTTTTGATAAGGCCGTCCTGCACTGTTGTACAGTGTGGTATGCAACTGATTGTCATACCGTACATGGGTGTATTTTTCTGTGGTTATCTTGGTCTCCTTTCCGGAAAATCTCCCGTCCGTAAGGCTTCCGCTCCGGCTGATCCGCGCGTACTTGCGTTCTTCGGGCATTCCGTCTTTATAGGTGTAGCAATAGCTGAAAAGTCCTGCTACGTCGTTCTTCACTTCGCATTTGAGGCGGTCTTCGGCATAGCTGTATGCGGTGATGGCGGTATCCCTCCTTTTGGTGTGAATTTCGGCGATCAATTCTGTTTTTCCCGATTTGTTGAAATTCCTTACCGTGTGCAAGTGGGTTTTTCGGATGCGGTCGCCGTCTTTTTTGGTTTCCGTCTCTGCGCGAACGGATGAAATTCGATTTTCCGCAATGAATCGGGGATTGAATTTTTGAACCGTCGAAAACCCTTTGCCCTCAGGCGGCAGCAGAATTTGGGCGGTGCTCCCGTAAGCGGTCATGAAGGCTGCAATTGCGAGGAACAGTGCTTTGGCCTTCAGGGGAGAAGACAGCATTTTTTTTCGGAACGAAATGACCTGCCTCGCATGCTTTCGAGAGAAGTGTACAATCGAAACCGGGCATTGCTGAGCGGCCGCGAGGTCAGGGCTAAAACTTTGCCTCATGGGTATAGTCAAAGGGAAACTTTTTGCCGATCAGAAAGGACCGCGCGCGCAGATGACCTGCAGCGCGCAGGTCGACTTTTCGTTTCATTCCCGCACTGATAATCACGGGCAGGATCGCGAGGCTTCCTTCGTCAAAGTCCGTCCGAACATCAACATCCACAGCGCCTTTGTATCGCGCGGGCACGGTAATGGTGTTGAGCAGTTTTGCATTACCGGCGTGTTTTCCCGAGAGGTATAGGTCGGCATCCGTCCCGGTGACTTTTATGCGGTAGGCATTCGGATTTTCCACCCATAGTGATGCGGTGAATGTAATTCCTTTACCGTCGAGGCGATCAATTTTGACACTGCGTACTTCCTTGACCTCTACATCGTCGTAGTTGCAGGATGTAAGTGCAGCCGAAAAAATAAGTGCGAGGAGAAAATTACTTCTCAGAAAGCGCTGCAAAATGTTTGAAAAACAACGGAATGGTTTCAATGCCTTTGTAATAGTTAAAGAGTCCGTAGTTCTCATTCGGGGAGTGAATCTTATTGCTGTCCAAGCCGAACCCCATCAAAATGGTCTTGAGGCCCAATGTTTTTTCAAACAACGAAACGATGGGTATGGATCCGCCGCCGCGCATGGGAATCGGTTTTTTTCCGAAGGCATCTTCCATGGCCATGCTTGCAGCAGAGAAAGCCACGGAATCGATCGGAGTTACCGCAGGCTCGCCCCCGTGGTGCGGGGTCACTTTTACCTTCACGCTTTTCGGGGCGATGCTTTCGAAATGACGCACAAAGAGCTCGGTGATCTCGTCAGAGCTTTGGTCCGGTACCAGACGCATTGATATTTTCGCGTAAGCCTTTGACGGTAAAACGGTCTTGGCACCCGGCTGCGTGTACCCGCCCCAAATTCCGTTGACATCGAGGGTGGGGCGAATGCTGGTGCGCTCCAAGGTGGTGTAGCCTTTTTCGCCTTGCACATCACCGATTTCAAGGTCTTTTTTGTAGGCTTCCGAGTCAAACGGAGCTTTATTCATTGCTTCGCGTTCCTCGGGGCTCACTTCCGCTACTTTGTCGTAGAATCCGGGAATGGTAATTCGTCCGTCCTCATCGGTCAGCGAGGCGATCATTTTGCTGAGTACATTGATGGGGTTCGCCACGGCACCGCCGTAAATACCGCTGTGCAGGTCGCGGTTCGGCCCGGTCACCTCAACTTCTACATAGCTGAGTCCGCGCAGACCCACAGTCAGGCTGGGTGTGTCATTGCTCAGCATGGCTGTATCAGACACGAGTACGACGTCTGCCGCGAGTTTCTCTTTGTTGTTTTCCAAAAAGGGCCCGAGGCTGTCCGATCCTGTTTCTTCCTCTCCTTCGATCATGAACTTGACGTTGCAGGCCAGGCTGTCCGTTTGCATCATAGCTTCGAAGGCCTTCACGTGCATATACATCTGTCCTTTGTCATCGGCAGCTCCCCGCGCGATGATCAAACCGTCTTTTACCACCGGCTC
>PXBH01000220.1 GCA_003565555.1 Cryomorphaceae bacterium | reverse complement strand
TCTTATCCCTCACCACACGATGACAGCTCCGGATACGGAAGACTACAACAAATTCAGCCGCGAAGAGCGTGATTTCAGCCTTCAGGATTTCTTGCGGCAATACCTGAAGTATTGGTACTACTTTGTTGTAGGTATCGTGCTGGCCTTCGGTTTTGCCAAGTATTACAACTGGTATAAGAACCCGATATTTGCCGTGACGGCTAAACTCCACGTTCGCGACGAGAACACGGGGCGCGAGGGCCTGCTGCGGGCCCTGGATGCTGATCCTGCCGTAAAAAATATCGAGAATGAAATCGAAGTCATCCGTTCCTTCCGCATTTTGGCGCGTACCCTGAATGAATTGGAATTTGATGTCTCCTACTATCTCGTCGGTGATGTCAAGGTATCCGAGGTGTACAAAGATTGTCCTTTTCAGGTCTCTGCGGAGCAGCCTCATTTCCGCGCCTACTCGGTGCCTTTTAATTTTTACATTTCAGATGCTGAAAACTTTGATCTCACCTACGAAACGGACGGGGAGCAGCACAAGTATTCCGGCCGTTTCGGAGATACTTTAGCGACCGGTCTGGGCGTATTTGCAGTGAGCAAAAGGGATCATTTTGAGGATGCGCTCTACAACGACCCCGACTTTGACAAGCGCCGCTACCGGATTAGGTTCAATACTATGGCGCGCAACCAAAACCGCTATCTCTCTCGTCTCAATGTTTCGCCGGCGCGTGCGCAAAGTACCATCCTTCAGATTTATGTTGAGGACGAAGTACCCCGGAAGGGACTCGACTTTGTCAATAAGCTCATTGAAGTTTATCTGCGGGAAGATATTGCACAGAAAAATCGCGCTACCGCGACCACAGGCAGTTTTCTGGATGAGCAGCTGGCCGAGATATCGCGCGATTTGGAAGACATCGAAGTAAGCAGGGAGCGCTACAAAGTAACCCGCGGAATTATTGACCTGGAGTCAGAGGCGCAGCTCGTTCTGGAGCGCATCCGCGAGTTTGATGAGAAGCGTGCCGTGAACAATGCCCGGATCGCCATGATGGATCAGCTCGGAAATTATGTGACAGAAAATTCAGACCTTCGCGACCTGGCTCCCTCTGCGTTGGATGTCACTGATCCTCTCTTGATTCGACTGATAAATAAGCTCTCAGACCTCCAATCGCAGCGGCAAATCACCCTCAACACCGGCACGGTAAACGACCCCTTGCTCGTGCCGCTCAATGCGGAAATAGAGCTGACGCGGGCGTCATTGCTGGAGAACATTCGGAATAGCAGAAAAGGCTTGGAAAGCCGAGATGCAAAACTCAACGAACAGATCAGGCAGCTCGAAAGCAGGATGCAGCGCATACCCACTACCGAGCGCGAACTTCTCGAAATAGAGCGCCGCCGCCGCATACGTGAAGGACTTTATACCTTTCTCTTGCAAAAAAGGGCCGAACTGTCTATTTCTCTCGCTGCCACAGAGAGCAATGCGCGCCTGATCGATTCGGCCCGCATTCATCCCGCCCCGGTATATCCGGTGCCTCAAAAGGCTTACAGCATCGCCCTGCTTTTGGGTTTGCTCATACCGGCAGGAGCGGTCTTCCTTACCGAAAAGCTGCGCGATAAAATTACCGACCTTTCCACACTGAAGCGACTGACCCGGATTCCCCTGCTCGGAACTGTCAGGCTGAGTAAATATGAAGATGCCTTGGTCACAGTAAGTAAGCCGAACGCTCCCATTACTGAAGAGTACCGCAATATTCGCGCAAACCTGCGCTTCTTCGCACCTGATTCCGAGAGTGAAGTTATCATGGTTACCTCCTCTGTAGGCACGGAAGGAAAAACCTTCAATGCCATGAACCTCGCCTGTGTATTGGCTGCGGCCGGGAGCAAAACCGCCTTGGTGGGGCTGGACTTGCGAAAGCCCAGGATCGTTGCAGATTTCAACCTGACCAACGAGACGGGCTGCAGTACTTTCCTGAGCGGAAATGCGGCGATCGATGAGGTGATTTTGCCCTCAGGAGTATATGACAACCTGAAAGTGATACCGGCCGGTCCCGTACCGCCCAATCCCTCGGAACTTATTCTCTCTGAGCGTATGGATCTCCTGGTTGCCGAGCTGAAGAAGCGCTTCGATAAAATCGTGATCGACACCCCGCCGGTGGGATTGGTGTCCGACGGATTACTTATCTCCAAGCACGCGGATGTCACCTTGTTCATCGTGCGATACGGTGTGACCCGCAAGCAGCACCTCAAGCACATTGAAGAGCTTTATGAACGCGATCAAATGCCCAAGCTCGGAATTATTTTTAATGCCGTGAAGCCGCGAAGAGCCGGCTACGGTTACGGAGCCGGCTACGGCTACGGCTACGGTTACGGGAGCGAATACGGAAAATACTTCGAGGACGAGCCTTCCGCCGGGAAAGCACGGAAAAAGACGGCCTCCGGGAAGCAATGACACCGCGTTTTATCGACCGGTACCTCAAGTCGAATGATGCCCGCGGAAAGAGAATCGTGGAGCAAATCGCCCTCGGAGCGGGCTTAAAAGTGATCAATTCACTCGTGGGGATCGTCATTATCCCGCTCTATCTCGCCTTGCTCACGGAGACTTCTTTCGGGATTTGGCTTACGGTGAGTGCGGCAGTCAATTGGTTCAATATCTTTGATCTCGGACTGGGAAACGGACTCAGGAACCGCTTCGCCGAAGCCAAGGCAGCAGGTGACCACGCCAAAGCTGCGACTTACGTCAGTACGGCCTATTTCTGCATCGGAGCGGTGTCCGCAGGATTGTTTCTCCTTTTCTTCACTGCCGATGTCTTCGTGAATTGGGGCATCGCCTTTGCCGCTCCGGAATCCCTTCACGATGAGGTGAATGCCATGACGCGGATCCTTGTGGCGCTCTTTCTCCCGCAGTTTACCCTTCAGCTGATAAAAATGGTGGTCACCGCTGATCAGCGCCCCGCGTGGTCCAATGCCATGAACACCGCAGTGAATGTGCTGCAGCTCTCGGCGGTGTTTTTGCTGCTCCGAGCCGAGCAGGATTCTCTTCCTGTGCTGGCGGCAGCGCTCGGAGGCATTAATTTAGCCGTGCCTTTTGCGGCAAACCTGATTTTTTTCTCCGGCCGCTACCGGTTGTATCGGCCGCGGGTTTCAGCGGTAAACTTGCGGTACGCCGGTGACCTGCTCGGTATCGGAGCGGTGTTTTTCATTTTGCAGGGGGCTTCCCTTGTGGTTTTTATGACCGATAATGTGATCATTTCTCAGGTGCTCGGCCCGGAGGAAGTCCCGGCATACAACGTGTCTTACCGGTATTTCAGTTTTGCGGGTGTGTTTTTCGGACTCATTACCACACCTTTTTGGTCGGCATTTACCGATGCTTTTGTAAAGCGGGATATGCAGTGGATTCGCACCATGGTGAAGCGTCTGCTCAGGGTCTGGGCCTTCCTCGCCATCGGGTGCCTGCTGATGCTGGCTGCGAGCAGCGAGGTGTACAGCATCTGGCTGGATGATGCCTTGCAAGTGCCCTTCATTCTCGATCTTTTTATGGCACTCTGGGTGATATTCTCTGCCGTGCTGGGCATTTTCGGCACCCTGCTCAGCGGCATCGGCAAGCTGCGCCTCACCCTCATGCACGCCGCCTTCGTCATGGTGGTGAATATTCCCCTGTCCGTGTGGCTTGCGGGCTATCCGGCACTGGGAAGCGCGGGCGTCATTCTGGCCAGCTTGCTCGGACTGTTGTTGCGCCTGTTTTTTCAACCCGCCCAGTGCTATAAAATCATGACCGGCACGGCCCGCGGTATTTGGAACCGCTGATCAGGGAAGGTAGTGGCTTTCGAAAAGCCCGGACTCGGTGAGCTGCGGGTGCGTTGCCGCCAGGCGGGCATTGTCCTCGGCGAAATAGCGGCTGATGCGCGCATCGAGTTTTTCGGGAAAGGTAAAGGCCCGCTTCCCGCCCGCATACCGCTCAGTCAGGCGCACTTTTGCACGGAACACTTTCTTTCCGATCGAGGTGGCTTCGTGGGCATCTTTCCATCGGTTCAGTTTGCGCAGTACGCTGATTTGCAGCATAGACAGGCTGCTGTTTACCTTTCGGGAAAAATCGGGGTGATTCTCGTATTCCGTGCCCGTCACCGATGCGAACCGATCGATAAATCCCTCGGGATCGGCGCGTAAATCTTCGTAGAGAAAGAGGTGTACCCGGTTGAAGTACTTTTCGAAAAGGGCGATCAGCGGCGAGTATCGGTAGATTTCTGCACGTTCTGCATGGCGGTATGTAGGCATGCCTGCCGTGTCTGATTCCTCCGCATCAAACTGTACAAAGTCCTCGGGCATTTGAAAATCGCCGGCATACACGGCCATGCTGTAAAGCGAACGCAGCAAGGCAGTTTGGGAGCGAAGGATTAAAATGATTTCCCCTTCCGGAAATGCCGCCGCGAGCCTTCGCGCGGTGCGGCTGCGGTTGCCCGCGTTGAGGTAGGCTGACTGTCCGCTGAAGAGCTCGTTGGAAATCACGGTATCGCCTTCGCGCATGCCCTGCACGGCACGGCTGAAATCGTCAGGGCTATAGAGGGTGTCGTCGGTGTAAAGCATTTGCCGAAAGGCCCTTCCGTAATGGGTCACCTCCGGCCCGTAAAAACCGAATCCGCGGAGTGCGGGAAAAAGCCTCCTCTGCAAAAGGGTGCTCGCTGAGCGCGGCATGCCGACGTGTATTAAAGTTCTGCCCACGGCCCAAAGCTAATCAAAAGCCATTTTCTCCATTCGTTTCTAAGCTTATCTTTGAGCCATGCACGATGCCGTTCTTTGCATGACGGGCACGGTGAATGTCCACACCGGGCAGACCCTGCGCACCGATCCGCGTTTGCGTCTGGCCGATTATAAGACAGCCGTTCGCTATTATCTGGACCATACTGACCTGCCCGTGGTTTTCATTGAAAATTCGGACTTCGACTTCTCCGGTGATGCGGATTTTGAAGCCTTCGCCGCAGATGCGCGTTTTAAGCTGATTCGCATGTCGCCCCATCCCGATAAATCACCCGGCAAGGGCTTTCAGGAATTTTATATGCTGGATCGGTTTGCGGCTTCGACCGATGCGCGGCTCATGGTCAAAGTCACGGGCCGGTATGTGGTGAAAAATATCGCCCGCATGATTGCCGAGATGCGTGCCCCGCTTCATATAGATTTGCATCGGAAGCTCGGGGTGGCCCTCACGGGTTTTTTCGCTGTGGAAACACTGATTTACAACCGCTTTTTTGCCGGGAAGTACCGTGAAGCCGACGACCCCGCCGGCCGCTATATCGAGCATGTCATCTACGCGGCCGTGACGGGAACACCGCTGCGAAAAATGACGGCCCTCCTTCCGGAAAATCCGCAGTTTCGCGGCGTATCGGGAAGCTACGGGGCCGGACTTGAGCGAAACCGTTACAAGATGATGCTTCGCGGAGCGGAACGCGCGGTGAGCAGGCGTTTGGGTATTTCTGAATTTTTGATCGAGTACTGATGCGTGCGGTGACGTATTTTCCGGTGATCCACAATGTGCACCTCACCAAAGACGTAGGGCTCATTCCGCTGCACCTGAGCAAGCTTCCCGGTACAGAGGCCGTCTTGGCCGGGCATTTTCCCGATGAGGACTATCCCGCCCTCCGCACGGAAGCTGCGGGCCTCTCGGTACTCCGCCTGCCGGACAAAGGAAAATCGGCATTTCTCGATCGCGCTTTTCTCATTTACCTGAAGAAACATGCGCGGGAGGTTGACGTGCTTCAGCTCTACCACCTGAGCAGAGATTCCCTCATTTACGGCATCTATTATAAGCGGTACAATCCTAAGGGCGTCTTATGGCTCAAGCTCGATGCGTACAATGCAGCATTTGAGGAGCCTAAGCGTTATTCCCGCAGCCCGGTCAAAGACGGATTGCTCAGAATGGCTGAGAAGAAGTTTTTGCGGAAAGCGGATTTGGTTACCGCAGAGAACCGCGCCGGGATTGAGGTCATCACGAATACCTATGCACAACTCGCGGGCAAGCTCATGTACCTTCCCAACGGAGCCAATGACCCATACATCGCGCGCTGTACCGGCGGAATCGAAAAGGAGAAGCGTATCCTGTCTGTGGGCAGGCCGGGCAGTCCCGACAAAAATTACGAACTGCTCATGGCAGCGCTGCCCCACCTTGAGTTGCCCGAGGGATGGCAGATCGAAGTGGTGGGCCCTTGCACCCCCGCATTCGAATCCGCGTGGCGCGAAGCTGCTCTGCAATATCCCGAAACAGCCGCCCGAATCACTTTTTCGGGTGCCCTGTCGGACCGCGCGGAGCTCTACCGCAAGTATGCCCGATCGTCGGTGTTTTTTCTCCCCTCGAGGGTGGAGTCTTTCGGCATTGCCTATGCCGAAGCGCTCATCAACGGCAATGTCCTCACGGGCCACACCGGCATGTATGCCTATCCTGATCTCTCCGGCGGGGGAATGTACGGAACCTGTTACAGCGACAATGATCCCGCGTCTTTTGCGGATGCCCTGAAGGATGCCGTTGCTATGAGTGCGGCTCCTGATTTTGCCGAAAAGGCCCGTGAATTTGCGGTAGAAAATTTCTCTTGGAGTAAAATTGCGGCGGAGGTATGGGAGCGTATTCAGTCTTTGCGCGGGGATGCCGGCTGAATTGCAACATATCAGGGCTGATTGATTAGCTTTGCGCGCATTGCATCAGCGCAATTCACTCCATGACCCGATTTTTCGAATACCTCAAGGCAATCCGCGAGCGCGCGCTCGGGGCCTTCCTGCGCATCTACCTTCTGCTGAACGGTTGCAGGGCGGGCGCGGGCCTTCGATGTGCGGGCCTTCCGCATTTTCGAGATATCCCGAAGGGCAATATTCGCATCGGGCGACGTGCGGCTTTCGGTCGCGGTACGGTATTCGAAATTGCCCGCACCGGACACCTTGTGATCGGGGACCGCGTGACGGTGAGTGACAATGTCCGCTTCAGTTCTGCCGGGCCGATCACCGTGGGCCATGACTGCGGCATCGCCGAAAATGTGAGCATCCGCGGCAGTTTTCACGAAACGGCGAGAGACCGCCCCTTTGCCGTTCAGGGCAACGTGCTTCGGGAGGTCACCATCGGTCGCGATGTACTGCTCGGGGCGGGAACAGTGGTGCTGCCGGGGGCGCGCCTCCCCGACGGGGTAATCATCGGCGCACTTTCGCGCGTGGGGCCGCGGGATAAACTCCGTCCGTATGGTATATTTGCGGGCTCGCCGCTCCGACACATCCGCGACCGCCAATGAACACCGACGAAGTGAAGGCTTTTTTCGAAAAGACCGACCACTACCTTACTTTCAATTACAACCTGCGCATCCGCATGGAAACCGTGGGCAGCTTTATCGGCGCACAGCACTTTGACGAAGTGCTTGACATGCCCTGCGGCACCGGCGATATATCTGCGCCTTACATCCATCACTTCGGAAAGCTGACCCTGATGGACTTTTCAGAAAATATGATCGCCACGGCCCGAAGCCGATTTTCCGAAAAGGACAATCACAAACTCGTCTTTATTCGCGGCGACTTCTACGCCCATGATTTTGGCGCGAGCCGCTATGACCTGGTGTTGAATATCGGAATACTCGCCCACATTCGAGACCCTTGGAACTTTCTGGAGCAGAGCATGGCCCTCGTGAAGCCGGGCGGCATGCTCATCTTGCAAAGCACTGACAGCCGACATTGGTTTGCCAAACTCATCTTCACCTACCTGCGCACGCGGCGCGCGGCGGGTATCGATAAGTATGCGCTCAATAAAATTCCCGAACCGGAGCTGCTGCAAAAAGTGCAGGCGGGCGGATTTGAACTCGTGCGGAGTTTTCGGTACAACCAGAGCTTTCTCGGTTTTTCGCGGCTTTTCAGCAATGAACTCAAGTACAAACTTACCCGCCGTTATTTCGGAGATGCCGAGCGGCCTTTACGGCAAAAAAGCGGGAGCGACGTGACGTATTTGTTTCGGAAGAAGGGATGAGAAATCCTCGCAGTGGAATTGGTAAACTAAAGTTTCGGAGCTTGAGAGTTTCGATTGATGGTATCTTGGGTAGTTTACACTGAACGTACCTAACGGCACGTGTTTTTCTATGGCACATCATAACACCCCGGTTGAAACCCGGGCTTACCACACGAGCCGTATCTGACGACGCGGGGTGTTGATCTTCGATTTAAAGTATTGCTTATGAGGGGGCAGCTTCTCTTCTGAAAGTAGCCATCGACCCTTCGTTTACATGATTGGCCCACACCATTTGAACGCATCGACGTGCCTCCCTCAGGCGGTTGCTCCAAGAATTTTGAGCGCAAGGACTTTGCCTTATTCACCGGCAGGTGATCTTGCTGAATAGCAGGCGTGCCTTTAGGTACACCCTTTGTGGTAAGGAGGGGATTTATCCCCGTCGTTACGCTGTTTCCTATGCAGCCTGCGTGCCGTTAGGTACGCTCAGTATTAATTTACGCTGAAACTTTAGATATTACTCAATGCACACCACGGCATATGCTAAGGTCGAATTAGAGTCTGTCCATTTAGTAGAGAGTCTGATTCAGTTCGGACGGACTCCCTTCGGTCGAAAGTTTAGTAGCAAGGCGCGCGTAGGGTTGAAAAGCGGGGAGTCCGTACGGATGACTGTTTTCAATCCAAGTGCAACGCCGCAAATGGACTTTATGGACAGACTCGAATTAGCCTTTGCGGCAAAAATTCGGGAGTGATGTGACGTATTTGTTTCGGAAAGCAATTGCATATAGAGGTACCCGGAAGTAATCGCTTAAGCATGAGATCCTTCCCTTCGGTCAGGATGACAGTAAGCCTTGGGGTCTATAAGGGCGGTTTGGGGAGAGAAAACGGGGCGGCACAGCCGCCCCGTTTTCTCTCCCCAAACCGCCCACCTCATAATCATGGGCCATGTCATCCTGACCGAAGGGAAGGATCTTATGATCAAAGAGATGAGCTTAATCTCATCACTTCACCCATTGTCTGCATCAAGTAACATGTCGAATCCGCACAAAGACAAAAATCGGGAGCGATGTGACGTATTTGTTTCGGAAATGTTTGTAAAAAATGTTCTTGTTTTATACGTTTGAAACATAAATACAAATAATAAATATGAAAACCTTCACCAGTTCACTGCCCGAAGATCTTCTGGCACTGCTTGCTGAAAAGGCAGAGGCTTTCTCCATACCCAAGAATCAGCTTATCGAAAGGGCTCTGAGGGCCTACCTCGATCAGCTCAATAAAGCCGCCTACCTGAAGTCGTACAAGCGAATGCAGCACGACGAAGATGTGCTTGCGCTCGCCGAAGAAGGTATGAACGAGTATTATAAGCAGCTCGAGGATGAAGAAGGGTGAAATATGGCGGACGACCTTGAACCCCGTCACAGGCCGGGAGCAGGCGGGCTTCCGGCCTGTGCTCATTATCAGTGGCAACCTGCTCAATACCCACACGGAGTTTGTCATTGCCTGCCCGCTTACTACAAAAATCAAAAACTACCACGGCAACCTCATTTTGAGCCCTGCAATCGAAAACGGCTTGGAAGAAGTCTCTGAGGTGCTTACTTCTCAAGTGAGATCGATCTCTAAAAATCAACTTACTGAACGTGTGGGCAGAATTGCTGAAGCTGAAATGATGAAATTGCACCGTACATTAAACGACCTGCTGCGGTACTGACATGCGTGTACTCCTCATCCCCGAAATGTACCCGAGCGAAGACCACCCCAATGCCGGGGTGTTTATGCAAGACCAGGTGCGGGCGCTGAGCAGCTTTGCGGAAACTACGGTATTCAATACCGGGCCTTATGACCGCGGGGCTTACCGCGAAACCGACATGGCGCGGTTCGTGGATTTCCACCTTTTCGACCGCAAGTGGCCCGGCCCTTTGAATGCAGCGGCTTATGCACTTTGGGAGCGGCAGGCCTTTCGGGCGGCGAAGCGCATTCCGAAGCCCGATATCATCCACCTCCACGGCGCAGCTTTGCGGGGCGGCCTTGCGGCAAAATTGGCCAAACATTGGGAAGTGCCGCTCGTGGTCACCGAGCACACCGGTCCATGGAGCACGATCAGCGACAGACCCTACATCTTGCGCCGGGTAAAAAAGGTGATGGAAGCCGCCGACTGCCTCATGCCCGTGAGCCGCCACCTCGCCGATGAAATTGCGGCGAGCGGCATACAGCCGAAACGCATCGAAGTGCTCGGCAATCCGGTAAATACTGAGCTTTTTTCCCTGCGCAGCGCGCCCCTCAGCACCTGCAAAAATATCCTCTGCCTCGGCCGCCTCGACGATTTCAAAGGCGCCCTGCGCACCTTGCGCGCTTTCGCAAAAACGGCTGATCAACTGCCCGGCTACACCCTCACCATCGCCGGCGAAGGGGAGGAGGCTGCGGATATTCGGTCATTTATTGAAACCCACAGTCTCGAAGGCCGGGTCGAGTTTCACGAAGGATTCTTTTTCCGGGAGCAAATGCTGGAATATTTCCACGCGGCGTCCTTCCTCGTGTTTCCGAGCCTCCATGAGAGTTTCGGTCTGGTGCCGCTTGAGGCCATGAGCACCGGCCTGCCCGTCCTGCTCACTGACCGCACGGGGCCCCGGGATTATTTCGATCCGAAAGTCGGTATGCAGGTCGACCCCGAAAGCGAGGAAGCCATCGCCGAAGGGATGCGGACTATGGCGGGACGAATAAATAAGTTTGAGCCTGAGGTGATCAGGGAGCATGTGACGGAGGGATGGGGGGTGGAGGGGTATGCTGAGAGACTTCAAGAAGCTTACAAGAAGCTGATAAATTAGTCTCAAACCAGCCCAACAACCTCATAGCAGTTTAAGTCGGAAGATCATTTGTTCTTCAAATGCTCATGAAGGAATTTAAAGTCTAAAAACGCATCATGCTTTCAACATACGTGCAAATTACTTATTTTTGTACGTAACGCAAGAAATCATGGATTCCAAGCTCACCCTTAAGCTCAATCAGGAAGTCATCGGCAAGGCCAAAGACTATGCGCGGGCACACAATATCAGTTTGTCCCGACTCATTGAAACTTATTTGGAACTGCTCACCAACAAGCAGCAGGATGGACGACCCATCAGCAAGCAGGTGAAAAAACTCAGTGGAATAGTCACCCTTCCTGAGGACTATGATTACCGTAAAGACTACCGCGACCACCTTGAAAAAAAGTATAAGTGACGCGGGTTTTTGTCGACACCAACATCATCATTGATCTGCTGGCCAAGCGCGAGAACTACTTTCAATGGACGGAAATTCTCTTTGATTTAGGGTATAGGAAAGAGATTGTTTTGTCCGCGTCGGTTTTGAGTTTTGCCAATGCACATTACATTCTTAAAAAGTCCAATAGCAAAGCTGCTGTAAAATCGGCACTGGTCGAACTGAAAAATGTTTGTACTTCAATCGATTTGACAGATGGCATTCTTTCACAAGCATTACATGATTCCGCCTTCAATGACTTCGAAGATTCATTACAGTATCATACAGCTCTCGGTAGTCATCAAGAGGTAATCATAACAAGAAATTTACGGGATTTTAAAAGTTCCGCGATTCCTGTAATGACTGCAGAGGCATTTATCAAGAGTTTGGGGTATTAAAAACCTTCCGCTTTTTTTTGTGTAGATAAAGAATCCTCGAAGGGGAGCGAATCAATAAATTCGGCATGGGCCATGAGTGTAGCATTATCGTGTTTGATTCCGATACCAACAAGAAAGCACCGGATGGATAGGGAGTGTAGGGCATATATGGCGAAGCTAAAAAGAAGCTCCCGGACAGTGTGAATTGAACGCTCCCCATGACAGAGCATTTGGGAAGTTCCTACATTCGCTGTTTGATACTTCTGACGCCGGACCATGAAGCCGTTTATCACCATTTTCCTCCTCTTTCTTCTCGCCGCCTGCACCCCGCAAGCCCCGACCGAAGCAACCGTCAGATCCAAAGCCGAACTCACCTACCTCGCCGACGGCAACCTGCGCTACCTCGAACTCACCGGTAACCCTTACGACCGAGGCCTCGCTCACGGGCGCCTGCTCAAGAACGACATCAAGGCAGTGACCGACTCCCTCCTCCTCGATATTGAGCGCACCGCCGGCGGTGATGCGCGCGATTTCATCACCCGATTTCTCACCGAAACCGATTTCATCACGGCCGTCAAGGCCCACACCCCCGAATTGCTCGAGGAGATCAAAGGCATCGCCGCCGGCTCGGGCATCGATCACGACATCATCATGATGCACCAACTCGGAGATGAGTTTTTCTTCAACAGCGAGTATATTTTTGCGCACAAGTGCAGCTCCGTCGGCATTAACAAAAGCGACAATCATCCCGCCATTGCGGCGCAAAACATGGACATTCCGCACTACTTCCACGGTTATCAAACCGTGATGCACATCACGGAAACAGATGGCCGCGAATACATGATGCTCACCATTCCCGGACATATCGGAATCACCGGTATGAGCGCCGCGCCTGTTTCCGTCAATTGCAACATCCTGATGCAACTGGATTACGCAAGGAAGGGCCTGCCCGTCAGCTTCATAGTTCGTGGCGTGCTCAGGCAAAACAGCTATGAAGAAGCGCGCGATTTTCTCCACCGCATTCCCCACGCTTCCGGGCAAAATTACCTGATCGGCGGGGAGGAGCAGGTGGGCAGCTTTGAGTGCTCCGCCACCGCCATCGCCGAGTACCGCCCTTTTGCGGAAGCGCCCTTCACCTACCACACCAACCACCCCTTGACCAACGAGAGTTTCAGCGCACGCTATTTCGAAATCCTCGAAGAGTACGGAGTCAGCCTCGAAGAAGCGATGACTTTTTGCCAAAGACTACCCTCCTTCCGGCAGCGCTTCGACAGCACCACCGCTGATTTCGGCATCGGCGAGATCGTGGAAGTACTCAGCTCCCGCGACCACGAGGGCGTCGATGTGCTGAGCAACAGCCTTACCTATGCGAGCGTGGTCTATGCGCTTTCCGCAAATCCGGTGTTTCACATCGCCCCGGGCAAGCCGCATGAGACGGAATACCTCGAGCTTCGTTTCGGGGACTGAGTGTTAGGGAGCAGGGCAATTTACCGCAGTATTGCCCTATCTTCGCCCGTCAATTCCCCTCCACAATGTGCGGCATCTTCGGCGTATGGAACCATCACGGCATCACCGGCAGCGACCTCAAGCGGGCATCGGCACTGCTGCGCCACAGGGGTCCCGATGATGAGGGTTTTTTGACGGTCAGCGAAGGCCGGGCAGTTCCCTTTTCTGGAAAAGACACCACCGCCCCGGGCCTGCCCGAATTGCCCGACGCCGCGCCTTGCCCCAACGCCCTGCTCCACCGCCGCCTTTCCATCCTCGACCTCTCGCCCGCCGGCCATCAGCCCATGCAGCTGCCCGGAAGGCAAATCTACATCAGCTACAACGGCGAGGTGTACAATTTCAAAGAATTGGCTGCGGCCCACGGCATCGAAGCCCGCACCGGCACCGACACCGAGATCATCCTTGCGCTTTACGCAAAACTCGGCACCGCTTGCTTCGAAGAAATGCAGGGCATGTGGGCCCTCGCTCTCCTCGATTTGGAAAAAGGGGAGCTCATCCTTTGCCGCGACCGTTTCGGTATCAAGCCGCTCTATTGCTGTCTGCAGGGGAAGTCGCTTGCTTTCAGCAGCGAAGTAAAGCCCCTGCTCGAAGTGGCCGGAATCGCACCGCGCATTGCACGGAGTAAAATCCTTCAATTTCTCAGCTACGGCGCCGCAAGCCATCCCAACGAGACATTTTTTGAGGACATCACCGCCCTGCCGCCCGGCACACTGATGCGCTGTCGGCTCGACGGCGGCAGTGTTCAAACGGAGCGTTGGTACGACCTTGAAACTGCGACGGGTCAGCCGTCTGCCGGCGATTTCGAAAGCCTTTTTACCGACAGCATCCGCGCCCACATGGTGGCCGATGTAGAGGTGGGCAGCTGCCTGAGCGGCGGCCTCGACAGCAGTGCCATCGTGGCCTCGGCTGCCGCCTCGGCCAAGGGCTTCAAGACTTTCACAGCCTCATTTCCGGGCGAGGGGTTTGATGAAACGGCTTTCGCTAAAAAGCTTACCGCCATCCGCCCCGGCCTCGATCAGCGGTTTACCACGCCTTCTTCCACCGATTTTATGCGGGCCTTCGACGAACTGGTGCTTTTGCAGGAGCGGCCCATCGGCTCGGCGAGCATTTTTGCCCAGTACGCCGTGATGCAGTGCGCTTCCGAGGCCGGTATCAAAGTCCTCCTCGACGGACAGGGTGCCGATGAGGTGCTCGGGGGCTACTACCCCTTTGCGGGCGCATACCTCCTCGGCCTCCTGCGCGGCGGCCGCTTTGCCGAATTTGCGAAAGCGAAAAAAGCCCTGCAAACCAACTTCAACCCGGGCATGAACACCGCCATGGCGCGGGCGGCTTTTTACAGCCTGCCCCGACCGGTGCAGCAGTATTTGCGGAAGCGTGAACGCCTCGGGACTTCCCTGATTGCGCCCGATTTTCGCCGCGAAGCCGCTGCCCTTTCCGCGCCCGACCGCGGCTCGAGCGATTTCAAAGCACTCGCTTTAAAGAGCATTCAGCACGGCCTTTACGAACTCCTCCACTACGAGGACCGCAATGCCATGCACTTCGGGATCGAGAGCCGGGTGCCGTTTCTGGATCATCGACTTGTGGAGTGGGCCGTAAGCCTGCCGGCAAATAAGAAGATCGCCGACGGATGGACCAAATACCCCGTGCGCCGCTACCTCGATCAGCGGAACCTCAAAGAACTCGCACGGCGCAGGGACAAGCTCGGCTTTGTGGCCCCGCAGCAGCGCTGGCGCGAGGAGCTGCTTCCCGAGCTGCGCAGCCGCGCCCTGGACGGCCCCGTGCCCGCTTGGCTCGACCGCCCGGCTTTGGAGGCGCTTTTCAGCAAAGACCTGCAAAGCAACGTCCACCTGAGCGAATTCTGGCGGATCACGGCGCTGATACGGTGGACGGAGGCTTTTGGGACGGAGGTGGTTTGAGCCCGATTAAATTTGGACGAATCAAAAAAACTTGACAATATTTGTCAAGATTGAATGAGTCAAACATGGAGCGCATTGGAGAAATGATTCGCAGGCTGCGAAAGGAAAAGGGAGAGCCTCTCAGGGTGATTGCTGCATATCTGCAAGTGGATCAAGCGATCTGAGCAAGATCGAAACAGGGCAGCGCAGGCCGAGCAAAGAGCAAGTTGAGAAGCTCGCCGAATATTTTGATGCGGACAAAGGTGAAATGCGCATTGCCCTGCTGAGCGACCGCATCGCAGATGAACTCCACGGTGAAGATTTGGCTGCGGAAGTACTCAAAGTAGCAGAGGAAAAAGTGGCTTATCTCAGCCGAACTGCTATAGACCGAACATCAATCATCGCGAAAATAAAGAACCTTCTCGATCAAGATGGCAGGATCAAAAAAGCGTGGATATTCGGCTCTTTTGCGCGGGGAGACGACGGCCGCGACAGTGATTTGGATCTTTTGATCGAGGAAGATAAAAATTTGAAGTTTAGCTATTTTGACCCGGCCGATGTTCAATTTCGGTTGGAAAAGCTGATTCAAAAAAAAGTGGATCTCGGATTTTCCGATTCCGCGAAAGTGAATGCGGCACCGCAAATTATGAATGAAGCCGTTTTGATTTATGAAAAGCCGTGAAGAGAGAAGCAGAGAAAGGCTGCTGCACATTTCCGAGGCTATAGATAGGATCGTCACTTACACGGGCGACTTGACGTTAGAGAAGTTTGTAAAAGACTCAAAATGCAATGAAGCTGTTTTGTTTCAATTGTCGCTCATCGGGTAATTTTTCCTATATTCGAAGTAAAGTACGCGTACATGAAAGCTCTGTTGCTAAAAGGAAAATCGTCGAGTGATCTTAAACTGTTGATGAAATTGGCGGCGAAGCTCGGTATTGAAGTAAGCCCTTTATCACTTGAAATGTATGAGGACCTCGCACTCGCAAAGGCCATTGAAGAAGGGCGCAAAAACGATTTTGTCGATGTGGACGAAGTGCTTAAAAGGCTCAAGTGAATCTCAAAATCGAACGGACTTTTACCAAGGATCTGAAGAAAATTAAAGATCCGGTTATTCGCCGTGCGATTGCCGATGCGATTATGGAAATTCAAGAGGCACAACGCTTGTCCGAAGTATCAAATTTGAAAAAGCTCAAAAGTGGCGCGAGGATGTACTATAGAAAGAAAATCAAGGACTTTAGAATTGGCGCAGAACTCGAAGATCAGACTGTGATTTTGGTTCGTGTGCTTCCGAGAAAGGATATCTACAAGTACTTTCCGAAATAGTACATCTCGGATGTCAAGAAAATCAGACGGTCAGTTGAAATTTTGAAGGCTTCTACATCTATCGAATTGAAAGAATAGACTGCATGCCCGGTGTTGACGGGAATGATTTAGTTTACCTTCGTAAACACCCATGAACATCACCCTCATCTGCGGTCACTACCTCCCCGACTTGGGCTACATCGAAGTGCACCTGGCGCGGGCCCTTGCCGATTTGGGTCATGCCGTGTCGGTGGTGACATCCTCGGCGGTGCCGCGCTATGTGGCGCACCTGCAAGGTCCGGTAGAAGTCGGGACGGAGCACGACGGCAAGGTGAAGGTCATTCGGCTCAAGCCGCAGTTTGAACTCGGGCAGGTAGTGACGGCCAAGGGAGTGAATGCCGCTGTGCTCGGTGAAAACCCCGACCTCCTGATCGCGATCGGACTCGGCAAGCGCTTTCCGAAGCCCGTGTTCGGGCTCGGCATTCCGGTGATCACCCTCTTCGGCGACAACCTGCACAGCTATGCGGGAACTACTTTTGCCGACGACAGCGGAGTCCGTATGGAAAGGCTGAAAATCAAACTGCATTTCGCCGCTTTCAAAGCGTCGGTGTACAGGAAGGCCGTGGAAAAAAGTGATTTGTCGGCTGCATATACCCCCGAGAGTTTTGAGGCGGCGGCGGGAATGCTCCACGGCCGCTTCCGCAAAAAATTGCTGCGCCAAGATTTTTTCATCAGCCTGGGTTTCGATCCGCGTAAGTTTTATTTCGACCCCGAGCTGCGCAATGAAGCGCGCACCCGGGCGGGCATTCCCCCTTCCGGAAAAGTGGTGATCACCGCTACCCGCCCCGTGCCGGAGAAGCGATTGGAGCGAGCCTTTTCGCTTTTTGCGGCCCTGCCTGCGGAGTGGATATGGATGACTGTGGGCCACACGGACACCGATTATTCCCGCCAATTTTGCCGAAAGGCCGAACAAGCACTGGGGAAGGACAGGTTCAAAGCACTGCCGCACTCCGACCACAAAAGGCTCAATGCTCTGTACAACGCCGCCGATATTGCGCTGTACACGGTGCCGGCGATTTCTGTTTTTGAGGCGATCGGTACGGGATTGCCCTGTGTGCTGCCCGATGTAAGGAGCCTGTCACACATCGGTGCGCACGCAGAACATGTGGGGTATTATTCCGATTTGAGTGATGCCTCGGTTGCCGAAAAGGTACGCGGTGTGGCATCATCACCGCAAGAGCGCGGAAGGCGGGCTGAGGCTGCCTGTGCTACATTCTCTTGGCGCAATGTGGCAAGGCGCTTGCTCGAGACGGCGGCGGAAAAGGGCATTTTGCCGAAAGGCGCGGAAAGGAATCCGTGAACTGCCTCTCACAGCGCGGGGGCAGGTGCCTTGATAAATAAAAATTCGTCAATTCAAAAAACCTGCTTATCTTCACGGAGGTGCGAACGAAAGCGCCGTAAACCGAAAAAGACAGCAATTACCCAATGGGAAGATCACATGAATCCTGGAGCAAACGGGAGAAAGAAAAGAAAAAGGCCAAGAAGAAAGAAGAGAAGATGAAGCGCAAGGAAGAGCGTGCGGAGCAGTCTCCGGACAGCTTTGACGATATGATTGCGTACGTAGACGAATTCGGAAACCCCACGGACACCCCGCCGGATCCCGCCGAACGGGAAGAAATAGAAGCCGAGGACATCATCATCGGGATACCGCCCAAGGAAGACCGCGAAGACGATCACCTGAAAGAAGGCACCGTCACCTTCTTTGACCACAACAAGGGCTTCGGCTTTATCAAAGTAAAAGGAACGGGCGACAGCGTATTTACCCACATCAATTCTCACCTGGACGAAGGCGTGACCGAAGGAAACCGCGTGAGCTTCGAGCAGGCGAAGGGAGAAAAAGGTCCCGTGGCCATCAACGTGAAAATTCTGAAGTAAGCGAATTTTAACACTGTCGGCGCTGACGCCATGCCATGAAAATTACGGCCGTCCGGATTGCTTTTCTGTTTCTTTTCGGATTGGTGGTTTGGTCGGGGGCTAATCTATACATAATTGAAGGTGAGCGGAGAGCGCTGACCGAAGACGCGACAGAGCTCGCGAAAATCAAATACGGTATCTTCAATGTGGATGCCTGGAAGCGCATTGCAGCGCAGATCATCGCCGCTAAAATTGAGGAGTTTGACCTGAGTCCTTCCGAGCGGAGGGAGATGCGGGCCAAAATCAATGCGTTTCTCACCGATGTGATCGGTGAACTCAAAGCGCGATTCGAGGAGGAAAACAGAAAGGGAGTACTGGGATTTCTCAGGCGCGAAGGGGCTTCGTTTTTCGGAATATTTGATAAGATGGAGCGGGACATTCCCGTCTTTACCGATCAGATCATCAGTTTTCTGGACGACCCGGCCAACCGCGATGAGCTTCGGTCATTTCTTACGGAAAAGACGGAAGCCTATGCCGATCAGACTTTTGCCGAGACGGATTACACCCTGTACAACCAAGTGCTGCAGCGCACGGGAGAGGATTCGGGAGCGGCTGCCTCGGAGCGACTGCGCGCCGAAATAATCCGTGCAGAGCAGGAAAAGCGGCCTTTCCTGACGCTGATATACACGGTCATTGCCTTGTGTTTCGCTTTTCTGGTTTTCAGCAGGAGAATTGACAAGTGGGCCATATCATTCATGGCGGGCGCGAGTTTGGTCGTTTTGTTCCTCGGCGTGATGATGCCGATGATCGAAATTGATGCGCGCATCACCAGGCTTTCATTTCAGCTCTTGGGGGAGCCCGTTGTATTCACCGATCAAGTGCTTTACTTCAAGAGCAAGAGCATTTTGGAAGTGGTGGGACTGATGATCGGGCAGGGCAAGGCCGACCTGCTGGCGGTGGGGTTTTTGGTGTTTGCTTTCAGCGTATTATTTCCCGCGGGCAAGACGGCGGCATCGTTGGTTTTTCTGCATTTTCGGAAGATGAGGTCCGACCGATTTTTGCGGTTTATGGTATTCAAATCCGGAAAATGGTCCATGGCCGATGTGATGGTCGTGGCCATATTTATGTCGTACATCGGATTTTCCGGAATCCTGAGTGAGCAGTTGGGTCAGCTTGAGGGTATTGCCAAGAATGCCGATGTGCTCACCACCGACCACTCCCGTTTGCAAACGGGCTTCTTCATGTTTTTCGGCTTTGTGGTGCTCAGTTTGGCCACCGCACAGCGGCTTTCCTTACTCAGATTGGCGGATGCGCCGGCCGTTGAGCCATGAATGCACCGGGAAGAATGCTGAAGACCTCCCGCAATTATTGTACAAACTCTATTTTAGCAAAAAATTATGCAGATGGATATTCGCCGATTGCTCAGTCTTCTCGTTGCCGCCTTTGCTGCCTTGCAGCTCTCCGCCCAGACTGACCCCCCTGAAGACGATGACGATGATTTCGACTTTTCCGAATTTGAGCCTGCTGCGCCTCCCGCCAAGAGCTATGCAAACAACAAAGTACTGGGGCAAAGTCCGACTACGCTCATCGGCGTTTATTACGATTACCACCTGCCGCACGACCTCACCGCAGGAAATTTATCATCCGTGCCCAATGCTGATATTGCGGATGATGTGCGGATAAATCCCGCGCAAGCAGTGATCGCCACGGCCAATATCCCGCTGATTTCGAAGACCAAAGGACTGCTTAACCTCAATGTGTTTTTCCAGCGTCAACTTTATAATATCGAGGGCAGCAACGGACACCCCTTGTCTCGTTCCCTCAATGAGAACGGGCTAACGCGTTCTTCTGTTCAGCTGACCTATTTTAAGCCTCTGGATGACACACGGTTTTTTCTGTTTCAGGGAGGTCTGGAAATGAACGGGGATTACGGTTTTGAGTTTCAGCCGGCGAGCACTTTACGCGTGCCTGCAGCCGTGCTCTACGGGTGGAAGAAAAACGACCGGCTCATGTATGCATTCGGACTCTCGAGAACATATCTGGGCGGACCGCTGAATTACGTGCCTGTCGTGTATTACTTCCACACCTTCCGCAACCAAAAGTGGGGTATTGAGGCCGTGGCTCCTGCGAGGGGAGCGTTGCGGTACAGGTTTAACAGTTTGACCCTGCTATCTTTCGGGTGGAATACGCTGGGAGCTACCTACCGCTTGAATGATTTCGGAGCATTTGCTTCTGACTTTGTGAATGAAGACCTCGAGAATCGGCCCGTGGGCTTAATTGCCCGCGATGTCGAGTTGCGCCGTTCGGAAGTGCGCGTCGGATTCACCTTTCAGCGGCAATTGAAGGGCTTCTTTTGGTTGAGCGTAGAGGCGGGATATCGGGTCAATTATGCTTTCAATGTAGACAGGGACGGCGATTTCCTCCGCTTTTGGGGCGACGACACGCCTTTCTTCTTTGAAAATGACCTCCGAAATACGCCTTATTTCACGATCGGCATCAATTATGTGAGCCCTTAACTTTCGGGATGCTTGCAGGCATCTGCCACTGCGCGTGCCACGGCGGCGTGCACCTTTTTGTCCAGCGGGTCGGGGACAAGGGCCGATCTGCCGGCTTGTTTTGCGAGCGATTCAGCGGCGGCGATCAGCATCTCTCCCGTAAAGTCTCGGCCTCTGCAATCTAAGATGCCGCGAAACAAGCCGGGGAATGCGGCCACGTTGTTGATGCTTCGGCCGTCAGCGGCAAAAGCGGCGCCGGCTTTGAGGGCGGCGTCGGGTGCGATTTCTGCCTCCGGATTGCTCAGCGCCAGAATAATTTGGCCTTCGCGCACCATTTCCGGTTTGATCAGCCCCTTTACACCGGTGGTCGCAATGATAATGTTCGCGCATGCCATGACTTCTTCCAAAGAACGTATCGTACCGCCTGTTTCTTCAAACATTTTGCAGGCATCGGGATTCAGGTCCGTACCGCAGCGGTCCTTTATTCCGTAGGTAGCCAGTAATTCACTGATGCCGATTCCCGCTGCGCCGAGTCCGATTTGCCCCACGCGGGCCTCTTTGAGCGTTATTTTTGCAGATTCTGCCGCATTGATCAAGGCGCCCAGGGTTACCACTGCAGTGCCGTGCTGATCGTCGTGCAGCACGGGAATCTTGAGCCGTTTTTTGAGCTCGTCTTCAATGTAAAAACACTCCGGAGCCTTGATGTCTTCAAGCTGAACCGCCCCGAAAGACGGAGCTATAGCGCAGACCGTTTCGATGATTTTCTCGGGGTCTTCCGAGTCAATCAAAATCGGAACGGCAGAGAGGGCGGTGAGCGACGCAAATAAAGCAGCTTTTCCCTCCATGACCGGCATTCCCGCTACGGGACCGATATTTCCGAGGCCCAAAATGGCAGTGCCGTTTGTTACCACGGCTACCGTGTTGTTGATCCCGGTGTATTGAGCTGCAAGCGAGCCATCCGCAGCTATGGCCCTGCACACCCGCGCTACCCCGGGGGTGTATACGTCCCGAAGCACCTCCATATTGTTGATGGCGATATTGGGTTCCGTCCTTATTTTGCCCCCTTCATGACGGTCGAACACCCGGTCCGAACGTCCGATGACCCGCGCGAAGTGGAGATCCGCGATTTCGTCGAAGAGCTCGCGGGAGTCGTCCTCCTCCATGTCGAGGGTGAGCTCCCAGATGGTCTTATTCTGCATTCTGCTCACCGCCTGAAGGCCTTCGATGTAATAGCCTTTTTGCCCGGCGATATTCAGCACTTGTGCCAGCCGCCCGGGGCCGCGTTGGATTTCCACATGGAGTACTTCAGGTATGCGCATAGACGGGTTTCTGATTCATATCGCGAATGCACCTTGCAGCCGCGCCTTGGGGTGTTCCGGTAAGCATAGCGGGCGCAAAAATACCAAAACCGGACAGTCGATGCCCGGTTTTGTTTTGCTCGGTGAGCGCGGTGCCTACTTGTCCTTCTTTTTCAGTCGGGTCCAGGTGTCTGTTCTTCCGAATACGGCCGAGCCTACGTAACCGCGAACTTCGATGACATTGTCCTCCTTGAGTTCGATCTTACAGTTGTAGGTGGTTCCGTTTTTGGGGTCGTATATGGTTCCGTCTTTCCAGATGCCCTCCTCCTCATCGTAGACAAAGTCTTTGAGAATTCTGTAGCCTTTCAGCGGGGTGGAACGGAGCGACTTGTCCGGATTGTTCTCATCGACACGCGGATTTCCTTTTTCGTCTTCCGGCTCTTTCAGCCAAACGACACGGCCGTAGAATTTGTTTCCGATCTTATCAATTTTGACGTAGCTTCTTCCGTCGCTCGGTTGCCAGACTCCCGCGAGTTTATCGGCTTTTTCATCTTGCGCACGGGCAGTGCTCGGGGCTGCGAGAAAAGAAAAAATAAGCGTGAGCAGGGAGAGTGCGAATGCGTTTTTCATCGTTTTCATATTTCGGGGTTATTCATTGTATTCTGTTCGGAAAGTGATTTGTCCGTTCACGGTCATATCTTCTATGTGGTTCTCGGTGAGATTCAGGTCAAGCACCCAAGTGGCACCCTGATCATTCAGATAGGGAAGGAGGTCGATACGCTCACTCACATTGAGCTTGAGCATACCTGATGCGGGAAGCGGGCTCAGCGTGCCTACAGTGGCCAAGTTGTTGTTGTCGCTGACGATCTGGAGCAAGAGGCTTTCGGTTATTTTCGCCTGTGCATCATCCATACGCATCACCGCTTCGGCCACCCCGATTTTCTTCAGATTTTTTGTCGCTGTGCCCGCGTGTTCGGCTACTTGGTCAGGGGTGAGGGCAGCCGCCGCCTGAAGTGTGTTTGATCCTTCGAAAAGCATATCGCCGGTGAGCGCAAGGGAGGTTTCGAACGATTCATCGACTGCAGTCTCGGCACAGGCTGAAACCAGCAGGGCAGCAAAAAAGAGGAAAAGCGGGGATTTCATGGTTCAGATTTTCGCTAAATGTACAACGCGTTGCGAAAACAAAAAAGATGCCGCAAACGCGGTTGTGCCCGGCATTCTCCCCGGTCGCTCCTTTTTCACTACCTTCAGGCTCTATGAAAAATGCTTTCCCCTCGATGGATTTGCACCGCGAGTTCGAGAACATCATCACGGAGAAAAAGAAATTCTTTCCCATCAGCCCGGAGTTGGTCATCTACCTCATGCGTTACGAGCGCTACTTTGACTTCGAGTTGAATTACGAGGACCTCCTGAGGTGGGAGGCTTCCTTTCCGGTAAATGACAGTGAGGGCAACGACACCTATTGGCGCACCGTAATGTACGATCGCGGCGAACAGCAGGAGATCAATGACCGCCTGACGCGAATCTACGTACACCTTACCGCCGACCTCGTGCCCGACCTCATGGAGCATCTGGTCGTAGACAGCGTGGATTATTGCCTGTTCGGAAATTCCAATCCCTTTCGAATTAAGATCAGAAACCTGCTCAATGACAACCACGACTACTATTACATCAAGCGGGCCGATGCCAGCCGGGTGTACGGCCTTGAGCTGGAGGAATTGCTTTCTCCGAACAAGATTTTCTACTTGGTCAATGAGACAACCCTCGTCGAGCAGCATATCTCGGGCATTCCCGGCGACCAGTTTCTCAAACACAATCTCCACGAACACGGCCACAACTTGGTTCGGCTCGCCAAGGAATTTGTGAAGTTCAATCAGCGTTGCTTTTCGCGTCTCCTGGGCGACATGCGTTCTTACAATTTTGTGGTGGATATGACACCCGATTTTGACCAGATGCAGTACCGCATCCGTGCCATCGACTTCGATCAGCAGAGTTATGAGGGCCGCAAGAACATTTACCTCCCGCAGTTCTTCAAAGAGAACTATCCCTTCGTAGAAATGGCACTTTCCAGACTCGGCAAGGAGAGCCTCGCTCAATACCAAAATGAGGAACGCTCACTGATGCGACGGAGAGTGGCCGCAAACAGGTACCAGCTGCAGCGGCTTATCAGGGCCATGAGAAAGGATACCGTCAGCGATGCGCGGCGCGTGGGGGTGCTGAAACGTGCCCTTGCCGAGCACCACGGAGACAAAGGCTTTCTGAGGCTTACCAATATGGGCTCCATACTTTTTAAACACCTCAACCTTACCTTGGAACTCAAGCTCAGAATGCCGTCGCTGAGGTAGGGTCTGCTGAAAAAATCAGATGTGTGCCGGCTGTGACCCGTCAAAACGCAGCTGTATTGGTATACTGCAAGTTGCAGACGGGGAAGCAGACGGCGCGCAGCTGGTTAGACGACGGGAGCTTCGCATAACTGCACGGTTTTCTGCAATAACCACTCAAAAGGCATGCAGTTTTATTCCGAGAAAAGGTTTTAAATCATTTTTAATCAATATTTTCGTCGCTTTTCAGCAGACCCGAGGTAAGCCCCGGACCCATAAAAAAAGGCCGCCCCGTCGGGCGGCCTTTTTGAAATTAATCCGATTTCTTGTTGCGAAAAAAATCGGGTTTCCTGTGTTCATCGTCTCTGAATACGTTGCACAGTAAGTACTAAATGTCAAATTACGTGCCGGGGCATGCAGGTGAAATCTCAATGAAAGTTAAATCTTTCCTTCACAGATTCAAACCTGTGCCAAAGACGAATTTCTATGCAAAGGGTTGTCCCGAATTCTCTCTTCCGAGGGGTCTGCCCTCTCATGGTGACTCTCGGTGTTCGAGCCTTTTCACCATGACATAATCCTTGTAGACGTATCCGTCGGGAGCGGGAAAATCTTCTTCGCAGGCAATGGTAAAGCCCAGCCGAAGATAGAGTCTGACCGCTGCGGTGTTTTGTCGGTTTACCCTCAGGGAGGCTTCTTTCATTCCCGAAGCAGCTGCACACGAAAGGAGTTGACGGATTACGGCTGTGCCTGTGCCTTGCCCGCGCAGTGCTTTGCGGACGTAAACCTTGTCGATGCGCATGGAGGTCTTCTCTTTAACGACCGCACAGTATCCATCCGGTTTCTCGTTTTCGGTGTTGCAAAAGATGAAATGGTACGTGCGCGCGGGATCGGCCAGTTGCGCTTTGATCAGGTCGGGGTGATACATGCCTTTGAATAGTGCAATAAGCTGTTTTCGATCGAAGTATGGCGCAAATGCCGGCAGCCAAATTTCTTCTGCAAGGCAGATAAGTTTTTCGGACTCCTCCGGGGAGATGCGTTTCAAAGTGGGGGTCACCATCCGAGGTCGTCCAGCTTGCGGCGTTCGCGTTTTGTAGGCCGGCCCTTTCCGCGTTCGCGGTCATACCCGGGCATGAGCTTCATCATTTCGAGTTTTTCGATCTCTTCGGGCGGGGTGATGTCTTCGACATATCCTTCAACGAGCTTGGCACCTACCCGATTTTTCAACAGAGACTTTACGCGGTAGGTGCGCCAGATCGGATTTCGCTTCACCCTGATTTCGTCCCCGGGTTTTACAGTGGCTGCGGGTTTTGCGAAGCTGTCATTGAGCATCACCTGCTCACTTTTGACGGCTTCGGCCGCCACGGAGCGGGTTTTGTAAAAACGCACGGCCCAGATGAATTTGTCTAAACGCACGGAAGCTTCCATAACTGCAAAGTTAAGAAGCTCCGTGTACAAAATCGGTCATCGCAGGGGTTGGCGCAGGTGAAGGCCGATGGCGCGCAGACGCTGCAGATCCCTGAGGTCGTGAAGTGCGCGAATGTAAGCGGGGATATTGCCCTGCTTCATCAGTGATTTGGCTTGCTCTTTGGCGAGTCGGTAGGTGCTTTCAAAGTTCATGGCGCATTGTATTAAAGGTTCGAAAAGGATATTTCAAACGGTGTGCCAAACTTTTTGATGAGGCCTCAGTAAATTGTCGGCGTGATAGTTACGCCCTTTACTTCTCATAAAAATGCATCTCCTCCACATATTCCCGCACCTTCTCCGTGAGCAGGTAGCGCACGCTTTTGCCTTCTTTGATGCTCTTGCGCACAAAGCTTGCCGAAAGCCGCATGACCGGGGCATCTACCTTGGTGATGTTCGGGTGATTTGCGGTGAAAGCCGTGGTGCGGTGGCCCTTGAGATCATCTTTTTCCTGCTCAGTGAGCACCCTCGGGTACACGTATATTTTATGCCGATCGAGGATCACTTCATGGTTTTTCCATTTGTGAAAGGTGCGCAGGTTGTCTTCACCCATGATCAGGGAGAAAGATGCTTCCGGGTGGCGGTCCGTCAGGTAGGCGAGGGTGTCCGCAGTGTAGGAGGGTTTGGGCATGGAAAACTCAACGTCCGAAGCCTTTAGTGCTGTATTGTCCTCGATGGCGGTGCGCACGAGGGCCAGGCGGTGATAATCGGCGAGCATACCGGCTTTTTGCTTGAGCGGATTTTGCGGAGACACCACCAGCCATACTTCGTCGAGGTCGGTATTGCAAGCCATATAATTGGCGATAATCAAGTGACCGACATGCACCGGATTAAAGGTGCCGAAATAGAGCCCGATTTTTTTCATGACGTCAGAAATGAGGCGACTTTTTCCTCCGCTTCGCGGCAGGCGGTGTCGAGGTCGTCATTGACAATCACGCAGTCGAATCGGTCGATATAGGTCAGCTCTCGGGCTGCTTTGTCGAGGCGTACCTTTAAGGTTTCTTCGCTCTCGGTGGAGCGGTTGCGCAACCTTTTCTCAAGCTCTGCGATGCTCGGCGGCCGGATGAATACAGAGAGGGCTTCACCGCCGAAGTACTGCTTCAGGTTGTCGCCGCCCACCACATCCAGATCGAAAATTACGTGACCGCCCGAGTAGCGGATGCGCTCTACCTCGCTTTTGAGCGTGCCGTAGTAGCGGCCCTGATACACTTCCTCCCATTCCAGAAAGGCCGATTCGCTGATTTTTTTCCGGAAGGCATCTGCACTCAAGAAGTAGTAGTCCTTGCCGTGGTGCTCATCGGGTCGCGGGGGGCGGCTCGTGGCAGAGACGGAAAATTGCAGGTCGGGAACAACCTTCAGCAGATGCTTCACAATGGTGGTCTTGCCCGAACCCGAGGGCGCCGATACGATCACGCATTTTCCGTAAGTCCTGTCCATCTCAATTGATGTTCAGCAGTTGCTCTTTTACTTTTTCCAGCTCATCCTTCATCTCTACCACCAGTTTTTGGATGGGCACGTGGTTTGCCTTTGCGCCCATGGTATTGATTTCCCGCCCGATTTCCTGCGTGATAAAGCCCAGCTTCTTTCCGGCAGCTGTGGGGGATTTCATTGTTTCCAGGAAGAAGTCGCAATGGCCCTTCAGGCGGGTATGCTCTTCGGTGATATCGAGTTTTTCGAGGTAGTAGATGATCTCTTGTTCCATGCGGTTTTTGTCCGTTTCTTCTTCCGAGAGCAGGTCTTCGATGTTTTTTCGGATGCGCTCACGCACGCGGTCGATGCGTTCGGCGAGATGCTGCTCCGTTTCTTTGCGCAGGGCTTCAATTTTTCGGATGCGCATGGCAATATCTTGCGCAAGGCGTGCGCCCTCGTTTCGTCTGAATTCCAGCAGGGCGTCGGCGGCAGTCTCAACGGTTTTTACCAATACTTCGCCTTCTTCAGCGCTCATTTCGGGCCGCTCGGACTGCAATACTTCGGGCATTTCCAGGAGGAGCGGCAGCACGGGCTCGCCGGCGGGAATTTTGCCTTTTTCAGCCAAGGACTTGATTTCTTCGAGGTAGGAGAGGGCCAGCGGCATGTTGATCCGCGCCCGTTTTTCTCCCTCCCCGGATTCGGTGTACACAGTGAGGTCTACTTTACCTCTTCCGAGCTTATCGCTGAGCAGGCTGCGCAGGGCAGTTTCTTTTTCCCGATACGCCGAGGGCAATTTTGCCGAAAGGTCAAAGAGTTTGCTGTTCAATGATTTGATTTCGGCAGTGATTTTTTTCTCACCGAAGGCGGCGGTTGCTTTGCCGAAACCGGTCATGGATTCTAACATGGCGCTGATTTAAGGACGCAAAGGTACGCAACGGCGGGTACTTTGCATTTCTGACTTCCGGTGCTCCCTTCCGGAAAAAATCGGGGGGCATCAAGCGCTGTCATTTAGCCGAAAGCAGGCGCTTCATTTCGGTCACGGCTTTCTTACTGTTGCCCGCCACTGCGGTCTCCTCGGTTTCGAGGACGGGTCTTTTGAGGAAGGTGTATTCTTCCGTCAGGTGCTTGCGGTAATCCTGTTCGCTCAGCGTTTTTTCGTGCAGCCCGAGCGCGCGGTACTTCATCGCCCTTTTGGAAAAAACAGCTTCATAACTCCCTGCCTTCGATGCGATGCGGTCGATCTCCTCCGCAGTGGGAGGTGCGGATTTGATTTCCCTGCGGGTCACCTCATTTCCGAGGTCCAATTCTTCCGCAATGCGCTTGCAGGTGCTGCAGGTTTCGAGGTAATAGAAATTCTTCATGGTATCCGAACGGTTTCCCTTAATTTTGGTTCATTTTTAGGGTTCACACCCCAAAAGTAATTTTCGCCGCGCCGAATACGAAATCTATTGGCTGTAAAAGAAAAAGACATTGTTCGCAAGCTCAGTCCGAAGCGGATTATTTGGCCGGTGCTTTTGGGCCTCGGGGTGGCGGCTTTTCTCCTCATCAGCAACTTGAATGATGTGCGCTTCGAGCCTGTGGCCGAGGGCGTATGCGGTGATTACATTTGGGCGGGAGAGGGGCAGGTTCCCGATATCCACGACGAAGATCTCTGGGAGGAGACGGAGCCGTGCGGAGGTACCCACCGCATGCGCACCTATAAGGATACGCTGGGTGACATCGAGTGGGGGTATTACGCCGCCTTTTGGCTATTTATGTCCCTTTTGGCCATGATTACCCGTGACCTTGCCTACATGTACCGTATCAGGGTGCTTACCGATTACGAACTTTCCTGGCGGCGCAGCTTCCGGGTCATCATGCTTTGGGAATTCGCTTCAGCCCTTTCCCCCGGTATCGTGGGCGGATCGGGAGTGGCCATGTTCATCCTCAATCGGGAGGGGATCAAACTCGGGAAGAGCACCGCCATTGTCTTGGTGTCTGCGCTGCTCGATGAGCTGTTCTATATTACCATGGTGGCCGTGGTGCTTTTGGCGGTGGGCACTTCCGATCTGTTTCCCGTGAGCATGGAGATGGAACTGTTCGGTGTCACATTGGGAACCAAAGGGATTTTTTGGCTGGGCTATGTCTTCATTTTTTTGATGACCACAGCCATACTCGCAGGAATCTTCACTGCCCCGCGCACGCTGAAATACCTGCTTTTACAAATCTTCAGACTGCCCCTCTTGAGGCGTTGGCGCTACCAGGTGATCGAAGTGGGCGACGACATCATCACCACAAGCAGAGAACTCCGCGGTAAGCCCTTCGCTTACTGGGCCAAGGCCTTCGGTGCCACCTATGCTTCGTGGACTGCGCGTTACTGGGTGGTGAATTTTCTCATTCTCGCTTTCGCAAATCCTCACAATCCGCTTGTAACCGGGTTCGCCGATCACATGCTCATCTACGCGCGGCAGCTCGTGATGTGGGTGATCATGCTCATCAGTCCCACCCCGGGCAGTGCAGGGGTTGCAGAGTTCGCATTTTCAGGATTTCTTCGTGAGTTTATACCCATGGGGTTGGTAGCCGCCCTTGCGCTGGTATGGAGGCTGATCAGCTACTATCCCTACCTGTTTATCGGTGCGGTGGTGCTGCCCCGTTGGCTGAAAGCCACAGCAAAGAAAAGGAAGGCACGGAGCGCTGAGTGAAGTTTGATGCCCGCGATCGCGTACCTTTGGATCTGCTACCTTCATGAGGATCCGTCAATAAATCCGATTAATCAGCTGATCTATGAAATTCGCCACCAAGGCCATCCACGCAGGTTTGCGTCCCGACCCCGCTACGGGAGCGGTGATGACTCCCGTATATCAAGTTTCCACGTATGTGCAAGATGCTGTGGGAGAACACAAAGGATATGCATATTCCCGAACGGGAAATCCCACCAGAGCCGCACTCGAGGCCAACCTGGCCGCACTGGAAAACGGGACCCGCGGGGCTTGCTTTGCCAGCGGCCTCGCCGCGATCGACTGCCTGCTCAAAATGCTGAATCCGGGAGATGAAGTGGTAAGTACCAACGACCTCTACGGGGGATCTTACCGCTTGTTCAATACGGTTTTTGCAAAATACGGTATCAAATTTCACTACACCCGAATGGATGATCCCTCTGAAGTGAAGGCATTGATGAACAGCAAGACCAAGCTTATTTGGGTGGAAACGCCGACCAATCCCACCATGAAAATAATCGACATCGCCGCGATGGCGGAAGTAGCCCGTGAAGGAAAAGTCATCTTAGCCGTAGACAATACCTTCGCCACCCCGGCCCTGCAGCGTCCGCTGGAGCTCGGCGCGGACGTGGTCATGCACTCGGTGACCAAGTACCTCGGCGGTCACAGCGATGTGGTGATGGGTGCCTTGGTCACTGCAGACGAGAATATTGCCGCGGAAATGTACCGGATTCAAAACTCGTCGGGAGCCGTTTGCGGACCCCAAGACGCCTTTCTGGCACTCCGCGGTGTGAAGACACTACATCTGAGAATGCAGCGGCACGGTGAAAACGGAATGCACATCGCACGCTTCTTACTTTCCCACAAGGCCGTAGACCGCGTATACTATCCCGGGCTGGAGAGCCATCCCGGACACGAAACGGCAAAGAGGCAAATGGAGTCATTCACGGGCATGGTGTCATTCAGCTTGAAAAATGACACCGCCGCGGCGGCCCATGAAGTGTTAAAGAGATTTAAAATTTTCAGTCTTGCCGAATCACTCGGCGGTGTGGAGTCTCTTGCCGGACATCCCGCCGCCATGACCCACGCATCTGTTCCCGCAGACCTGCGCAGGGCGTCCGGTGTGGCGGATTCTCTCATACGGTTGAGCGTGGGAATTGAGGATATTGAGGACTTAATTGCCGACCTCGATGCGGCGCTTGGGGCCGTTTAGGGTTCCAAGCTATCTCCGGTTTCATTGGCGTTGAGGGTAGGGTTTTTTATCTTTATTCTGTAGTTAGGATAGCACGAATGTCGGCTGTTCGACAGCCACACCAATTCGACATCACTTATCTTTGGACTTCTCAAATCATTAATATGTATAAGTTTTCCCTCAGCTCAACCCTGAGCATACTTTTCTTTTTTTTCTTTTTTGCCGTTGAGGCCCAAGAGCACCACCACCACGATCATGATTTCAACTGCGGCAAAAATGCGATGACGGAGGCTTTTTTTGAAGCGTATCCCGAGGAGCGTGAAGGCGCCCGGGAGGCGGCCAAAGCCCTTGAGGAATTCACGGAAGCCTATGCCGAAACAGGCGATCGTTCTCAAACGCTGGTGGTGCCGGTGGTATTTCACATTATCCATGCGGGCGGAGTTGAGAATATTTCTGATGCGCAGGTGCAATCTGCGATTGATGTGCTCAACGAAGACTTCAGCGCGTCAAATCCGGAAATCGGGTCTGTTCAGGCACCTTTTCAAAGCGTCATCGGCAATGCCAATATCGAGTTTCGCCTGGCCCGAAAAGATCCCGACGGGAATTGCACCAACGGGATCGTTCGCGCTCAGAGCGTACAGACCTTTGACGGCGGATTCGGGCTGTTGAATATTTCTCAGCAATGGCCCCGCAACCGCTACATGAATGTGTATGTCTGTGCCGCCATCGAAGGTAATACAATCGGTTTTACCTTGATTCCGAGTCAGGTCAACGGCTCGCAAGGTTCAGGCGTTGATGCGATCTACATTACCCACTCCTATGTGGGCCGGATCGGTACTTCGAATCCTACCCGCTCGCACACCATCAGCCATGAGGTGGGTCACTGGATCAACTTGGAGCACCCTTGGGGTCCGACCAATTCACCCGGAGAGCCGTCAAACTGCAATTTCGACGACGGTGTGGCAGATACGCCGAACACCATCGGATGGACCACTTGCAACCTGCAGGGTGCCACTTGCGGCAGCTTGGATAATGTGGAGAACTTTATGGACTACTCCTATTGCCATAAAAACTTTACGGCCGGACAAGCCGTGCGCATGCGTGCCGCCCTCAACAGCAGCATTGCTCAGCGCAATCAACTCACCACTAATTCAAACCTTACTTTAACCGGCGTAAACCAACCCGATCAAATCTGTCTGGCTGATTTTACCGTCTCCGGAGGCGGCGGTGCGGTGTGTCCCGGCGATGAGGTGGTGTTCAACGACATCTCGTATAACGGAGTTACCCAGCGCACATGGAGCTTCGAGGGCGGAACGCCTTCGACTTCCTCGGCTGCCAATCCGGTAGTTACATACGACGCCCCGGGAACCTACGACGTCAGCTTGACGGTGAGTAATGCTTTGGGAGAGGAATCGGTGACCAAGGAATCCTTGGTCGTCGTAGTGCCGGCCGGTGAAAATGCCATCCCTTACTTCGAAAGTTTCGAATCTTTCTCGGGCGAGCTAAATATGCAGAATAATTGGGTGGTATCGAATCCCGACGGCGATATGACGCGGCAATGGGAAATGGCAAACGGAACGGGGTACTCCGGGAACAGAAGCGTGCGCGTTCGCGGTCGTTTCAACGCGAACGGTGCCGTGGAGTACCTCGAGACCCCGACCATCGATTTGAGCTCCGTATCACAGAATGCCACATTCACGTTCAAATATGCCCATGCGCGCAGAAACTCAAGTTCAAATGACCGCCTCGAAGTGAGTGTCACACGCAACTGCGGTGCCTTGTGGAATACTTTTGTGGTCAAAACCATGAACGACTTGCCTACCGTAAGCGGAAACGTTTCGGGAGAATTTGTCCCTTCCGGCCCCGGTGATTGGGAGGAAGTGAGTGTGCCCAACATCGTCTCTATTTTGCTCAATCCCGAATTTAAGGCGCGTTTTGAATTTACCAGCCTGCTCGGTAACAACATCTACATCGACGATATCAATATTTTCGATCCGCTTACCGTAAGCGCTGAAGAAGTCACATTTGATGCGGGAATGAAAATTTTCCCCAACCCTGCGACGAACCAATTCACCCTGGAATACTCGGTCGGCACTCCCGACCGGGTGACGGCGGAGTTGATCGATCTTTCGGGTAGGGTGCTCGACGTGCTTTTCTCGGCGCAGCGCTCTTCGGGTAAGTACATTGCGGCCTACGATGTAAGCCATCTCACCCCCGGCGTGTACCTCATCCGTATGTCATCCGAACGCGATGCGGCCGTGAAGAAACTGATTGTGCAGTAATCACCACCTCTTTACCGGTGGCTTCGGTGCCCGTGCAGGGTTCTCGAAAAAACGGTAGGGACGGTGTTTCAGGACGAAAACAAAAAAGGAGCCTCGAGGCTCCTTTTTAAATTGTACAAATCGGTTCTGATCAGGGGGTCACTTTTTTGCCTACCAAAATTGCAACACATCCTTGCGGTGAGAAATTATTGCTGCTTTCGCTTTCGGGCACTTTGATCTCCAACACCAATTCTTGCGTTCCGGGAACGCGAAAGTCGAAAGAGGCATTGAAATCGTGTTTGGCATTGTCGTATAAGGTTTCACCTTCGGTGTCTTTAATCTTGAAGGCCACGTCGCCCAGCACCGATTGTGCGCACACCAAAAGGCGGTAATCTTCGCCTTTGGAGAAGGTCATGGAAAGTTCTGCTTCATCGCCGGGCATAAACTTGGCCGCGCTGAAATTCTCTCCGGGAATGTACTCACCCATGGCCTCGCCGCAATTGTTTTTTACGAAAGTGCGGCACTGGGCACTGATCTCTGCTGCTGCGAACAGGAAGAAAGCGAGCGTTGGTAAAAGGGGAAGGATACGTTTCATCTCTCAGGGTTTAGCTGATGTATCGGGTTCTGATCTCATTTACGGCCGTGTAAATGGATTCGAGACCTTCGGCGGTAAACTGTGTTTTTGTCTTAGCACCGATCACGGCGGTACCGTCTTCTGCGGTTTGCAGGGCAGTCTCGCCTTTCTCCGTCTGCACAGTGCTGTTGAAGACTTCACGAAGGGCAAGGAGATCACTGTGTATTTCTTCCAGCTTGTTGTCCGTGTTATAGGCCTCAACCAAGTCTATTAAATTTCCGAGCGATATTTTCTGATCGGCGATACGGGTCATGAGTTCCTCCGAGGGGGCCTCGGAGCCCCGCGCCACCGAGGTGGAAATATGCAGTCCCTCGATCCACCCTGCGGCGATCACCATAGCGGAAATGTGTTCACGACCGTTTTCTTTCAGATAGGCATCGAGGAGATAGTACGTTTCCGAAACGATGTTCAGCAGGGAGTCTCGGTTGTCTACGTTGGCTTCCATCCTTTCGATGGTTTCTTCATCAAAGGCTTTCGATACACCCAGCTTATCTGCCAATTTTTTGGTGCAGGAAAGAAAGATAATGGACTCTTGGTTTTGATTGAATACGCTTGCGTAACTCAGGCCCGCACCGTAAATGCCCAAATTAAGTGCCTTACTGCGGGCAGTGTTGTAGCTGTTTACGTTTTTTACGTCGTTCAGCAGATTTGCATCGTACTGCGCCCCCGTTCTTTTGAGCATGGAAGCCATTTCCATAGGCGAGGGTACCGCGTGAAAAATGTGCTTCACACGTTCGGCACGCTCTTTTTCTTCACCGGTCGGCACTGCTTCTGAAGATGAGGTCTCAGTAATGGCGGTATCTCCCTGAGGAGTTTCCCCGCAAGCAGTCCACAGCCCCGCGGCCCCGAGTATCAGCCCGAGCGCTGCCGTTTTTCTGAGTGATTTCAATTCGCTTTTCATGGTATCGTTCTTTTTCCGTTGCCGAGGGCGCTGCGGATTGCACAGAGCATGTGATCCGAGCACCGGCCTGCATACCGATTACAGTGTTTTACCTCCTTCGGGGCTGAAATGTTACAGGGTTTGGGTTCTTAATGTGCCTGCAGCCAGTTTTCACCGGTATCCATATCCACCTTGATCGGAACTTTCAGCGAGGGAATGGCCTCCCGCATATGCGATTCAACGGTTTTTTTGAGCTTTTCCAGCTCGTCCTTGCGGGCGTCAAATACAAGTTCGTCATGTACTTGGAGGATCATTTTTGATTTGAATCCTTCTTCTTCCAGGGCTTTACCGATGCGAATCATGGCAATCTTTATCATATCCGCGGCAGAGCCTTGAATCGGAGAATTGATGGCATTCCTTTCGGCAAATCCGCGTACCGTGCCGTTGCGGCTGTTGATGTCGGGCAGGTAGCGCCGCCGCTTGAGCACGGTTTCTACGTACCCTTTTTCACGGGCTTTGGCTATGCATTCATCCATAAAGGACTTAATGTCGGGATACTTTCTGAAGTAATTCTCGATGAGTTCGGCCGCCTCACTTCTGGGTACGCCGATGCGCTGTGAAAGCCCGAAGGCACTGATGCCGTAGATGATGCCGAAGTTGACTACTTTGGCCTTGCTGCGCATCTCGCGGCTTACTTCCTCCGGACTTACGTCGAATACTTTAGCGGCGGTGGAGGCGTGAATGTCCTCCCCGTTTTTGAAGGCATCGAGCATGCCCGCGTCCCCGCTCAGTTCGGCCATGATTCGGAGCTCGATTTGCGAGTAATCTGCAGCAAGAATCGTATGGTTTTCATCAGAAGGGATAAAGGCCTTTCTCACCTCTCGGCCGCGCTCTGTTCGGATGGGTATGTTTTGAAGATTCGGATTTTGGCTGCTCAACCTCCCTGTTGAAGTCACTGCCTGCATGTAGGTGGTGTGGATGCGGTCATCGCGCTTATTGACCAGCTCGGGCAGGCTGTCCACATAGGTGCTCTTCAGTTTGGAAATCTGACGGTATTCCAAGAGCTTGCCTACGATCGGGTGATCGGCGTATTTCTGCAGGGTTTCCTCGTTGGTGGAGTATTGACCCGATTTGGTCTTCTTCGGCTTTTCATCAATTTTGAGTTCTTCAAAGAGGATGACTCCGAGCTGTTTCGGGCTGCCGATGTTGAATTCGCGTCCCGCGGCTTCGTAGATTTCCTTTTCCAAGGCCAGGGCTTCTTTGGCCAGCTTTTCGGAAATTACCGCCAAAGCCTCCTTGTCGATGCGCACCCCGTCGAATTCCATCTTGGCGAGCACGGGCATCAGGGGCATTTCTACATCGTGAAACAGCGACTTGAGCCAAGCTTCTTCGTTAATTTTTTTATCAAAAAGTTCGTAAAGCCTGAAAGTAATGTCCGCATCTTCACAGGCGTATGGTCCGGCTTCCTCTACGGGAATGTCGCGCATGCTCTTTTGGTTCTTGCCTTTTTTTCCGATGAGGGATTCAATGCTGATGGGGCGGTAGCCCAGGTAAGTTTCAGAGAGCTCGTCCATACCGTGGCGCATATCGGGCTGAATGAGGTAGTGCGCCAGCATGGTATCGAAAAAGGGCCCTTTGGCTTCGATACCCGCCACCCGAAGCACGGTGAGGTCGTACTTGAGGTTATGGCCGATCTTCAGCACCTTCGCATCTGTGAAAAAGGGGATGAATTCTTTCAAAATGAACTGTGCGGCTTTTTCCTTTTCGGGAATAGGAACGTAGTAGGCCTCTCCGGCCTTTCGGCTGAAAGATATGCCTACCAATCGGGCGGCATTTGCGTCTGTGGAGGTGGTTTCCGTATCGAAACAAACGGCCTTCTGCTTGGCGAGCATTTTCACCAAAGTATTCCTCTTGTCCTTGGTATCAATGATCTTATAATCGACTTGGTCGGGGTCGTAGCGTTCCATGCGCTCTGCCCCGCTGTCAGCCGCGGTCTTCTCCGCTTCCCCTCCGCCGAAGAGGTCCATCTGCCCGTTGCCGGTGCTGCGCATTTTTTCCCCGAGGATGCGCTCGGAAAGTGTTCTGAACTCCAGCTCGGCAAAGATGGCCCTCAGCTTTTCGCTGTCGGGGTCTTCCAATTCGAGCGCCTCGGGGTCAAATTTGACGGGCGCATCGCATATGATGGTGGCCAGCATTTTACTCAGCCTTGCCTGTTCGGCGTTGCCTTTGACCTTCTCCTTCATCTTGCCTTTGAGTTCATCTGCGTGTTCCAGCAGGTTCTCGAGGTTGTCGTATTCGGCGAGGAGCTTTTGGGCCGTTTTTTCACCCACTCCGGGGATGCCCGGAATATTGTCCACGGCATCACCCCACATGCCGAGCATATCAATCACTTGCTCCGGCCTGCTGATTTTAAACTTTTCGCACACCTCCTTCGGACCCCAAATCTCATGGTCATTGCCCTGCCTGCCGGGGCGCAAGATTTTTACTTTTTCTGTTACCAGCTGCCCGAAGTCCTTGTCGGGCGTCACCATGTACACATTGAAACCCTCGGCAGCGGCCTTCTTTGCGATGGTCCCGATAATGTCGTCGGCTTCGAAACCCTCTTTTTCCAGAATGGGAATGTTGAAGGCTTCGATGATTTTTTTGACGTACGGAATCGAGATCTTTATATCGTCCGGGGTTTCTTCTCGGTTTGCCTTATACTCGGGATAGTCCTCATTGCGAAAGGTAGGTCCCGACACATCGAAAGCCACTGCGATGTGGGTGGGCTTTCGGTTGTTGATCACATCGGTCAGCGCATTGGTAAATCCGAACATAGCTGAGGTGTTCAGGCCTTTTGAATTTACGCGGGGATTGCGAATAAAAGCGTAATACGCCCTGTATATGAGAGCGTACGCGTCAAGAAGGTAAAGGTTTTTTTCAGGATTGCTCATCGGTGGGTACTTGGGAGCCCGAATATACGGATTGCCCCATGTACCGCAGCGTCCGCGATCAGTTTATCTTGTACTCGGTGCCTTCGGGGGTGTCTTTGATATGAATTCCCAAGGCATTGAGCCGATCTCGGATTTGATCAGCGGTGGAAAAATCCTTGTTGAGTTTGGCCGCCTTGCGGAGGTTGAGCACGAGATCCATCAGTCCCGGGGTGAGGGACGAGTCGCCTTCGGCAGCGCTCTCCTCCCGTCGGAAGCCGAGCACTTCAAAGGCGTAATCCTCAAAGATTTTTTTGAGTGCGGTAATATCTTTCTCCGTGGCCTTGCGCCTTCCGCTTTGTACTTGGTTGGCCGTTTTGGCCGCTTCGAAGAGCACGGAAATCAGCACGGGCGTGTTGAAGTCATCGTCCATCGCTGCCCGGCAGCTTTGGCGCAGTTTGTCTACGTCGATATCAGAAGTGTCTGAGGCCTGCGCTTTATCGAGGTTTTCGATGGCTTCCGTAAGGCGAGCATAGCCTTTTTCGGCTGCACGCAGGGCATCATTCGAGAAGTCGAGGGTGCTCGCGTAGTGGCATTGGAGCATGAAGAAGCGCACCGTCATCGGCGAGTAGCCTTGCTCGAGTAATTTGTGGTTTCCCGTGATGAGCTCCTCCGGGGTGAATCCGTTTCCTTCGCTTTTCGACATTTTTCGACCGTTTACGGTCAGCATGTTGCCGTGCATCCAGATGCGCGGGCCGCTTTTTCCGCTCGCCCCTACGTTCTGTGCAATTTCGCACTCGTGGTGCGGAAACTTGAGGTCCATTCCTCCGCCGTGGATGTCGAATTCTTCACCGAGGTATTTGGTGCTCATTGCCGAGCACTCGAGGTGCCAACCCGGGAAGCCGTCGCCCCATGGTGAAGGCCACCGCATGATGTGTGAAGGCTCTGCCTTTTTCCAGATGGCAAAGTCGAGGGCATCCCGCTTTTCGCTCTGCCCGTCCAGTGCCCGGGTATTCGCCTGCAGCTCGTCGATATTGCGTCCCGAAAGTTTTCCGTAAGGGAAGTCGGCATTAAACTTCCGCACGTCGAAATACACAGACCCGTTCACCTCATAGGCATATCCTTTGCCCAGTATTTTTTTCACCATCTCAATTTGCTCGATGATGTGGCCTGTGGCCGTAGGTTCCACCGAGGGAGGGAGGATGTTAAAAATGCGCATCACATCGTGAAAACCGATCGTGTATTTCTGCACGATCTCCATGGGCTCCAAGGCTTCCAGTCGCGCTTTCTCCGCAATCTTATCCTCGCCGCTGTCAGCGTCGTCCACCAAGTGGCCTACGTCTGTAATATTGCGTACATAGCGCACTTTGTACCCGAGGAATCGGAGGTAGCGGTACACCACATCGAAGGAGAGAAAAGAGCGCACATTGCCCAGATGTACATCGCTGTACACAGTGGGGCCGCACACGTAGAGACCCACGTGGGGCAGGTTGATGGGTTCGAAGGTCTCTTTGCGGCGGGTGAGGGTGTTGTAAATCTTCAGCGATTGCTCCATAACGTTTAAGCCGGGACGGGATTTAAGGGGGGCAAATTTAGTTAATTGCCCGAATCATCAATGATGCCGTAACCTACGAATCTGCCGCTTTGGTACACTTCCACTTTTTTGAGGATGCCGTCGCCGTCGTAGCGGTGCCATTTTCCGTTCCAGAGCCTTCCGTCCTTGAATTCCCCCACCTGAGTGATTTGTTGACTTTTGTTGTACAGGGTGTTGAACCCGTTGTCTTTAAATGTTCCCATATTGGGGCGGTCGGGTTCGGCGGGTACGGTTTCCTGTACGGGCAGCACCGGAGTTTCTTCTTTTGCGAAACTTCTTGACTGAGGCTCGTATTCTTTCACGGTAGACGGATCCACGTGGCCGTTGACAATCATTTTTTCTTTGCGCAGCGTTCCGTCGGAGTAGTAGATTTTCATTTCTCCGTGAGCGGTGCCGTTGTCTATTTCGGCGGTCATTTGGAGCTGTCCGTTTTCGAAGTAATAGTATTGTATCCCGTCACGTTTGCCGAACTCATTGAAGGTAAACTCTTGGGAGAGCGTCCCGTTGGGGTGAAATCTTTTGTACTCCCCCACATTTCGGTTGCCCTGCCAGTCACCGTATTCTTCCTTGGCGCCTGTTTCGTAGTAGGTGGTATACAGCCCGCGGGGGTGGTTGTTTTTGTAGGTGATTTCGCTGCGCATTTTTCCGTTCGGATAGTATTTCTTCCACACACCGTTGCGCTTGTTGTCAATGTAGGTGCCTTCCTCCACCACTTGGTTCGATTTGTAGGCCTTGTCCTGCACCATCGCCCCTGTGATTTGCCAAAAGCCTTGTCGCAACCCTTTTTCATCCGTGTGATTGGCGGCCTTTCCGGGGTTAGTTGTGTCTGTTGCACAGGCCTTTTCGGCAAATACCGTTAAAGCGCAAACTGCGCACAATACAAAGGTAATTTGTCTGAAAATATGCATAGGTAAGGGTTAAAACTTACTCCCTTACGTCACTGCACCCACGAAAGTTTCTCAGTGTACCCCTGTTTGTTCGCTGATGTTCTTCAGCATGTCGGCCACCATAGCATCGATGTCAAAATCGGGTTTCCAGCCCCAGTCTTTTCTCGCCGCGGAGTCATCGAGGCTGCTCGGCCAGCTTTTGGCAATTTTGTCACGGTAGTCGGGATTGTAGGTGATTTCAAATTCCGGCATATGCTTTTGAATGGCTGCGGCCAATACATCGGGCGTGAAAGAGAAGCCCGAAATATTGTAGGCCGTACGCAACCCGATGTTTTCGGAAGGAGCTGCCATCAGTTCGAGCACGGCCTTGGTGGCATCCGGCATGTACATCATCGGCAGGGCTGCCTCCTTGCTTAGAAAGCATTCGTACCTGCCGTGCCTCACCGCCTCGTGAAAAATGTGCACGGCGTAATCCGTCGTTCCGCCGCCGGGCGCGCTCTTGTGCCCGATGATGCCCGGGTAGCGCACGCTGCGGATATCAATCCCGTAACGGTTGTGGTAGTACTCACACCAGCTCTCTCCGGCTACCTTGGTGATGCCGTACACGGTGGTGGGTTCGCATACGGTGCGCTGCGGCGTCTTGATCTTCGGCGTGTTCGGCCCGAATACGGCTATAGAGCTGGGCCAAAACATACGTTTAATATGGCCCTCTCGGGCGAGGTCCAGCACATTGGACAGCCCCGTCATGTTGAGCTCCCAGCCCAAGGCGGGATTCTTTTCGGCCGTAGCCGAAAGAAGCGCGGCCAAATGGTATACCTCGGTGATTTTATTGCCGAGTACCACCTCTCCCAGCTTTTTTGTGTCGAGCACGTCCGTTTGCTCATACGGCCCGTAGGCGAGATGTTCGGGCGCCTTTTCGTGCACATCGGAAGCGATCACTTTGTCGTTGCCGTGTATCTCTCTGAGGGCGTGTACCAGCTCTGAACCTATTTGGCCCGCGGCGCCGATGACCAGGATGGCTTCCTTCATGAACATCTTCGTTTAAGCGCACAAATTTACACTACGCTTCGCACATAAGCAGCATGAAGCATCCTGCCTTGCCCCTTTTATCATTCGCCGTTTTTTGCTTTTTCGTTGATGTCTTTTATTTTTCGGGCAAAGCGCCCTTTGTCAGCCCATTTGTAGAGCTCGGCAACTTTCTCACCTACTTTTAGTGCTGTGCCCGTGCCGTCCTTCGAGGCCATCCACTTGTAGGCTTTTTGCAAAAACGGAAAGTACGGCATGAGGATGAGCGCCGTGGCGCCGTACAAGCCCCAGCCGAAGGGCAAGAAAGGCAGAGCCATTGCAACTGTGCCTAAAACGAAGGTCAGGGTGGCAATCAGCGAAATAATGTGGGTTTTTTTCACGGCGGGTGCTTCGGACTGTTTTCTGCCTTTCCATACGGACTCCGCTGTCGTCGGCAAAAGTAGAGATTGCCTGAAGTATGGCAGCCATTTGTCGGTCGCTCATTTTCCCGGAAGGGCAACACAGGTGAAATCGGTATATTTGCAGGCACACCCGATAAACCTGCTACCATGCCATTTTACCATCGACTCGGCGACATCCCGCAGAAAAGACACACCACCTTTCGAAAGCCGAACGGCGATTTGTATTATGAACAACTCTTCGGAACAGAAGGTTTCAGCGGAATGAGCTCCCTGCTCTACCACACGCACCGCCCCACCATCGTAAAAGCGATCGGTGATGTGCACAAAGTGGCACCGGAAGTAGCCGTGGAGCACAACCTGAAGAGCTACATGTTTGCCGGAATGAAAGCCGCGCCTGCCGATGACTTCCTCGACAGCCGCACTCCGGTCTTGGTCAACAATGATTGCTACATCGAACTGGCGGCTCCGAGAAACTCGATGACCGATTACTTCTATAAAAATGCCGATGCCGACGAGGTCATTTTCGTACACGAAGGCAAGGGAACGCTCTTTACCCTGCTCGGAAAAATCGACTTCGGCTACGGCGATTACCTCGTCATTCCCCGCGGCATGATTTATCAAATGCACTTCGAAGGCGAGAATAACCGGCTTTTCATCGTGCAGTCGTTCACCCCGATCTACACGCCGAAGCGCTACCGCAATTACTTCGGGCAGCTGCTCGAGCACAGCCCCTTTTGCGAACGCGACATCCGCCGTCCCGATTACACGGCGCCGAAAGATGAGACGGGCGATTTCACCGTCAAAATCCGCAAAGAGAACAGGCTCCATCACTACACCTACGCCACCCACCCCTTCGATGTGGTGGGCTGGGACGGGTACAATTACCCCTACGCCTTCAGCAT
>PXBH01000237.1 GCA_003565555.1 Cryomorphaceae bacterium | reverse complement strand
GATATTTGCATGCGCCTCAAATCTGCTTCGGGTTTCGGTTCGTACTTACCAACCTTACGTCAAACATAGTCAAACAGATTTTTATGAGAACCCTCCTCGCTTCTTTCGTTGCAGTCTTTATCGCCGCGGGTTGCCTGCGCGCGGTCTCGGTCGATTCGGATTCCAAACCCGTGACCCACGAAAAATTTACCGCCTTGCTCAAGAAGCATGTAAACAGCAACGGCATGGTGAATTACAAGGGCTTCATCGCCGACAGCACGGCGCTTAACGAATACCTCGCCATCCTGGAAAGTCACCACCCGAACGAGAAAAACTGGAACTCCGACGAGCGCCTCGCCTATTGGATTAACGCGTACAACGCCTTCACCATCCGCCTCATCATCCGCAATTATCCTGTGGAATCGATCAAAGACCTCGGCGGCAGCATTTACCGCGTCAACACCACCTGGGACATTAAATTTATAAAAATCGAAGGCGAGTCCTACCACCTCAACAACATCGAAAACACCATCATCCGCAAGGAATTCGACGAGCCTCGTATCCACTTTGCCCTCGTGTGCGCCGCGATGAGCTGCCCCAAGCTTCGCAACGAAGCCTTTGAAGCCTCCACCCTCGAAGCCCAGCTCGAAGACCAGGCCGTCCACTTTTTCAACAGCAAGATGCGCAATGACATCAGCCCCGACGCGCCGAAAGTGTCTAAATTGATGAAATGGTACAGCGGAGATTTCAAGGGCCATGCGGAGAGCATTGCGGACTACATCAACCGCTACAGTGAAATTAAGATCAATCCCGGCGCAAAGCCGGATTACCTCGACTACGACTGGTCGCTGAATGCGCAGTGACCGCATCGGAGCACAGCGCGACGCCCCGTCTGTTTTCACAAAAAACAGCGTCCTGCTGCCCCCTGTCCGTCCTTGTACCTTCCTGAAAGGAGTGTAATTTTGTCCGCATAATATGCCGTCAGGCCCTAAACCCCGAATTATGCCCGCTTTCGACATCGTATCAAAAGTAGACCTCCAAACTGCCGACAACGCCGTAAACGCAGCCTCCAAAGAAATCGACAACCGCTTCGACTTCCGCGGCTCGGGCAGTGAAATCTCGCTGGACAAGAAGAACATGGTGATCACGGTGGTGACAGACAGCGATTTTCGCATCGACCAAATCGAATCTGTATTGCTCAACCGGTTTGTGAAGGCGAAAATTGATCCGCTGAGCCTGGACCGCTCCAAGGAGGCCTACGCTTCCGGAAAGACCGTGCGGAAAGAAATTCCCGTAAAGCAGGGCATCGATCGAGAGACGGCCAAAAAGATTGTAAAATCGGTAAAATCGGCCAAAATCAAAGCCGAACTGCAGATTCAGGATGACCAAATAAGGGCCACCTCGAAGAGCATCAACAGCCTGCAAGAAGTCATCGCCCTGTGCAGAAAAGAAGACTTCGGCATGCCGCTGCAATACGTAAACATGAAGTGATTCCGAGACTTACCGCCTGAACTTCCCTATTTGCGATGCGGAGGCGATGCCCGCGGATAAAAGCAGGGCGCAACCCGCGGCAATGGCTTCAAAGGTGACCCCTGCATCGAGGAGTATTCCGAAGACCATAGGGGCAACGGCAGTGCTGAAGACGGCCACCACAGAGAAAAGACTGCGCACACGACCGATGGAGGCCGTACCGTATACTTCAGCGAGTGCAGCTGTCTTGACCACGCCCACGAGTCCCATGGTGATGCCCGTACCGAAGAGAAAGATTCCTGCGGCCACCAGGCCTTCGCCCAATGCGATGGCAAGCACCCCGAGGGTCACGGGGACCAACATCCACGGAAAAAGCCGCACGGCGGACAGGCGATCTGTCAGTGTGCCGCCGTATACCGAAAAAAGCAGACGGATGAGGCCGTACCCGGTGAATGCCGCGGTGTAAAGCTCTACGGGCCACCCCTTCTCTTCAGCCATCACAAACTGGTAAAAGAAAAATCCGGTAACGGTAAAGCCCGTACCCAAGGAGGGGGCGGCGATGATCCAAAACTTGCGGGTGGCCACCATTTCCCGATAAAATTTGCGCTTCCCTTTTTTCGCGGCGGTCTCCGCGGCGGCCTCGGCGGAGACATCCATCCGTTCCGTGCGAAACCAAGGAAGAAGGGCCCACAGCCCGATAAGGAGAAGCAGAGATCCGCCCGCGGCCGCCCGCCAATGGCTGTATGCGATCACTGCGCCCAGCACGGCGGGAAGCACCATCTCACTCATGCTGTAGCCCAGAGATGACAAGCTGAGCGCCTTGCCCCGATCCGCGTCGAAATGTCGTGACATCACGCTGAGGCTGATATGTGTCATCAGGCCCTGACCGCCGAGACGCAGGCCGATGAGTGCGAAAAACAATACCCACGGCGCCCATGCGGTCGCAAGCAGAGCACCCGAGATCAACAAGAGCAGAATGACCCGTGAGGTGAGGGTACGGATGCGCTGCTCATCCACAAGGTGACCGAAGCGCAGCAAAAATCCCGAGGCGATGATGGTGGCAGCGGCGTAGTAACTTCCGAACACCCCCTTGCTCATCTCCAAATCTCTGAGGAGAAAAGGCACGTAGAGCGAGATGAAAAAAGTCTGTCCGAAACTCGAATAGAAAGTGAGGATCCACCCGAATAAAACCGAACGAAAATTTTGCTTCAGAAAGGAGAGGTATGCACCCATAGCATTTTTGCGGCTGCAAAGAAACGGATAATCTGTCGGGTGACCGCAGTGCCGATTACGCGGCTATCGGGTGCGAAAATCGGGGCTTTAGAAAAACGCCTTTGCGGCGGAACTGCAGCATAAACGGACCCTTCCCGGTTTCGCATGTAGAACGCTTTCCCCGGAAATCATACGCATATCCACACCCGGGCAATAAACGCACAGGGCTCAGATACTAACTTATTGTTGATTATAAGGCACTTATATACCGAAACCGTTGATTTGCTCGTCTTGGCACTGTTTTGACTGGTTAAGAGGTAAATCGAATCGAATTGAACCATTAGGTTTAATCGAAAGTTATCCGGTTCGATTGAAAATACGGAAAAATTTTGTAACGTTTTTCCGAATGTCGGTCAAGTTACCGACCACAACGAATTATTCACTTTTAAAAACAAACAAATCCAACATGGCTAAGTCAAACAACACCGGAACCATTCTCACAACACTGGTAGTCGGCGCAGCAGCGGGCGCAATCGCAGGAATACTTCTC
>PXBH01000219.1 GCA_003565555.1 Cryomorphaceae bacterium | reverse complement strand
TGCCGAAGCCAAAGGCCTGCTCGAAAGCAATGAGTATGATTTGGCCGTAATAGACTACAGGCTCCCCGATACAAACGGTGTGGAAATCACCAAATGGATATCGGATTCCGATCTTAAAACCAAGGTGATCCTGATGAGCCGATTGGCCGATGCCGACATCCCGCGCGAAGGCGCCGAAGCCGGGTCAATGCACTTTTTGAACAAACCGTTCAAACCCGCTGAGCTGCTTGAGATCATATCGGGAATGTGATTTCGCGGACATTATCCGATTGAAAAGAACCGGCTGTGAAAGGACTCAAAGGCAAGATAATCATCATAATGGTGTTGGCCACCATACTGCTGGGCGGTTTGGGTTACTTTTCGCTTACGGGGCTGTTTGAGCTCACTGATCGCATCTCTCATTTGGCCGAACCCACCGGCAAGTGGCGCCGCTTTCAAAAAATCACCACAGATTTAAGCAAGCTGAATTCCGTATTTGTGCTGCAGGGAATTGATGCTGAAGAATCTTTTGGCGAGGGCCACTTGCCCTTGATCGATTCCATCAAGGTGAACATTGCGGAACTCAAGGAAATTTACGAAAGGGAAGAATCTTTCGATGGCCAACTGAAATTGGACACCATTCCGTTGATTTTGGATCAAATCAAGGATGAATTCAAACAAGTCAATGAGCTTCGAACCCGCAACCAGGGTGAGGTCTATCAAAACCTCGAGAAAGAGCTGTTACAAAGGCTCGGTGAGTTGAGCGTCAAAGACTCGCTGCTGATCGTTGAGAAAATTTCCTACGAGGTCAGAAAGCGAAACGTACCCGACAGCATCTTCGTCCCGCGGGAGGGGGCTGATGATGATAAATCGACTTTCTTGCAACGGCTGTTCGGAAAAGAGCGCCCCAGGGAAGATGAACTCGTTATTCAACAGAGAGAAGTCATTGAAGACACCGTGGTTGTGACCCAATCCGACACCTTGCTTTTGAGTAGTTCAGATGGCCTCCGCGACGATGAGATCACTGAAATTATCCGGAATGCTTTCACCAATTATTATAAGGGGGAAGTGGAATTGATGGAGAAAATTCGAGAAACGGAGCAAAATTTTTACGCGAAGAATGCCGGAATTACAGCCGAACTCGAAACACTGATCAATGACCTCAGATACAAAGAAACCATTCGCGCGAGGAATGAAGCCGAAAGAACCTACGAATTCTCCCGACGCTACCAGGTGACTATCATTGGGGTGATCGCTTTCTTTTTTCTGAGCAGCATGGTATTGGTGTATTTCTCGCTGCGCGATATCAACAAGAACCGACGCTTTCAGCAGCAAATCATTCAGAGTGAGAAAAAAGCCAAACGAGAAGCCAAAGCAAAGCAGGAGTTTTTGTCGACCATGAGCCATGAGCTCCGCACACCGCTCACCTCCATCATCGGCTTTGCAGAAATGCTGGACTCCCGAGATGAAAATGCCAAATCCATTCAGGCTTCTTCTCAACACCTTCTTCACGTGGCCAACGAAATTCTCGATACGGCTAAAGTTGAGGCCGGCATCATTGAGATCAATCAAGAAGTGTTTGACCTGTCCGAATTGCTCCACAACATAAGACGCTCATTCGAAGGCCTTATTTCGGACAAGGGCCTTGAGCCAGACTTTGACTTGCCGGACGAAGAAATTTGGATCGAAAGCGATTCGCACCGCATCAGTCAGGTATTGTACAACCTGCTTCACAATGCCTTGAAATTTACCGAATCGGGAACCATCGGTATGCAGTGCCGAATCGAGGATGCAGCCGATGAGCACCACTCAGTATCTGTAGCGGTTCGCGATACGGGAATAGGAATTCCGCGGGCTGAGCAAGAGACGGTTTTTGATCAGTATCATCAAGCGGGAACCCACAAGAACAAAATTCAGGGCACGGGGCTCGGGCTCGGTATTGTAAAGAAGGTGGTAGGCTTGATGGGGGGTGAAATTCGTCTGGAATCTGAGCCAAACGTCGGCAGTACCTTCACCCTGATGTTGACCCTCAAGAAGGCCGATAAAGCCGATGCCCCCGAGGATGCAGATCAAATTAATCCATCCGCACTCAACGGCCTTCGCGTGTACTGCATTGATGATGACAGCCTCATCACGAAGCTCTACGAGCGCATATTTTCGAAGGTGGGAGCAGAAGTGCTTTGCGAAACTGACCCGTTGGCGGCGCTGGAGCACCTGAAGCACTCCGTGGAAAAATATGATGCCGTCATTTCCGACGTGAAAATGCCCAAGCTCAACGGATATCAATTGCTCTCTGAACTCGAATCAGGTGGATTGCGCCCGAAAGTCATCATTGCCTCTACGGCAAATGTGCTGCAATCAGACAGCGATAAGGATGAATTGAAACGCTTTGATGCGGTCATTTCAAAACCCCTCAACACGCGAAAGCTGATTGGCACAGTCGCAGAGATGACAGGAGTCGCCGGCCGCCCCACTGCGCAAAAAACCGATGGCGGTAATTCGGAGAAGGAGGAAGTTCAAAATGATGACAGTGGCGGAGATTCACACCGCGATCAAGCCCTCTACAGCCTGAAGGAATACGAAGCTTTTGCCATGGGCGATGAAGATTTTATCAAAGAAATTATTCAAGACCTGATCGCCGCGAATGAAAAGGAATTGAAGCAGGCCTTTGAGCTGCTACGCTCGGGAGAAAAGACTGCCTTGGCGGAAATCATTCACAAGATGTCATCGCGCTTCGCACAGCTCCGCGTCACCGACAAAGGGGAGGCCAAGGAACTCGAATTGGCCCTGCGCGCAGGAGAAGAGCGAATGGCCCGCGCCGAGAAGCTCCTCGACCAATGGCAGGAGGTGCACCGCCGAATGTGTGAAGACTTCGGTGAGCAAATTGGGTGAATTCCCTGGACTGCCACCGCCCTGTCCGATTTTCTTTTACATTTGAGCACCAAACCTGTTTTACCATGAAACTCAAATTTTTCTTTCCCCTTTTGGCTGCGCTCATCCTCGCCGCCTGCACGCCCGATAGCGAATCCGCAGATGCCTCCGAGCAGGCAGAAAACGCAAAGGCCTCCGCAAAAAAAGATGATTTCAATTACCTCGCCGAGCAATTCGCCGATGTCAAGGTGCTGCGCTACCGCATCCCCGCCTGGGATAAGCTCCCCCTCGATCAGAAAAAGCTCGCCTACTACCTCGCTGAAGCCGGGTACGCGGGCCGCGATATGACCTACGATCAGAAC
>PXBH01000082.1 GCA_003565555.1 Cryomorphaceae bacterium | reverse complement strand
TGTCGATATCCGATACCGCCTCTTCGGCCCCACGGGAAATCAGCAGATGACCCTCGACAATGTATCTTGGACCGGTTTCGCTACGGCCGACCCCATTCTCTTTGCTTCAACCCTCTCCGTGACCGACCTCACTTATACCGAGGGCAGCGGCCCGTCGGCAGCAGAGGCCTTCACCCTTTCCGGGGAAAATTTGGATTCGGAAGACGTTTCCCTCGACCTTGCGGGATCCGACTTTGAAATTTCACTCGAGGAGGAAACCGGCTTTACCGAAACCCTCTTGATCGAAGGATACAACGGTGTAGACACCGACATTTTTGTACGGCTCAAAGCCGGCTTGGGAACAGGCTCATACGCCGGTCAAATCGATTTGAGTATAGGTTCCGAACCGTCTCTCACCGTTTCCCTTTCGGGCGAGGTGACCGCGGCACCGCCCGCTCTCGAAGCTTTCGGCGTGCCTTATCAGGAAAACTTTGCCGGCTTCACCGAAGCGGGCACCTTGCCTTCGGGGTGGGATGTGAGTGATGACTCCTACGGCGGAGACTGGGGCACGGGGTTTTCTGCCGGCCTCCGCGGAAATGCCGAGGTGCTCGGTTATCAGCACACGGGCTCCACGGGGATCTTCACGGCTACGCTGACCCTGCTCAACAACACGGGACAAACCGTAGAAACCCTCGAAGTGGAGTACCTCGGGCGCGCCGAGCGATTGAGTGAAGGCCGCACACCGGAATGGACGGTGACCGTAGAGGGCATCGAGGCGGGCGAGCTGACTTACAGTACTGCTTCCGGCGACAGCGTATCCGTTTCCGCATTGATTTCGGGTCTGTCGATCGCCGACGGCGCTTCCTTCGAGATTTCCTGGTCGAGCGACCGCGGCTCGGGAAGCGGCTCCTCGCGTCAAATCGGAATTTCCGATGTATCCGTCTCTGCGGAAGAAACCGCACTCTCCGCGCCTGTTCTCTCCGAAACTGCGGGCACCTATTTTGAAGACCTCACCGTTTTTGTATCCAATTTCGAAGACTACCCTGAGGGAACCAACCTCTTTTTCACCGTGAACGGCGATGAACCTACCGATCAAGATGCGGCTTACGACGATGCGTTCGGAATCCTTCTCGAAGACGTTGCAGGCGCGGCAGAGCTTCAGATCGTGGCCATCGATGCTGATCTCAACGAAAGTCCCGTGACTACCGCCCTGTTTACCTTTCCGGTAAATGTAGCCGATATTGAAGCCCTGCGCGCCTCCGACACGGGAACGCTCTACCGCGTGCTGTCGGAAGCTACCTTCACGGGCGGCACCGACTTCAGAAACACAAAATTCTTCCAAGACCCGTCGGGCTTCGGAATTCAAATCGATGACGCCCCTTCCGGAAATTTTAACCCGGGCGTAATCACGACCGCTTATGAAGCAGGTGACAATGTGGAAGAACTCATCGGAGTTTTGGGAGCGTTTCAGGGCCAATTACAGCTCGTTCCGGCCGTCGATTTCGGCGCTCCCGTTTCTTCGGGAAATGAGGTGACGCCCCTTGACCGCACCCTCGACGAACTCACCTCAGATGACCAGTCGCGGCTCATCCGTGTGGTTGATGTTGAATTCGAAGACGGCGACGGTGAAAACACCTTCGGCGGCGGCGGTTTTGTAACCAATATTGATGACCCTTCCACGTCCGGTTTTGAGGGACTGTACCGCAACGTGTTCGGAGATTCGGACATTACCGACGCACTGATTCCCGAAGGGCCGGTCGAAATCATCGGCATTGTACAGGAAAACAATGCGGGCCTGAACCTTTCCGCCCGCAGCCTCGCCGATATTTCCGGTGCGGATGATCCCGTAACCGGACCCCTCACCCTCGTGCACTACCTCAACTTTAATGACACCGACAATCTGCTGAATTACACATTTTCTCAGTTCGGCGCGACGGAAATCGATGCCGATACGGCACCTTCAAGCGAGATTACCTTTGCATCCGGCCAGGGTTTCTCGGGTGAAAATCTGCGCTTCTGCGATGAACCCGAAAGCCACCTTCGCGTCAACAATCCCATCGGAACAGTGCTTACCTTCCCCCTTTCAACTGCGGGCTATTTGAACCCCGTGGTAAAGTACGAGGCACGCCGCAGCGGACAGGGTGCCGGTGATCAGCAGGTGAGCTACAGCCTCAACGGCGAAGACTTTATCCCTTTTCAAACGGTTTCGGTATTTAACGACGATCCGGCACTGATCGAATTGGATTTCAGCGGCGTAGCCGGAGCGGGTGACAATCCCGACTTTGCGGTAAGGATCGAATTCGAAGAAGCCGACGGAGGAACGGGCGGCAACAACCGTTTCGACAATTTCACCCTCGAAGCGGAACCGCTCGAGTCTACAGAGGTATTCTTCCCCGTGGAAGCGGATGTGCTTCCCGCAGCAACGGGCACAGTGAGCGGAGCCGCACTCAGCGAGGTGGGCAGTGAAGTGACCGTGATCGCCCTGCCCGAGCCCGGATTTGTGTTTGTCGGATGGACGGATTGCGACGGAACCGAAGTTTCGACCGATGCGGAATACACCTTTACCATGCCGAATGACTACGTGGGCCTTACGGCAAATTTCGAGGCCGACCTGCCGGATGATCTCGTCTACTTTTGGTTCTTCGGAAGCGACCTGCCCAATAACACTCCCCTTCCTTCCGTAGATGCCGTTTTCCCTCCCGGAACTTCCGCCGATATGGTATTCGAAGGCCCGGGCAATATGGAGCGAAGGAATTCTCCGACGACCATCAATTACCGCCCCGACGGCAACGGTGACATTGCATTTGAAGATGCCGGCATGCGCGGTATACAGGTGCGCCTGCCTTTTGAGGACAACGGTGACGAAAATGCACTTGTCTTCAATATGTCAACTGCGGGTTATGAAGATCTGATTTTCTCACTCGCCGCCATTGACGAAGGTGCGGCAGAGGCGCTGCTCTTCGAATATTCCGTAACCGCGGGAACCCCCGAGTGGACTACGGACGGATTGAGTGCCGAAGACATCGAGCAAAGCCCGGAAACGGACGTTTACAAGCTCTTCACGGTTTCATTTCAGGGAATAGAAGCGGCTGAAAACAACCCCGATTTCAAAGTTCGCATGCGCTTTATTCCCGACCCCGAAGCTTCGGGAAGTGACCGTGTGACGCTGAACAATGTTTCCCTTGACGGGAAAATCGGAGCACCCTCGCTCGTGTACTACAGCGCACCTGAAGGCGACCTTGACGATCCCGCAACTTGGGGTGCAAACCCCGACGGTACGGGACCTTCTCCCGAGAATTTTGAAGCAGACAATACCACCTTCATCCTTGCGAACAGAACAGAAGCCGATCTCGACAATGACCTGGAAATTTCAGGCGTTGCTTCCCGACTTGTGGTGGGTACGGAGAGTGAAGATGTGGTGCTGAACGTGAATGCTGTGCTCACCGCACTCACCGATGTGAACGACGGTTCTTCACTTGTTCTCAACAATGCAGAAATCCCCGTACTCGGAGATTTGGGAGAGAGCAGTACCGTACATTTCGCCATGGCAGATCCGATCACCGTTCCCGCTTCTCCGGTGTACGGAAACCTCATTGTATCCGGTGCGGGAACCAAGACTTTCGAGCCGGCAGCGTACACCGTAAACGGAGGGCTGACGCTTTCCGATACCGAAATTGAAGCTGCCCGAGAGCCGATGAATATCGCCGGCGACATTACGCTTGAAGGTACCGTGAGCTACACCGGCCCCGAGCGCTGGAACATCAATACTTTCGGCAACGGCTTGCAGCAAGTGGCCACGGGAACTAACACCCTTGAGGCGCACAATTTTTACGCCGAGGACAAGACTGCGGGAGGATTTGTATTGGCTCCGGGGGCTCAAATTTCCGCCCGCAACAACCTCCGCTTCGACTTCAGCGAGGATGCCCTTTTTGACGACGGCGGAAACACGATTGTTTTCGGCGACGACCTTGAAATAAGGGGAGGCGAGAGCAACTATATTTTCACGGGAACCCTTCGCCTTGAGGGCCTGAGCGGCGACAATGACTTTGATCGTGTAGATGTGCCGCTGAACAACCTCGAGATTGTGCTCGAAGGCGAAGGACGTGCGCGAATGAACCGCTCGGGCGCTCCGCTCATCCGGGTAAAAGGAGACTTTTTGTACCAAGCTTCAGCCTCAAATTCCAACATGCCGATGGGTTCCGTGGAACTGAGAATCGGCGGAAACTTCACAGACCTCTCGCCCGAAGACCGAATCAACGAGCAAAACTCTACGGTTGTATTCGACGGAGACGAGAACACGGTAATTAATTCCGTGCCCGTGCTCGAGCTGAACAACCTGACCATCGAAAAAGACGGCGCGGATGTAATCCTCGACGGCAATGATGCCATTACCTCGGGGACGCTCAGCCTGACCTCAGGATTGATGCGCGTCGGTGACAATAACTTCTTTGCTCAGGATGAAATCACAGGCGCTTCCGAAAGTTCCTATGTGGTGACCGACGGAGCGGGAAGCCTCGTTCGTTTTGCGGGAGATGCTCCCGTGAGCTTCCCCGTCGGAATTGCCGGCTACTACCCCGCCGAGATCATTGACAACGGCACGGGAGCTGACTTTTCCGTAAAGGTGACCGAAGGTATTCTTACCGGTGGCACGGACGGAGATCCTTTCACCGCCGATGCCGTGAACCGAACGTGGACCGTAGCATCTGACGATGCGGGTGAACCGAACATCACACTCACCCTCTTCTGGCCGGAAACAGGCGCGGACTTGCTCGACGGCTTTGATGCCGGCAGCTGCTACGTGAAGAAGTTTGACCAAGGGGCATGGGCAGCCGATGATGCCGAAGCTGCAGATCTTTTCAACGGACTGTTTTCGCGCACCCGTACGGAGATTACCGACCTCGGAATTTTCGGGGTGTCCTCTGCCGATGAGACGATATGTGTCGCTGAAATCGAAATATCTTCGGCAGGAGTGGTTGTAGCTCCCGAATCCGGAGGGGGAAATATCGCGCTTTGTGAAGGTGAAGACCTCGAGCTTGTTCTCTCAGCCGTGATTCAGGGCGCAGGCCCCTTTGAAATCAGTTATGCTTTGAACGGATCGCCTCTGCCCATTTCGGAAGGCGTGGCGGAAGGAGAGCTGATTCTCACCGTGAGTTCGGAAGACCTTTCCGCAGGCAACAATACACTCGAGGCCCTGGCCGTAATTGACAGCAACGGTTGTGAGGCAGATGCGGAAGACCTCTCGTCTTACAACTTGAGCGTGACGGTAAACGAGCTTCCCGAAGTAGACCCCGGGACGTATCCCGTGCTTTGTGACGACGATTCCGCCCTTGAACTACAAGGAATGCCCGAAGGCGGGACCTGGTCAGGTACGGGCGTTACCGGCAACCTCTTCGATCCCGCTTCGGGAACGCAAACGCTGACTTATACTTTCACCAATGAGGCGGGCTGCACTGCCGCGGCAGATGTGACCGTTACGGTGGAAGTTTGCATCCCCGGAGATGATCCTTGCGATGCACTCGAGGTGGTATGCGATGTAACCCTTTCGGGAACAACGGCCGGTGCAGGTTCGGATGATGCGCCGTTCTGCGACGTAAGCAACACGGGTGCGGGAATATGGCATGTGTTCACTCCGGAGATCGACGGGTTTCATCAAGTTGACCTTTGCGGCTCAGATTTCGATACGCGATTGAGCGTTTTCGAAGGCAGTTGCGATGACTTCACCTGCGTGGCCGGCAACGAAAACGACCCGAGGCCGATCAACCTGTGCGGCAACCAATCCGTGGTTGATTTCTTTGCCGAGGAAGGAAAGACCTACTACATTCTCGTACACGGCACGGACGGCGCCGAGGGCAATTATAACCTCACGGTGACATGCCCCTGCAATGTAAACGGAGGAACCATCGCCGCGACAGGCCCGGTGAGCGTATGTCCGGGTACGGGAGAACCGCAAATCTTGGATTTCTCCCTCACCGGCAATTTCGGACCCAACAGCATTTGGGTGGTGACACAAGTACCGGGGAATGACATCCTCGCTTCTTCTTTCCACGGTCCGAATTTTGACTGGAGCAATTTCGCTCCCGGACAGTACCGCGTATTCCACGCCTCTTACGGAAATGACGTAGACCTCACCAATGTGACCAATCCCTCGCAAGTGTCGGGTTGCCGTTCGGTGTCCAATCCCGTCACTGTTACCTGCGGCTTTGCCGACGGGGGTACCATTACCACGGAATCGCCGGTGGAAGTATGTGTAGGTACGGGCACGCCCAAAAATGTGACCGCGGAAGTGAGCGGTGCAGTCGGCCCGTTCAGCGCGTGGGGATTGGTAGACTCTGACAATATCCTTGTGGCGAGAAGGGCTTCGGACAGCAACTTCAACCTCGATCAGTTTGCACCGGGAACTTACCGCATTTTCCATGCGACCTATCTCCTTCCCGAAGATGTGAGCGGTCTTTTGGGTCAAAACGTTGCTTCGCTGCCCGGCTGCGTAGAGCGATCCAACCCCATTACGGTAAGCGCTTTGGATTGCGGGGCGGCTTCGTTGAGTTCTCAACCCAATCCCACTTCGGGACACAGCGAGGTGTTTTTCGAGATCGCGAACGACGGTGATGCCCTCTTAGAGGTTTACGACATGCAGGGCCGATTGCTCCGCACGCTGTACAAGGGTTTTGCCGGAAAGGAGATCACCCACCGCTTCGACTTTGACGGAAGTGCCCTCCCCAACGGCGTGTACCTGTACAGGCTTACTACCGAGCACGAAGTAATCACGGACAAGTTCATGATCGCCAGATAAAAACATCGGGAGCGCCGCCAAGCGCTCCCGATCCTATTCGCTCGGTCAAGGAGCTGCCCGCCGCACGGATTCATGCATCCGTCATTTGCGGAAAGCCGTAAAATACCGAGCGGGTATTTCAGAAAACATTCAGGCGGACTTTACGCAAGCGAGCCTGAACAGACTGCAGAGCGCACCTCGGAATTTTCCGCAGGTGCGTTCTCTTTTCAGAAACAGGCGATAAAATCGGTCGGCTTTTCAAACGCAGTCACCCGGAAGCCGCAGTGACAAGCTGACGGATGCAGTCGGCGATTATCGCGGATCGGCCGAAGAGAAGCAGCAGGACCGAACGATTTTCGGCAAAGGCGTTCAGAAACCTTCGGGCGTACCGGCGCTATAGTTCAGCGGTTCGGAGCCGGCGGTTTCATCATATCACAGCAGGCCTTACTTCGGGTCTGCTGAAAAAATCAGATGTGTGCCGGCTGTGAGCCGTCAAAACGCAGCTGTATTAACATACTGCAAGTTGCAGACGGCGAAGCAGACGGTGCGCAGCTGATTAGGCGAAGATGGAGATGCAGAACTGCACGCGTTTGAGACCGAGCCGTTCAAAACACGTGCAGTTTGTATCTTTACATGTGTATTAATGCATAAACAATAAACATTTTATCCGCTTTTCAGCAGACCCTACTTCATGGTCGCGGCATCCATGAGCCCGTCCTTTTTGGAGCGGGATACGGGCAGTTCTTTTCCGCCGCTCATCACCACCGTTCCGCCTTGCCCGCGCACGTAGCGCTTCAGGTGGTTGAGGTTGATCAGATAACTTTGGTGGATGCGCAGGAACCGATGCCCTTCGAGCATCAATTCCACCTGCTTGAGGGATTTCGATTGCAGAATTTTCTTGCCGTCCGTGAGGTGAATCACGGCGTAGCTTCCGTCGGCCTCACAATACCTGATATTTTCTATTTCCACGAATTCTACCCCTTCATAGGTGGGGAAAGCAATTTTCGGAATATTGAGGTTCAGGAAGTTAATATTTGAAAGCAGGGCCTCCACATGGTCTGCGCGTTTCCTTTTTGACAGGCGCGCCTCCACTTCGCTCACGGCACGCTTGAGTTCGCAAGGATTCACCGGTTTCAGCAGGTAATGGGCAGCGCTGTATTTGAATGCCTTTACGGCAAATGCGTCATAGGCCGTGACGAAAATCGTTTCAAATTGCGAGGTATCCGTCTTTTCAAGCATTTCAAAGCCGTTCATAAAAGGCATCTCAATGTCGAGAAACAACAATTCGGGACGGGCGGAGGCAATGACCTCGGGGGCCTCTCTCGCATCATTGCATGTGGCGACGACCTCGATTCCGGGACAGTACATATCGAGCTCCAGGGCAAAAACCTCGGTGCCCGCAACCTCGTCATCGACGATGACCGTTCGAATTCTTTCAGGATTCACGGTTGTTTTGGTTTGGTTATGATCGGTATGCGTAAATATACGCAAGTTCCCGAAACTTCGCCCGCGGCGTTCAGCACATCTTCGATTTTCACCTCCGCATCGGCATCAGCGGCTTTGAGCCGACGCTCGGTGACTTCCAGTCCGAGAGATTTTCGCGTGGAGCGGGAAGAGCGCATCGCAGCGGATGCCTTGCGGCCTATGCCGTTGTCCTCAATTTCGCATTGCAGGTACCGGCCCTTTCGGCCTATGCGGATATGCAGCTTCCTGCTTCCGGGTTTGTGCATGAGTCCGTGCCAGACCGCATTTTCCGCATAGGGCTGAAAGATGAGGGGTCTGATGCGTAATTCGTCCGGATTTACATCGGGTGAAATATCTATGGCGAATGAAAAACTGCCCGAAAAGCGCGCTTTCTCAAGTTCGAGGTAAGTCGCCAGCGTTTCGGTTTCTTCGCGGAGGGTGATGTGTTGCTCCGCCGAAAATCTGAGTACTGAGCGGATCAGTTCCGAAAACCTCCCGAGGTATTCCGTGGCCTTTTGCTTTTCGTTGAGCAGGATGAAGTGCTTGATGGAGTTCAGAGAATTGAAGAGGAAGTGGGGGTTCATCCGGGCTTGGAGAAATTGCATTTCCGATTCCGCAAGCTGTTTATTGTAAGCCGTGATGATGGCTTGCTCTTTCCTCACCATATTGAGACGAATGCGCATAATCGCGTATATAAGGGCTGCGATCAGGATGAGGAGGGAGATACGAAACAGCGGCGTTTGGTGAAAAGGCGGTGAGATGAAGATATTGAGACTGCCCGAAGCAACCACCTCACCGTCGGTGATGCCACGCACCCGCACTTCGAACCTGTAGTCGCCCGGTTGTAAGCCGGTGTACCTCGCCGTGTAGTCCCTGTCGCAGGCCAGCCAGTCATGATCGAGTCCGTGCGTTTTGTATTCGGTGATGTAGAAGTCGGGCGAAGATGCGTTCAGGTGGCTCCACGAAATGTCGAAGATGTTTTCGTCGTGATTCAGCCTCACTTCCGTAGTATCTCCTTTGAGCTTGAGGGGGACGATCCGTCCGTTGAGGTTGAAAGTGTGAATGATGAGTTCCGTATCTCGCTCCGTGTAGAGGAGCGTATCGAGGTTTCCCCACACCAGGTCATTGTTTCCGTGCGTGGCGAAGAGGCGATCTTCGTTAAAAGAGAGCGGGTTATCGCGGTAGATGTTTTTCAGGTTTTGCCCGCGGCTGAAGAGGAGGCTTCGCTCCGAGTGCGGATTAAAGCGCAGAAACCCGCGGTCGCAGGCTGTCCAGAGCATGCCGTCCGGGCCCGTACTCGCGGCAAATTGGTTGTTTGAAACGATGTAGACCGGTGCCGTATATTGCCCCTTTACCACGATGCTGTCCTTATTGACCGCCATTCGGTAGATGCCCTGAAGCGCTGAGGGAGCGAGGATGTCTTCCCCGTCTGTATGCATGTAGCGCACGGCTTTTACTTCTCGCGTTCTCAGCGCGTCTGTAAAGCTCGGGATGTGCATCTCTTCGGTATTTCTGTCGAAGATTACGAAGCCCTCTTGGGCCGCGAGGGTGACCTGTCCGGGGCTGAATTTTACATCTTGCCATTGACGAAAGTCGAAAGGAAGGGTGCCGATTTCGTGCACCTTCATCCGGCAATCCGGTTCCGACAAGGCCAGAAAATTCCGGCCGCAGAGGGCATAGGTTCCGTTGCCGTCCGTTGCAATAAAGAGTATTTTTCCCGGCAGGGTGTCATTCTCCCGAGGCAGGCCCAAAGGAACCGCTACACCACCCTTTTCCGGCAATAAGTACAGGTCGACACCGTCGTGGGTGATCGGATTCCCCTCAGTGTCGCGGATGAAATTTCCGCGGTAGAGCACCGTGTTTTCCGGAGAGCGAATTGCCTCTTTCGCTCCTGTTTTCAGATGAATTCTCAGGATTTCATGCGGGTTTCTCACCGAATTCACGTAGTAAAGCGGCCGCTTCCCGTGAATGATGCCGCGGTTGAAATTGTACGGTTTGGGCACACTTTCCGTCCCGAAGATGATTTGTTGAAATCGCTCTTCTCGCGGGTCGTGCTTCAGAACCCCGCGTCCGTTGGTTCCGAGGCATATTTCCCCGCGGGACGTGCGGTAAATGCACGTGATGTGGGCTCCCTCCGTCCCGTCCCCTACAATCTCGACTTCCCTGATTTCTCCCTTTTCGGGAAAAAGGCGAAACAGACGGCCGTCCGTGCTCCCGGCGTAGTAGCTTCCGTTCACCGCAGGGCCGATGGTGTTCGTATATTCCGAGGGATTGGAGGGGTCGTGGCAGATAAAATACGCATTGCCGTCGCGGAGATTGACTTTGAAAAAGCCGCGTTGCGATACGTTCAGAATAAGGTGATCTTCGTCGTAGATCGCGGCGGCGAAAAGATGCTCAAATCCGTTGGTCTTGTTCGGAAGGTCTGAAAAGTCACGAACCGTCGTCAGGATTCGTTCATCGGTATTAAACCGGTAAATCCTGAAATTGCCGAGGATAAAAAATGTACGGTCGTCACGGGGATCGCGGAAAAGGATTTTCGACTTGTTTTCACGAAAAGGGGGCACTGCGCCCGGGATTTCGAGAGGAAATTCTTCGAATGCCGGATTCGTTACCGAAAAATCGCAGAGCCAAATGCTTCGCGGACGCCCCCCGAGGAAAATAAAGGTCGAATCGGTCAAATGCATCCCCGTGGCGGGAAAGGGTTCAGGGCCACGCGGTGATGATCTTCTCCCGAAGTTTTTGAAGGTTTGGCTGTTCGGATCGAAAATGCTGAAGCCGTCTCCGATGGTCGAGCAAATAATGCTGCCGTCGGATCGGGGCAGAATGTGGTGCACGCGGTTTCCCGCAAGGGAGGTAATGTCGTCGGGCTTGTGGAAATAATTGCCGAAGCCGCGGCCGTCATAGCGTGTAAGCCCCGAAAAGCCCGCAAACCACAAAAAGCCGAGCGAGTCCTCGGCAATGTGAAACACCCAATCTGATGAAGCGCCGTGCGCGGTATTCAGTGCTTTGAATCGAAGCGGAGGCTCGACAGAGGGTGCTGCCTGCTGTGCTGCGGCCGGGCAGGGGAGCAACATCGATTGCAGCATTATTGCCGCGACCGACAGAACCTTTGCGGCGGATGTAGTGAATTTGGCCATGCGACAACGTTTCGCATCTTATTAAAGGTGCAAAGGCAGCGCGAAAAACGAGACGCGCTTTCGAGGTTGAAGATACCTCAAAGACCGTTGAGGGCTCCGGGGATTTAGTATTCGGCGGGTTTCACTTTGTATTCGGTACGTTGATTTTTTGACCGGCGTTTTAACTTGCACCTGTAATCATTGTCGAATCAAATCACTCCACATGAAGCACTGAAACCAATCTCTCGTCTGCCCGACCGGGCTCCTGCGGGGCACGGAAAGAGCAAACCATTCACTAAACCTTTTTCCCTTTTCGCTGCGAGAATTCATTTTTCGCAAAGGGGAAATTTATTAACCAAATCCTTTTACCATGAAAACCTTCAAAATTTTCGCGGTTTTTGCAGCGGTCGTTGCCTCGACCCTTTCGGCAAAAGCCCAAACGGCTGTTATCGGTTCAAACCAATACGCCTTTCAATTTTCTTCAATTCCCAATTTCGGACTCTTCTTCAACACCACAGACGGACAATACGAATTCCGCAACGGCAGCGCTTCGCCCGTCTTTGCTATCAATGCCAACAACGGCCGGCTCAACAGCGACCTGGAGTTCAATCCTTCGGGCGACTACATTGTTCCCAACAACCGCTATGCGTTCAGGGCCAAGCAAAATCCCAATTTCGGATTGTTCTTCAACGCCGCAGGTCTCGCCTATGAATTTCGCGACGGCTCAGCCTCTCCTGTATTCAGCCTTTCAGCCACTTCGGGAAACTTGGATCTGAGCGGCGGATTACGCCTCGGCAGCACTTCCGTTGCGGCGGGGGGAACCCTGCGCTGGACGGGGTCCGATGTAGAAGCCTACGACGGCTCCGCTTGGAAATCGCTCACCGAAGGTACGCCGGGCCCTGCAGGCCCACAAGGACCCCAGGGACCGCAAGGACCGCAAGGACCTGCGGGGCTTTTGCCCGCGGGAGGATCCGATGCGATGCCTTATTGGAGCGGAAGTACCTGGGTGGTAAACTCCACATCAAGCCTCAGAAGCAACGGGACGAGCGTGTCACTCGGAGCCACGCCCACAGTGAACCACAGAATGAATGTCCAAAACATTTCGAACGGCACGTTCCCGGGCAGAAGTGTAATTCGTGCGCGGCGAAATGGCTCGTCAAGTAACGCGGGAGCGGGAGTTTCTTGGTCGGAGAGCCAAGCTGATGCGGGCATTCGCGGTTCGGTCAATTGGGGCAACTCATACTCCGCAGCGGTCTATGGCGCTTCAGAACTGGACTACGACAACAGCGCTTCAGTTGTGGGGACAAATACGGTCGGTAACATTGTAGGCGGACTCGGCTACAGAAAAGGCGCTTGGACCTATGCGGGCTACTTCCTCGGCGATGTGCTTCATGAAGGGACCATCAAAGTACTCGGCACCTCAGCAATCAATGCGGGAATCACCCTGAATCCCATCCCAAGCCCCGATGACTCGCTGGCAGTGCACATGGTAGGAAGAGACAATTACCTGAGATCAGGGATTTGGAACTTCGGAGAGACGAACGGATCGGGCATTTCCGGTGTGTTATCGGGAGACCTTCTCCTCGGGTACAATCAAAATGCCGACTATGTATTTTGGACGAGCTATTTCAAACCGAATACAGACGGCAACAAAAACCTCGGAACATCTAACGGACGATGGAACAGTGTATTTGCAACGAACGGGACGATCAACACTTCCGACGCACGCGAAAAAACCAATGTAGAGAACCTCGAATACGGACTGGCAGAAGTGATGAAAATGAAGCCCGTTAACTTCGAGTGGAATGAGCGCCCCCAAGATGGCAAGAAAATCGGATTCATCGCCCAAGACCTGCTGGAAATAGTGCCCGAGGTGGTAAAGACCACCATGGAGACAGAAGACCGCGAGACGGGTGAAATCACCTATGAGGAAGCACCCGTCTACGGCGTGTACTACTCCGACCTGATCCCCGTTTTGGCCAAAGCCATCCAAGAGCAGCAAGAAAACATCGAGCGCATCGAAACCGAGCAAGGTGTACCCGAAGAATTGTTTGAAGCGGTACTCGCGGAAAAAGAAGCGGAAATAGACGCGCTGAAGGCTGAAAATGAAGCCATGAAGCAGCAAATTTCAGACATCCTCCGCAGACTTGACAATTTCGACAGCAGCCTTGAGTCATGCTGCTTCAATGCAACAGGATCCGCAGGTGCCCCCGCGGGCATGTCGGACGAAAAAGCCACCCTCGGCCAAAACGTTCCGAATCCCTTTGCGGAAAGCACTTTCATTCAGTACTACCTCCCCGAGAACGTGAACGCAGCCTTCATCAAAATCACGGGAACCGACGGACGTCCCGTGAAGGACATCAACCTCGGAAGCGTAAAAGGCGCCAACCAAGTAGAATTCCACACTTCGGGATTGGCTGCCGGCACCTACCTATACACATTGATTGCAGACGGGGAGCGCGTGGCCACCAAGAAGATGATGATTGTACGTTAATATCGATTGCTGACCGAAACCAATCGCAAAGCAAGAGGCCTCTCCCGCCGGGAGGGGCTTTTTGCGTTTCGGAAGGCCCCGGGCTCATTTCCATCGGCGCCTTACCGCGCGGTTCAACACCCCCGTGGTGCCGGTGAGCCCGGCAGCGGCGAAGACTGTATTGCGAAGGAATTTCTTCAGCCTGCATTTCCACAGCAGTCTTTGCGTATTTCCGGCAGTTCCCGTTCGGTATTTTTTCTGAATCTCTACGGCTTCCCGGTAGGTGCCGCAGCCGGCATTGCTCACCCCTTCCAGAGAGAAGAAGGCAAGCGCCGCGTCCACGTGACGGAAGGAGCGCCCTTCCTTCCACAGTTGCAAAAAGAGGGCGTAATCTGCCGCCAACTTATAGCGCGTATCATACCCTCCCACCGCTTCAAACACGGTGCGCTTCACAAATGCGGCGGGATGAAAAATCCCCATTCCCTTCGGCATTCGACCCAAGTCGGGCCTTTCTTCCCTCTCAAAAACCTCGTCTCCCAGGCTTCGCACTTTGATCATGTTGCCGTAGATCACATCGCATTCCTCCCCCCGATCAATCACTTCTTTTACCCGCTGCACCGTGTGCGGAAGGTAGCGGTCGTCGGCGTTCAGAAAAGCCAGATAACGGCCGCGGGCCCGCTTCGCTCCGCGGTTCATGGCATCGTAAATTCCGCCGTCGGGCCCGCTCACCCATCGATCGATCACAGCGTCGTTTTCTTTCAGGATTTCCACGGTTCCGTCCGTCGATCCACCGTCGATTACGATGAATTCATAGTCCGAATCCGTTTGTCCCGCCACGGAATCAATGGTGCGCTGTATGGTCGATGCGGCATTGTAACACACCGTAATGACGCTTACGGTCGGGGTGCGGTTTCTATCCGAGGGAAGGCTGCGGGAGCCACCTTGGAAGGATGCGGCCTTTTGTATCACTTCGGTGAAGGTAGATAAATCGGGGAGCGTCGGGGGCGGTTTTTTTCACGCTGCTCCAAAAGCTGCCGCAAATATGATGTATTCAGCGAAAAAAAGCACCCAAAACAGGCGATAGAACCGGCGTATTTCTTCGTGCTTGCGCGGATCGGTTTTTGCCGCAAAGGCCGCAAAGGCCAACCCTGCCATGAGATGCCCCGCGGATACAAACCACGGATCGGCGTGCGAAAACGCGACCGAAAAGGGCACCGCAATGCCCGCCGCGTAGCCCGCCCCGACAATGACCGTACCCGAGAGATAGGCACGCTCTGCGCCGTGCGTCACTGCGAGGGTTCCGATTTCGGCCTGCGCATCGCCGCGCACGTCCGGGATGTCCTTAAACCATGCAATGCCCAGGCTGAAAAGCACCACAAACGACGTGAGCAGCCATATTTCCGGCGGGATTTCGGTAATGCTCCCCGTCCCCGCGAAAAGCATGTAGAAGCCGATGTTCACCAACAGGCCCCTAACGGCGCTGATGGCCGTGGCGGCGCTGAGGTGGCGTTTTTTCAGGAAAACGGCCCGCCAAGAGTAGAGAAATCCCAGCACCCCGATGGAGAAAATGAAGGCCAGAAACCACCAAGAGACCAAGGCCGCAAAAACCGCTGCCGTAAGTCCCGACAGGCGCGTAATTCGCTTACCTGTTTCTATCTGCATCTCCCCCGAAGCCAGGGGAAGTTCCGGCTTGTTAATCTTATCGGTGGCTACATCGGTTACCTGATTGTAGCCTGTGATGAACACATTGCACGCCAGCGCACTGACCATGGCAAAAGCGAACGGAGCCGTGCCGAAAATATCGATCCCTCCGCCCATAAAGGCCAACGCCGACACACTTACCGCAGAACCAATGATCGTATGGGGCCTGGTGAACTTCCAAAAAGTGAGCAGCTTCCTCATCTGAAGCGAAGGTAAGTAACGGGACCCGATCGCGAGGACAGGGTTCCGTATTCGATATCAATCCCCTCTTTTTTCAGGATGTCACGCAGTCTGAGGTATTCTCTCTTCGAAACTGCTCTGAACACCGAGGCCATTCCGTCCCAAAATGTTACGAATACCCCGACGGGAAGCAAGTAGGTGAAAAAGACGCGGCTCAGCGTGAGCGGCCTGATGAAGGGCGTGAGCAGAAACGGGCCGATCAATGTGGCCACAGCCACTTTGAGAAAAGTGGTGACATTCGGCTGAAGCGGTTCGGTGATCAGCACTTTACCGCCTCTTGCGGAGATCTTTCGCAGAATGTCCGCTTTTTCCCGGAAGGTAAAGTGGTGAAAAGCATTGAACATGGTATAGAGTTCACCCGCGGGCAGGCAGTGTTTCATCACATCCGTCGGCGATGCCGCATAGCTCACGCCCGGATGGATTTCGGCTGCTGCCGCAAAAGTTTTATTCGGAAACTTGTCCGTGAGCAGTAAGGTGCCTCCGTTTTTCCGCATCTGTTCGGTGACTTCGATGGCGGGAGTTCCCGCTCCCGAGGCCAAGTCGGTGACCTGTCGCACCTCTGTGAGCAGCGGCATCGTTTTCAGCGTATCGTAGAGTTTACCCAGTCCGGCGGTGAAGCCGATGAACCCTGTCTGATAATCCCGGAGTACATCGGGAAACCAAGGTTGATCTTCAAATTCGAACAGGGAGAGGCGCATTCTGTTACTTTTGGCAATATTGAACTAAGGGTGTGAAGGTCGTATTTGTTCCCGTTGCGGTAATAATAATCTTGCTCGCAGTTTCGGCGGTACTCGAAAAGTACTTTCCGGGATTGCGCGCTGTGCCGCGCAAGATACTGCACATCGGTGCCATTTCCGTATGTGCATTCTCCGTGTACATCATTCCGCAAACGGAATACATCCTGATTGCCTCGGGAGCTGCCCTTCCGCTCACATTTACCGCCGTTCGGTTCGGATTTCTCAAAGACAAGCGCACCGGTCGCCGCAGCTGGGGCATGGTGTATTTTATAGCCGTATTTTGGTTACTGACCTACTTCTTCGGCGCCCGCCGGCCCGAATTGGTTTTTTACCCGATGGCTGTACTGGCTCTGGCAGACGGCTTTGCGACTTTGGCAGGTGAATACCTCGGAGTACGGCGCTACACCCTCGGCGGGGATGAGCGCTCCCTTACAGGTTCAGCCGTATTTTTTTTCCTCGCCGCAGGTATATTGCTTTTTGCCGGCCGCTTGTTTTCCTTTATTCCCTTGCCCGAGGGCTCTGTGGGCTTTCTGATTTTTATTGCAGTGTTCCTCACGTTTACCGAAGCGGCTTCGTCACGGGGGCGCGATAACATCTGGATACCTGCGGCTGCGGCATACTGGCTCGCAGCGGGCTCCGCAGCCGACTTGGGTACGGAAGCAATGCTTTGGCCCGTGTTACTTGCCGGTGCAGCTTATCTCGCTTTTCGCAAAAAGTGGCTGAGCGGGGGCGGCGCGGCGGCGGCGGCACTGATGGGAGCGATCTTCCTCGTATCACCCGCGCCGATTTACTTCTTGCCCCCGTTGATTTTTTTCGGGGCGGGCACCCTGCTTTCATTGCTTCCCGCACCGCGCAGGGGCGAGCGCGAAAAGCCGCCCCGCCGCACTGCTGTTCAAGTGTGGGCCAACGGCGGACCCGGCGCGGTGTCCCTGATGCTGTGGATGCTCACCGGGATTGATGCTCTTGCCTTGGCTTCCGTGGCGGGATTTTCTGCGGCACTGAGCGATACGGCCTCTTCTGAGATTGGGTCGCGCCTCTCGAACAAATCATGGAGCGCCGTGGGTCTGAAAAAACTCGAAGCCGGGGTGAGCGGAGGTATTTCCCTGCCGGGCAGCCTGGCAGGCATCCTTTTCGCGGCGGTAATTCCCCTCGCCGCAGTAGTCTCCGGCTTGGCCTCCGTGCCCGAGGCAACGGCAATCGCTGTGATCTCCGTCCTGTCGAATTATGCGGACAGCCTTGCCGGCCAGTTTTTGCAAGAGAAAAACCTTCGCACGGACGGAACTTGGACAGATTCCGATCGGGAAGCTTCATCCGGCATAAGGGGCGGCCGGCCGGGAATGACAAACGATGCCGTAAATGCCCTCGCCGTTTCTCTGGCCGTCATTTTGACGGCAGTCGTTTTTATGCTTCGCGGTTGAGTTTTTAAGCAATTGGTAATGACGTTTGAGAAGCAGGTTTCCCCACAATAATCTGTGGAAAATATCTGAAAGCTGAAACCTTCGCACGGCGCGATTGCGTACATTTAGACGAGTTAAATGCAACTCTCTCCCCTTATGACTGAGAAATCCCCTTACCGGGCGGTTTTCGCAGTTTTTGCATCGCTCTTCATGCTCTGTTTTGCAGAGCTTTCGGCGCAGGACTGTATTGACCCCGGCCTTATTTGTCCGCTTACATCGACCGATACCGTGTCCGTCTCGGAAGGTGTTCCTTCCGGAGTTCCCGATTCATTTTGTTTTGACGATGCCCCGAATGCGGTGTTTTTCTCCTTTGAAACCCTCGACACCGAGCAGTTTCCCTCCATCGATTACCAAGACTCCACGGCATTTCTCGCGCTGACGGTAGACAGCTGTGCTACAGACACGCTGGCGGGAACAGGGATCAATATTTCCGTCTTTTCGGCTGAAGACCTCTGCGACCCCAATACCTACTCGGAACCTCTGGCCTGCAATACGGAGCAAGAGGAAGGCAGCCAGATATTCATAGACGGGCTGGAGCCCTCCACCACATATTACGTGATGGTCACGGGCATTCTCGGAGACGATCCCGACGGCACCGTGAGCGATTGTGCCGTGTTTCTTTCTGTATCGGGCCCCGCGGTAGAATACGACCTCGCCGCAACACCTGCCACGCCGCAAAATCAACAAATCTTTCCGGGTGCCTCGGCTGACCTGGCACTGAATCCGGACTTCGGCCCCTACGAGTGGAGCGGTGAACAGGTGAATCCCACTGAGGGATCTGCGGTGGCTGCAAGTCCCCAAGAATTCGGAGCTTTCACTTACTTCGCCCAAACGGAAATCAACGACTGTCCTTACCGCGAGCAATTTCTGATTACCGTGGTGCCGCCGGTGACCCCCTTCAATGCCTTTACGCCGAATAACGACGGCTTCAATGACACCTGGGAAATAGACCGAATCACCGAATGGCCCAACGCCCAGATCATCGTGTACTCCCGATGGGGCGCAAAAGTATTTCAGGCCACAAACTACCGCAACGACTGGGACGGGGACAACCTGCCCGCCGCGACTTATTACTACGTGATAGAGCTGAATCCCATTGACTTCAGCACAGAACCCATTACCGGATCCGTAACCATAGTGCGATGAAATTGAACCGATCCATACCGATTTTTGCAGGGTTATTTGCGGTTTTTATTTCATCCGCAGCATCTGCGCAGCAAACGCCGCATTTCACCAATTTCCTTTTTAACGCATTTGCCGTGAACCCCGCCAATGCCGGGCTCAAGGAGTGCCTTGACGCGCGGATCGGCTACCGCAATCAGTGGGCGGGCTTTGATGACGCCCCGCAAACGGTAGTAGCCACCGCCCACCAGCGCATCAATTCGATCAGCAACAACCGGGGCGTGATCCACGGAGCGGGAATTATCCTGCAGGGAGATGCCACCGGCCCGACGGGAAGAACGAGCGCACACGCCGCCTATTCCGTCCACCTGCCGATAACCCGAAAAACGCGTCTCGCCTTCGGATTGGGCGTCGGTGTGTTTCAATACCGCTTTGATCTGGCCCAGATCAATGTACCCATGGCGGGGGATCCACTCTTACAATCATCCGAGACAGAATTGATGTTTCCGGACATTAATGCCGGCCTTTGGCTCTACAGCAAGCACTGGTTTGTGGGCTTCAGCGGCGGCCACCTGACCAATCCGCGGCTCAGCAATATCGGAGAATCTTACGACATGACACCGCATTTCAACCTGATGGGAGGCCGCATTTTTGAAGTGGGTGAAAAAATGAGTTATATCCCTGCCGCACAGCTTTTGTTTACAGGTAACTCAACGCCTTCACTTGACGTAAACTTCTGGGCCGACTATGACAATATTGTGGCACTCGGAGTGGCCTTCAGGTCACAAGATGCGGTAGCCGGCATGTTGAAGTTTAACTTTCTTGACTATTTCACCATTGCCTACGCCTACGACTTCACCTATTCCAAAGTGCGCCTCGGACCGTCCAACGCCCACGAGATCATTCTCGGTATCACAGCCTGCCCCAGAACGGAAAAAGCGGGTTTCGTACCGTGTAACGCCTATTACTGATTAAGTTGAAAGCAACACAATACAGGATATCGCTTTGGGGGTGGGCCGCAGCGGCCTTCTTCCTGCAAACGTCGCTTTTCGCACAGGTGTACACCTGGCAAGGCCAATCCCCGCAGTGGAGCGACCTTGAGAACTGGAAAAAAGACGGTGCACAGGCCTCCGAACTTCCCGCCGGCGATGACCATGTAGTCTTCACCGCCGCTGCATTTATCACGGACGTGGTGATCGACGTACCCGTAACACTCACCTCGCTCACCGTAGCCGACGACCGGCCCTTCGCTTTTTCCGGAAAGGACGGCGCAACACTTAACGTGAGCGGCTCCTTTGCGCTCAATGCAGGATCACGCATCGAATCCACGCTGAATATCGCATTGACCGCAGCGCCCGGTGACGGGGCTGTACTGGCCTGTCCCGAATCGAGCTTTTCGCAAATTTCATTTTCCGAAACGGCCTACAATAAAGCGGCTCCTTTCGGCACTGCCGACAGGGCATCTTGTGCATTCTTCACCATCGTACCCGATGTGACCTCCCCCACTTGCAACGGCGACAGCGACGGAACGGCGGCCGTGGAAGAACCTGCGGACGGGGTGGGCCCCTTCAGCTATCAATGGGTGAGCGGTCCCTCCACCCGCGAGTGGGTCGGTGTAGGTGCGGGAACCTACACCGTGATCGTAATCGACCTCGGACAGGGCGGACTGCCCTGTAGTGAAGACATCTTTGTAAACGAACCGGGACCCCTCGCCCTCTTTGCCATGAACGGCACACCGCCGGTATGTGCCGGCGATTGCAACGGAAGCGCCATGCCCATCGTTATCGGCGGAAACGGAGGCTACCAGCTCGAATGGTCAAGCGGAGAAACGGGATTTATGCCGGAAGCGCTCTGCGCATCATTTACCCTTGATGTGACCGATCAGCTCGGTTGCGAATTCTCCACCGACTTCACCTTCACCGATGCTCCCGAACCCGTCACCGTAACAGGTGATGTGGGTGACGTGGTATGTGCAGGCGACGAGAACGGAACCGTAGATGCCCAAATCACGGGCGGAGACGGCAATTTCACCCTCGCATGGACGGGGCCCGGAGGATTTTCCGCGGCCACCGAAGAAATCACCGGACTGGTGCCGGGCACCTACACGCTGACTGCAACGGACGGCGCAGGTTGCGAAGGATCCGCCGCTTTTATCGTAAATGAATTTCCGCCTATTGAGGTCACGGCTTCCCTCACTGACAATCTTTGCCACGACGGGACGGAAGGAGCCGCAGACCTCAGCGTGACGGGGGGCTTGGCGCCTTACAGTTTTTCCTGGACCGGTCCCGAGGGCTTTACCGCAGATACGGAAGATCTCTCGGGACTCCTCTCAGGGACTTACGGCCTGGAACTTACAGACAACAACGGATGTGTTTTTGCGGACAGCTATGAAATCGGAGGCCCGGATGAGCTCACGGTAACCGCTGATGTAACCCCTGTGCTCTGCTTCGGGGATAACAGCGGTGCCATCGAAGCGCAGGCCGACGGCGGTACTTCTCCTTACGTCTACAACTGGACGGGTCCGAACGGATTTTCCGCCTCGGCGGCAGCGATCAGCGCGCTTGCGCCGGGCACTTACGATTTGACGGTGGCCGACGCAAACGGCTGCGAGACCGATACAAGTTTTGAAATCACAGAAGAGACGGAAATTGAGATTTCACTCGAAACAACCGATGTAACCTGTCAGGGCGGAGATGACGGCTCCGTGAGCGCGTCCGCAGACGGTGGTGTTCCCCCATACAGCTTCTCCTGGACCGGGGCCGACGGATTCGCTTCGGGTGACCAAAATATCGACAACCTGGCCCCGGGCACCTATGTTCTTTTGCTCACGGATGCCAACGGCTGCGAGCGCAATGCCCAAGCGGAAGTCTCCGACGCCCCTCCGATTTTGATTTCGGGAACGGTGACGGGCGCGGCCTGTGCCACAGGGAATACGGGAGCAGTGAGCACGGAGATTGACGGAGGAACCTCGCCTTTTGTATTCTCATGGACAGGCCCGGGAGGGTACAGCTCAGCGGACCAAAACATTTCGGGGCTTGCTCCGGGCACCTACGACCTCACCGTAACCGATGCTGCGGGATGTGCTGCGGCGGCTTCTTTTACCGTAGTGGCTCCCGATGCGCTCACGGCTGATTTTGACATTGAACCGGTGTCCTGCTTCGGCCAAAGCACGGGCAGCATTTCCACCCTTGCATCGGGCGGTACGGGGCCGTATAACTACTTCTGGATCGGACCCGGCGGGTTCAGCTCCAATCAGCCCGACATTGCAGATTTGGCGGCGGGTACATACACCTTGCTGCTTTCTGACGCCAACGGCTGCAGCGGCTTTGAGGAAGCCGTGGTTTCTCAAAACCCCAATATCAACATTACGCGGGTCATTACCAATGTGACCTGTTTCGACGGCAGCGACGGTGCGATCAACATTACCGTTTCCGGCGGCACGCCGGGCTACACCTATCTTTGGGAAGGTCCGGATGGATTCACCTCGACATCGGAGGACCTCAGCGGCGTAGCCGCCGGAACGTACACAGTAACCGCTACGGATGTGAACGGCTGCCAAGGCTCCCGCACTTATAACGTGAACCAACCCGCAGAAATCGAGCTGTCAGGCACCGTCACCAACGTGGAATGCTCGGGAGGCAATGACGGCGCTGTGGGTATAAGCGTCACTTCGGGTGCCGGCCCCTTCACCTATGCATGGACGGGTCCGGGAGGATTTACAGCCGCAACGCAAAACATTTCGGGCGTCTCAGCAGGAACCTATACCGCCACGGCAACGAATGCTGCAGGATGTTCAGGCAGTGCGGAATTTACGGTTGAAGAAGCACCCGTCCTCAACGTATCAGGAGTTGTAACAGACATTACCTGCTTCGGTGACGGTGACGGCGGGATTGCCCTTACCGTTGAAGGCGGTCAGCCGCCTTATACCGTTGAATGGTCAGGCCCGGAAGGGTTTGTATCGGACGAAAACACCTTGGAAAACCTTCAGCCCGGAACGTATTCGGTTTCGGTCACCGATGACTTCGGCTGTGAAAATCCAGAGACTTTCATTGTTTCTGAACCCGCGCTTTTGGAGCCGAATATCATTGTTCAAAACATATCCTGCGCCGGCCTGACGGATGGCGTGCTGGAGGCGGAAGTGAGCGGAGGTACAGCACCTTTCGACTACGCTTGGGCCGGGCCGGGCGGGTTTACCTCAGCCACCGCTGTCATCGACAGTCTCCCGGCAGGGGAATACGCACTCTCGGTAACGGATGCTTCGGGTTGTACTGCGGAAGGCGTTGCCGAATTAATTTCGCCGCAGCTCCTTACCTTGACAATTGAGGCTCAGCAACCCGAGTGTCTCGAAGACAACGGCATGCTCACAGCCATCGTCGAAGGCGGCACCGTTGAGGATGACTATTCCTACACTTGGGTGAACAGCAGCGGAACTACCGTGGGAACGGATGCCGTACTTGCCGGCATCGGCCCCGGAACCTACGGGGTCACCGTAACGGATGATAACGGATGTGAAGCATCGCAAAGCATTCAACTGCTTCGGGACGGGATCAATTTGGCGGCTTCCGTTTCCGATGTGAGCTGCGCCGATGGTGAGAACGGCAGCATCACCGTGAGCCCCGCGAGCGGAACCGCACCTTTTACTTACACATGGACCGGCCCCAACGGATTTACCTCGGATTTGCCGGCGCTTTCCGATTTGGCGGCGGGCACCTACTTACTCACCGTGGAAGACGCCACGGGTTGCTTGCTCAATGAATCATACGATGTGGGGCAGCCGGCTCCAATCACTTTCAGTCCCGAGGTGACACCCGAAACGTGTGAGGGTGCTGCGAACGGAAGCATCGATCTGAACATTTCGGGCGGAACGCCGGGATATCAGTACACGTGGTCAGGTCCCGACGGATTTTCCTCGGCTGCTTCGTCAGTGACGGGGCTCGTTGCGGGAATTTACACGGTAACTGCAATGGATATAAACGGTTGTGAAGCCTCCGCGGAAGCAGAGGTGGGGGTGTCCGAGGCGCTCGAATTGACCTTTGAGGCCGTGAATCCGAATTGCGCGGGAGAAGTCTCCGGCGAAATCGCAGCCTTTCTCAACGGGACGAGCAACGGCCTGACCTATGCCTGGGAAGGCCCCGACAGCTTCACTTCTGATGCCGCCGTGATCACCGAGGCTCAGGCGGGTTTGTATTCCGTTACCGTGAGCGATGCCGCGGGTTGTGAGGTGCAGGGCACCTTTGAACTGACCGAGCCCGAGCCGCTTTCCGCGGAAGTGACCGTAACCGATGCTACCTGTCAAGAGAGCAACGGAGGCATCACCGTGATTCCGGACGGAGGACAGGGAGCCTATGATATCAATTTGGCGGATGCTTCGGGCAGCATGATAGCCGATTGGGAGTCCGGTTTGCCGGCCGGGCTTTACGAGGTGATCATTGTTGATGCGGCGGGATGCTTGTTCAGCGTGACCGTGACCGTTTCGGATGCCGAAGGTACCGTAACGGGCGAAGTTACCCCGAGCACATGCAGCGACACCGCAGACGGAGCCATATCTGTTGCTGCGGAAGGCGGTACTCCTCCCTTTTCGTTCAGTTGGAACGGCCCCGGCGGATTTACTTCTGATGCTCCCGAAATCGACGGGCTGCTCAGCGGGAACTATTTTGTTTCGGTGACCGATGAAAACGGCTGTCTTTATACAGCCGAATTTGAGGTAGGGGCTCCGGAGCCGCTCGCAGGCAGTGTGACCGCTTCACCCGTCACCTGCGCCGGCGACGACGGCAGCCTGAGCCTTACTGCTTCGGGCGGAACTGCGCCTTACGAGATCAGCTGGACGGGCCCCGGCGGTTTTACCGCTGACGGCGGAGAGGTTGACGGCCTCATTGCCGGAGTTTACTTTTACGAAATTACCGATTCCGTGGGCTGCTCGGTGACGGGCGAGGCCGAACTTCTCTTCATTGCAGATATTGAGGCTGCGGCTGATGTTCAGGAAATTCTTTGCGGCGGAACGGACAACGGCGTCATCAGCATCTCGCTTTCGGGCGGAACCCCGCCTTACGAAATTGCCTGGTCGGGACCGGAAGGCTTTACTTCCGATGAAGCAGAAATTTCCGAATTGGCTCCCGGGGCATACGTGCTCACGGTAACCGACGCCACTGAATGCATTGCCGAATTCACCTATGCCCTCGATGCGCCCGAAGCCCTCAGCCTTGCACTTTCAACCCAAGCTCCCGATTGCGGAGCGTCAAACGGCATCATTACCGCAGATATCAGCGGAGGTACCGCCGAAGATGCCTACTTCATCGCTTGGACCGATGCCGGAGGCAATCCGCTCGGCGGAGCCAATCCTTTGGAGGATCTTCCTCCCGGCAATTACACCGTCAGCGTAAGCGATGACCTCGGCTGCACGGCTGCCGAAAGCGTGACTTTGATGAATCCGGGCATTGAATTTGACCTCGAAGTTTCTCCGATATCCTGTACCGATTTGACCGATGGCGCGGCGACTTTGACGGTTACCGCCGATAATCCGCCTGTGACCGTGGAATGGACCGGGCCGAACGGTTTTTCGGAAACGGGAGAGGGGGTGTCAGGCCTCGCACCGGGGAGCTACGCATTTGTGATTACATCCGCCGACGGCTGCACCGTGTCGGGCACCGCTGAATTGGACAATCCGGAAGCATTGGACTTTAGTGCAGAGATCACCTCGGCTTGCTTCGGAGCGACAGACGGGGCCGTGGTATTGACCCCGATCAATGCTGTGCCCGAAGCCGTAATCTCTTGGGCGGGCCCCGACGGCTTCACGGCCTCAGGCCCCGAACTTGACGCATTGGCCCCCGGCACCTACAGCTTCACCCTGACTGACGGAAACGGCTGCATCCTTACCGATGCGGTTGAGGTAGAAGAAGCAAGTGAAATTATCGCCGAGGTAACGTCTGCAGGTGTAAGCTGTACGGGAGAAACAGACGGGAATATCGAATTGACTTCTCTGAGCGGAGGCACTGCGCCCTACACCCTTTCTTGGACAGGTCCCGAAGAATTCACATCTGCCGACAGCACCATCACAGGCCTCACCGGCGGCGATTACATGCTGACCGTGACCGATGCGCTCGGCTGCACCGCTACTGCGGATGCGGCGGTAGAGACTCCCCAGCCGCTCACTGCATCTGCTGAGGTGACCTACCCCGACTGCAATGATCCCGACGGAAATACAGGGATCGCGCTCACCGTTCAGGGCGGTACAGCACCCTACGACATTGTATGGACGGGTGAAAACTTTATTTCCGACCAGTTCATGATCGAAAATTTGGAGCCCGGGGATTACAATTATTTACTCACCGATGCCAACGGCTGTACCCTGGAGGGCACCGCAGAGGCTGAAGCATTTATCCCGCTTTCGGCTGAAGTGACAGTCAACGACATCAGCTGCGCCGGGGAAGAAGACGGCAGCATTGAGGTTACGGTGATCGGCGGTGCGGGCGACGTTGTGATAAATTGGTCGGGACCGGGAGGTTTTGAAGCAGACCAGCCGGTGATCGAAGGACTTTTGCCGGGAACGTATTCCCTCCTCCTTTTGGACGAACAGGACTGCGCCTTTCAAAACGCTTACACAATCGAAGTACCCGAGGTTCTCGAGGCGGAGATTTCGGAAATCATTGATGCGAATTGCAATGTTTCGTTTGACGGAGCAGCCACAGGACAAGCCTCCGGCGGGACTGAGCCATACAGTTACCTGTGGGAAAACGAATCGGGCTTTTCAAGTGAAGGGCCGACTGCAGAAGGTCTCGGCGCGGGAGTCTACAATCTTACCGTTACCGACGCCGGCGGATGTACGGCCCAAACCGAGGCAGAAATTGACTTCATCTTTGAAATCTTTGCAGAGGCGGGAGAAGATGTATTTGTCTGTGCTTCGGAGCTGCCTGTAGGCCTTTCCGGAACGGGTGAAGGCGGGATCGAATTTCTCTGGACAGATGCCGCCGGTGATACGCTCGCAACAGAAGCCGCCTTCGATTTCAGTGCCGTTCCGGGCAATTACACTTTGGTCTTCACCGCGGGAAACGGTGTCTGCGAGGCAACGGATTCTCTGACTGTCGAGATTGTTTCGGGCCCGCAGGCCGATGCAGGCGAGAGCATCGATGTATTCGCAGAGGAAGTTTTCACCTTGGGCGGCAGTCCTGTCTCTGAGACGGGAACAGATTTCGCGTGGAGTCCCGCGGCAGGAGGTGCCTTTGACCCCTTCGAGGCGAATCCTTCCGGTTTCATATTAGAGACGACCGTCTTTACTGTGGTCGTAACTGACGGCGACGGCTGTACGGCCTCGGATTCGGTGACGGTTCGACTCATTCCCGGGGTAGAAATCAGTTCGGGATTCACCCCGAACAACGACGGTGTGAACGACCGCTGGATCATTGACAATATCGAACTGTTTCCCGAGAGCCTCGTAAGCATATTCAACCGTTGGGGGCAACTCCTTTACCGTCAGCGTGCGTACAATGCGGGCAATGCCTGGGACGGGACTTATGAGGGGCAGACGCTTCCCGTGGGCACCTATTACTACACCGTTGAGCTGAACGATCCGCGATTTCCGGATCCGTTTACCGGCCCGATAACCATATACCGCTGATGGCAAGACTATATACATACCTGATCGTCGCCTTCCTCACGGGAGGAGCCGCAGTGCAGGCACAGCAATTGCAGCAGTTTTCGCAGTTCCGATTTGCCGGGCAGAGCTTTAATCCCGCATTCGCGGGAAGCGATGCATACTTCAATGCGCTCGCCGTACACCGCACGCAGTGGGCGGGCATCAACGACGCGCCGCGCACCTACCTGATGGGCCTCCACGCCCCCTCTGCCGACGGGAAAATGGGATTCGGCGGTACACTCTACACAGATGCCGTAGGCCCCACCCGCCGCACGGGCGTTCAGGGCAATTATGCCTACCACCTTCAGGTGACCGACAATTCAAAGCTTGCCCTCGGACTCGCATTCGGCTTCACGCAGTTCTCGATCGACGGCTCACAAATTACCTTGCGCGAACAGGGGGATTTGGCTGCGATCAACGGAATGCAGGCCGAATTAAAACCGGATGCAGCCTTCGGTGCGCTCTGGTACAGTGACAAATGGTTTGTGGGCCTTTCGGCAAATCAAATACTCAACAACCGCCTCGACTTTTTCCCCGGCGACAACGAAGGCCGAATGGCAGTGCATTACTTCCTTACCGGAGGATACAGGTTTGATCTGAATGAGGATTTTGCCGCCGAGCCCGCTGTGCTTGTCAAATATGTATCCCCGCTGCCTCCGCAGGCAGACCTCACACTTCGACTGATCTATAAAGGAAACCTTTGGCTCGGAGGTTCGTATCGCACGGGTGATGCGGCATCCGTTTACGCCGGTTACAATGTTATGGACTACCTCACCTTGGGCTACGCCTATGATATCACCACCTCATCCATCCGCCAATATGCGGAGGGAACACATGAAGTGTTTTTGGCCCTGCGCTTTGCGCGAAATACACCGAGTCCCGAACCTGCCGAACAGACGATGAAATAGGATTTTGAACTGCACTCCCCGATGAAAACTTTTTCCGATATCCCTTTGAGCATCTCCCCGCCCTTACAGGACCCTCTTCTGTGCGCCGGCCGGTTCAGCACGCCGAGCGACCTCAACATGAATACATTTAGCGAAACTTCCCCCGAACGGTGCGGCAGTCTGCTCGATTCCGGCGAAGGCCGCCTTGCCGAAACAACTTTAAAATACCCTTAAGATGAGCCCCTCCAAATATCTCAAATATTTCCTCTTTGCCCTTACGCTGGTCTCTGCGGGCAGTGCTTTCGCACAGCAGAATTCCCTTTACACCATGTATATGTGGAACCAACTGATCCTGAACCCCGGCTATGCCGGAAGTCGCGATGCCGTGAGCGCATCTTTGGTGAGCAGGCATCAGTGGGTCGGTTTGGAAGGCGCGCCTTCTACACAAGTATTCAGTATCCACTCACCCCTGCCGAATGACAATATCGGCGTAGGACTCACCGTGGAGAACGACCGCATCGGTCCCACCAACAATACGGGTATCTGGGGTGATTTTTCTTACAGCATTAAAACCGGGGAGAAATCGAAGCTGGCCTTCGGGGTGCGCGGTGGCTTTGCCATGTTTCAGGCCGACATGAGAAGCATAGACCGCATTGAGGCGGACGATCCCGCTTTCAATAACGACGTAAGCAACCGTGTAATGCCCAACTTCGGATTCGGTGCCTACTACTACGGAGACCGGGGATATGTGGGCGTAGCCAGCCCCACCCTTCTCGAAAATGACCTTTACGGCCGAACCCTTGACAATACCAACCAACGCGGGGTGGGCAACAGGCACTACTACCTCATGGCGGGATATGTACTCAACCTCAGCGCCGACAGCGGCGGAGTGATGTTCAAGCCCTCTACCGTGATTCGCGTCGTGGAAGGTGCCCCTGTTTCGTTTGATTTATCGGGGATGTTCCTGATTCATCAGAAGTTTTGGATCGGCGGTGCGTACCGGTATATGGACTCCTTCGCAGCGATCGGCAGCGTGAACATCACGGATCATCTCCAGGTAGGGTATGCCTATGATTTCGGTACCAGCCGGCTCAACAATCACCACCAAGGCAGCCATGAAATCATGCTTTCCTACGATTTTTTCAAACCGGATATAAAGACGCGAAGTCCGCGCTTCTTTTGAAGCAAGTCTTCTGTAATCTTCTCATCAATGCCCCGCCACATCAGGCGGGGCTTCTTGTGTATGAGCGGTAACTTTAGTCACCCGCTCTGCGGGCCTTATTCCGTACCTTTGTACCAAAATCACCTTATGACTGTCGACAAAAATCTGCTCCGGCTGCGCCATGCCCTTGTAGGGTTCTCCGCAGTTTTATTCCTCTCCTGCACCCCCGCGGAAACTTCCGATGAACAAACTTCAGCGGCGACGCAGCGCGCAGCCGAGAGCGGCACAGCCGATGCTGCACAAAGCGGCGAGGTAGTGCTCCTGACCCCTTCCGAATTTGAAAGGTATCTGCGCGAGAACGGATCTGAGACAGTTGTCTTGGATGTGCGGACGCCCGAGGAAATGCATAAGGGTTACATTGAGGGTGCTGTTTTGGCCGACCTCAATGACCGCGCGCTTTTTGAATCTCGCGCGGAAGCGCTTGACCCTGAACAATCCGTGATGGTATACTGCGAAATAGGCGGGCGAAGCAGGGTAGCGGCTGACCTGCTCTCCAAGCGGGGCTTCAAGGTGTATGACTTACGCGGCGGCATGCGTGCCTGGCGCAAATCCTCACAAAAAACAGTCCTTCCCGATGGCAACCTTTAAAGAAATCATCAACGGCCCCAAACCCGTACTGGTAGACTTTTTTGCAGAGTGGTGCGGTCCGTGCAAAACGATGGCACCCGTGCTCATTGAAATGTCCGCTGAGCTCAAGGACCGAGCGGTCATTTTGAAAGTGGATGTAGACAAGAACCAAGCTGCGGCTCAAGCCTTCAACGTACGCGGCGTACCCACCTTCGTAATTTTCAAGGAAGGCAAAGAAGTATGGCGAAAATCAGGTGCTCTGCCCAAGCAGATGCTTACTCAAGCCCTTACCGCGCAGCTTTGACCCCTTTGAGGGTGCGCGGCTTCAGCCCCTTCTCTGCCAAGAATTCCAGCACACGCGGCAGGGTGTAAAGCATATTCTTCGCCGCCTTATCACTGTCGTGAAAAACGACAACCGAGCCTGCTTCTACGGCTGAAGTAACGTTGCGCAGGCACCTTTCGGGGCTGAGTTCCTTGCGCCAATCGGCGCTCAACACATCCCACATCACGATGGTGTAGCGCTTCGAGATCGCTTTAACCTGTGACAATTTCATGCTGCCGTAAGGAGGACGAAAGAGTTTCGAGTCGACCACCCGGGCGCATTCCAGTACATTTTTGAAATAGCTGTAATCGCTGAATGAACGTCCGTTCATATGGTTCCAGGTATGGTTTCCCGCAGCGTGTCCGCGTTGCAGCATTTCGGCATAGAGCTCGGGGTATTTTTTCACATTTCCTCCGATGCAAAAAAAAGTAGCCGCCGCGTCGAACGCGTCCAATATATCCAAGACCTTATCGGTGACTCCGGGGTTAGGACCGTCGTCAAAAGTCAGGTATACTGCACCTCCTTCAGGATCACCTTTCCAAAGCAATCGTTTGGAAAAGGGCTGAACGACACCCGGTGTTTTGACGAGGTACACAGGCCTATCAAAATTTCACAGAACTTCGGCTCCTTGACGCTTCAATTTCGCGGAACTTCGCGTCAATGGCTGCGTCGACCTGATCGAAGGCAGATCCAAAACGCTCCTGAATCTCGTCATCCTGCGGATATAACCGAGAAACGTAGATATTGAGGCGCTGCATTACCGCGTAGCTCAGCTGCATTTCTCGCTGCATGCGTGATGACCATTCGGGATCAAGTGATACATAATACTCAAAATCTTCTAAGTACCGATCAAAAACGACTTGTGCAATGGCATTGGCCTTGTCGTTCTCACCGATCTTGTAGTAGTTCTCGATCAGGGGGGTCACGAGTCGGTCGAAGGGTACATTGTGGTCAGGCATCACCTCGAAGGCGCGATCGAGAGCGGCACGTGCTTTCTCAATTTTCTCTTCTTCGATGAGCTGATCTGTAAGGGCGGCAAACTGCAGACGAATATTGTTGGTCAGGCGCAGGTTGTTCTCGTCCATATAGATCTGACCTTCGCTGTCCATACCGCCCCATTTGAATTTATCCATTACCACTTCGAACATGCGGTCGGTATTGACCGTGCCGAAAGTATTCGGATTGCGGTTTTCAGGAGATTTTACCGGAGTAAGGCGGTACGCCAGACCCTCCAGTTTGAAGAAATCCTGCAGATTGAGGTAGCTGTCGGGGCCTGTGGTAACGGCAAAATACACCGGGCGTTCCCAATCGAACGTCGCCAAAAGATCAAGCACCATCATTTGATTTTTGAGCAGATAGTTTCGGCTGATGCGCCACTCTACACGGTCAACCACATAGGCACTGTCCCCTTCAGAAATCAGAGCTTGTACCGCGGCTTTGTCTCGGTCTACCGGAATGTAGAAGTTCTTTGTGGGCAGCACAGAAATGGTTTCTCCGCCCATTTTCCGCATATTGTTGTCATTGGCAATGAAGTCCACAGCCTGTCTTACGGGAACATGTCGGCGTTCGGTATTTCTGGATTCGTCGAGGAATACAACGTCACGCGTACCCTGTCTGTATTTCTCCTCGTGGAGGGAGAAGGGTACGGGTTCGGAATCGTAGACCTGCCGGCGCATCTGATTGATATACCAGTCCGTATTAAGCAGGCTGAGGTTGACCACGCGCACGTCGGTACGGATGCCTTCCACCTCCTGAGCATACCAGAGCGGGAAGGTATCGTTGTCGCCGTTGGTGAAGAGTATGGCGTTAGGCTCACAGGTCTCTAAATAATTGGCGGCAAAATCTCTTGCGGTGTATCTGTGGCTCCTGTCATGGTCATCCCATCCCTCTGCGCCCATGATGATAGGTACGGGGGCACAGAAAGCTGCGGCAAGTGCTGCGATTACGGTGGAATCCTTCACGGACTTACCGAGGAAATGCATAATGAAAGTCACCGCCGCGAGGGTACCGAAAATGAAAAACAGGGAGTAGGAGAAATAGTGGCTGCCCCCCTGTAAAGATTCCAGAAGGTAAACCACTGCGGCGCCTCCCAGAGCGTATCCCGAAGCTTTGCCCAGCTCCTTTTGCGAAAAGCGGTAGGCCGCATCAAAGAGTCCGTACACCCCGAGACCGATCCAAATCGCGAAAGCATAAAAAGATCCGGCGTAGGCGTAATCCCTTTCCCGAGGTTGAAAAGGCGTTTGGTTCAGATAGATCACGATGGCCAATCCTGTGAGAATAAACAGGAGGAGGGTTACAAACCAGTCGTCCGGACGCCTGTACAGCTGATAGATCAAGCCGAAAATACCGAGCAGCAGCGGGAGCATCAAAAACCGGTTGTAGGCAAAATTATTCGTCATGCTGCCGGGCAGGTTGTCCTGAGGTCCGAGGCGCTGCTCGTCAATGAAGTCCAATCCGCTCAGCCAGTTGCCTTCAAGAATACTGCCGTGGCCCTGAATGTCGTTTTGTTTACCGGCAAAATTCCACATAAAATACCTCCAGTACATCCAGTTGACCTGGTACCGGAAAAAGAAGCGCATATTCTCAGAAAAGGTGGGCTTATTGATGATGGTAGGGTTGCCGTCACTGCCCACCGTACGGATAGGGGTTCCTTTGAAATCACTCCAAGTTTTGTAGGCCTCGACATGGTTTTCCTGCGGACTGTACATGCGGGGGAATACGGACTGAAACTTATCGTCGTAATTGATGACCGCATTTTTACGTTCGTCGGATACAATATAGGACTGCTTCAGGTTCAATTTTTTCTCGGGATTTTCTGAAATAAACTTCTCCGCAGAAAAGCGCGCAGAAAACCACCGCACGGTGCGGCCGGCCTCATTGACTGCCAGCCAGGATTTGGTGTAGACCGGCTTCCCGTCGCGCCGCGGATTTTGCGAATCTGACGGCGAGTTGAAGTACTGTCCGTAGAGGAGTGGGCGGTCTCCGTACTGCTCTCGGTTGAGGTAAGCCAGCAGGGTGAAGACGTTCTCGGGATTGTTCTCATCGAGGGGCGGATTGGCCGAGGAGCGAATCACAATGACGGCGAATGTGGAATAGCCCAGGAGCACCACCGTGATGGCCAGCACTACCGTATTCGCCACCGTGTGTCCGTGCTTTCTCGTGTAATGCAGGGCAAATACCAAGGCCGCAATCACCAGGGCCGCGTACACGACGACGCCTGTGTTGAACGGGAGTCCGAAATCGTTGACGAAGAGCAATTCAAATTTTCCCGCAAGGGAAACTACCCCCGGGATGATGCCGGACTGTATGAATCCCAAGATAAGGAGGGAGATCAGGCCCGTAATTACAAAGCCTTTTGTGGTGGGCTTGTAGGACTTAAAGTAGTATACATAACAAATGGCGGGGATCGCAAGCAGGTTGAGGAGGTGAACGCCGATGGAAAGCCCCATCAGGTATGCAATGAGTATCACCCAACGGATCTCATTGCGGCCGCTGCTCAAAGTCTCCCAGCGCAATATGGCCCAGAAAACCGCCGCAGTGAATAGGGATGACATTGCGTAGACCTCTCCCTCAACGGCTGAGAACCAGAAAGAATCCGAAAAGGTATAGGCCATACCGCCTACGGCTCCGCTCGCCAGAACAGCGATGATCTTTCCGCGGTCGAGCGTTTCTCCGCCTGTTTCCGCCATTTTTTTGGCGAAGTGGGTAATGGTCCAAAAAAGGAAGAGAATGGTAAAGCTGCTCGAAAGAGCGGAGAGGATATTGATGGTCGCCGCCACCACTTCCGTGGGCACAAAGGCCGAGAAAAGCCGTCCCAAAAGCATAAAGAGCGGTGCCCCCGGCGGATGCCCGATCTGCAGCTTGTAAGCAGTGGTGATAAACTCGCCGCAATCCCAAAAGCTGGTAGTGGGCTCTATGGTCATCAGGTATACGATGGTGGCCGCCAAAAACACGGCCCAGCCGGTGATGAGATTATATTTTCTGAAGTCCATTTAGAAGAAAGTAGGTGGTGGGCTCAACTTATTTGTGCGTGCGAATTTAGCAAAATTAGTATGCCTGACTTTCTTCGGCACCTTATGCGCACATCCTGTTGGGATGTTTTGGGAAAACTGAAAAAGATTGTTTGAGTACTTCCGCGAAAGTATTACTTTTGCACTCCGCAAGTCAGATTGTCCCATGGTGTAACTGGCAACACGTCTGGTTTTGGTCCAGAAGAGTCTAGGTTCGAGCCCTAGTGGGACAACCGAGTGTCAAAATAAAATCCCCGTTTCAAACTTTTTGAAGCGGGGGTTTTTGCTATTATTTTTTTTTCTCTTTTCGACCGGAGCGCTTCGGTTCGAGGCGAACCACATCTTCCTCCGCTACACCGATGTATTCGGTCACCGACCGATAGTCGAGTTCGTCCGGCATTCCCAACATACCTGCGCTTTCGAGCACGACGATCCTGAAAATTTGGTCTTCCGTCCATTCGGGCCCGAGGGAAGCCAGGTCGAAATCGCCTTCGATAAAAATGGCGAAGTCGTCCGTCGTAAAATCAAAATTGTAAATGAACGTTCCGCTGTTGTCAAAAATTGTAACCGGCAGCGGCCGCCAAATATCTGTCCCGTCGCTGAAATCCCAGAGCAAGTAGACCAGCACCACATCTTCGGCCTCAATCGGGGGGTCGAGGACGAAGGCTTCGAAGAATTCGTTTTGGGAAGTCAACTGCGCTGTGACCTCAAATACATCGCGTGTGAGGCCCCCCTCACCACCGCCGGGACCTGCGGGTCCGGCGGGTCCGGGAGGGCCTGCGGGACCGCGCTCGCCGCGGCAACCCGCGAGAATTACAAAACCGAGAAGAAGGGCAGAAATGAAAGATCTTTGTGTCATGGACCGGGTAGTTTATGCAAAACGGGCGTGTAAAGACTTACAAAGTTAGCGCATTTGGCGAATGTTACGAGACACTGCGACAAACTACCACATGGAGGGTATGCACAACTCAACGGGGCGTGGTATCTTTGCGTGTTCAATTCTACGATCCGACTATGCGTACTTTTTCCATTGCTTTTCTTGCTTTAGCCCTACTCAACGCCTGCGTTTCCGAGACCGAATCAACGGCGGAAAACGAAGTGGTAAACGTATATTCCCACCGCCACTATGACGTGGACCGTCAAATTTTCGAAAAATTTACGGAAGAGACCGGCATCACGGTAAATGTGGTCAAGGCAGGGGCTGACGAACTCATTGTTCGCTTGACAAACGAGGGTGAAAAATCACCGGCAGATGTCTTGATCACGGTAGATGCGGGCCGCTTGGTACTTGCCAAGAAAAAGGGCCTTTTCCGCACCTCAGACTCGGAAGTCTTGCGGGAGAATATTCCCGCCTCATTGCGGGATCCGGACGGCACTTGGTTTTCTCAAACCGTTCGCGCGCGTATTTTGGCCTATGCCCCCGAACGGGTAGACCCCCAAGAACTTTCGGGCTACGCGGACCTGGCGGACGAGAAATGGAAGGGTCGAATCCTCTCCCGCTCCACGGCCAATATCTACAACCAGTCTCTTCTGGCCTCGATCATTGCCCACGAGGGTGAGGCTGCGGCAGAAGCGTGGGCACGGGGAGTCGCGGAAAATTTGGCGCGCCCGCCCAAGGGTAACGACACCGATCAAATCATTGCGGTGGCCTCAGGTCAGGGCGACGTGGCCATTGTAAACAGCTACTACATCGGCAAGCTCTTCGCCTCCGAAGACCGCGGAAAGGCTGCCGCAGCACGTGAAGTCAGTGTGTTTTTCCCCGATGCGGCCGGCAGGGGCACACACATCAATGTGAGCGGAGCAGGGGTACTGAAGCATGCCCCCAATCCCGAAAATGCCCTGCGTCTTTTGGAATTCATGTCGAGCCCCGACATCCAGAAGCTTTACGCGGAAGCGAACGCAGAATTTCCCGTACACCCGAACATTGAACCCTCGGAGATCTTGAAAGCTTGGGGGGAATGGAAACGCGATACCCTATCGCTCGAACGCATCGGGAAGTACAATGCGAAAGCCGTAGAAATCTTTGACCGTGCGGGCTGGAAATAACACCCTCTCCGCCCTGATAAGGCCCCGCGCGGGCACTGCCGAGGCGCGGCCCTGGCTGCTTATCGCAGTCATTCTCGGGATCGTGTTGGCCGTGCCGCTGGTAACGGTGGTAGCCAAAGTTTTCACCCCCGGCACGCCCGCCTGGCAACACATCGCGCAGAACCTGCTTTGGGAATATACGGTGAACTCCGTTTTTCTTTGCCTCACCACCGGGGCCATCACCTTGGCCGTCGGCGTAGGGTGTGCATGGCTGGTGAGTCGATTCAGGTTTCCCGGGAGGGGTTGGTTGGAGTGGGCCCTGATCCTTCCGCTCGCCCTGCCGAGCTATATTGTGGCCTACAGCTATGCGGGCATCCTTTCTTTTACGGGCCCCTTGTACACATTGATCGGACAGGTGGGAGGCCGCGAGGCTGCAAAGGCACTGTATTTTGACTCCATGAACATTTTCACACTGGCCGTAACCTTGGGCTTGGTGCTTTTTCCCTATGTGTATCTGCCGGCAAAAGCGGCCTTTCAGCTTCAGTCGGCTTCCATGTTTGAAGCGGCGTCTTCCCTTTCCGGAAAATCGGGGATGATCTTCCGTCGCGTTGCACTCCCTCTGGCGCGGCCTGCCATTGCGGGCGGGCTGTTCCTGGTGCTCATGGAGGTGCTTAACGATTACGGAGCGGTGTATTACTTCGGTGTGAGCACATTTACGACCGGAATTTTCAAAGCGTGGTTTTCCATGGGTGATTTGGAGGCGGCCATCCGTCTCTCTGCAGTGCTCATGCTCGCAGTGGGCCTTCTTTTTATCGCTGAAAAATACAAGCAGCGCAGCCGGTTTGCCACCAATACAGGCTTGAAAAAAACCGGCCCGGAGCCGGTGAAGGGCCGAAAAAAATGGCTCTACACCCTGATTTGCACCCTCCCCTTTCTGCTCGGCTTTGCGCTTCCGTTTTTGAAAATCGCGGTAGATGCAGTCGCCACTTGGACCAAGGTCAGCGGGCCGCAGTTTTACATGGTCATCGCCAATTCTGTAATGCTGGCGGGCGGTGCAGCGGTTCTAATCGTGGTCTTGTCCGTTTTTTTCATTTACAGCAGCCGCATCAATCGATCCGTCATTGCAAAAGGGGTGAACCGCGTAGTAGCCCTCGGCTATGCCCTTCCCGGGGCGGTGATCGCCGTAGGCGTCATGGTGGTAGGAGCCGGGCTCGAGCGGTTTACCGAGGGCATCGGGCTCACCTCCGGGAGCATTTTGGTCACGGGCTCTGTGGCAGGGCTCATTTACGCTTACGTGATCCGGTTCATGGCCGTATCCGTCAACCCTTTGGAGGGCAACTTCAAGCAGCAATGTGCCAAACCCGATGAAGCCGCCCGCTCTCTCGGGAAGGGCTATCTTTTCACTTTGTTCAGGGTCAATATTCCGGTGATGCGTCCCGCCATCTTGTCGGCCTTTTTACTGGTATTTCTCGACGTAATGAAAGAACTGCCGCTCACCCTCATCCTGCGTCCGTTCAATTTTGATACCTTAGCCACCACGGCTTTTGCCTATGCCAATGATGAAATGCTGCGCGAGAGTGCCCCGGCGTCACTGCTGATTGTCTCGGCAGGCATCGTACCTGTACTGCTTATCCACAAATCGATCAAAAGCCTTTGAATCCCGCACTCGAAATCAGCAATATTTCCAAGTCTTACCCCGGCAAAGACAATCCGGCCGTATACGGGGCTAACCTTACCCTCTACAAGGGAAAGACCTTGGGGCTGATCGGTGAAAGCGGCTGCGGTAAAACCACCCTACTGCGCATCATCGCGGGTTTTGAAGTGCCGGAAACAGGAACGGTAAAGGTGGACGGGCGGACGGTAACCTCTCCCGAGATCTTTGTACCGCCGGCGGAGCGGAATGTAGGCATGATTTTTCAAGACTTGGCCCTGTTTCCCCACCTCACCGTGCGGGAAAATATTCTCTTCGGTGTAAAGGAAAAAGACCCCGCTGCCCGCGACCGCATTACAGAAAGGATGGTGACCCTGACCAACCTCTCCGGGCTTGAAAACAGAAGACCCGGAGCCCTGTCCGGGGGCCAACAACAAAGACTGGCCCTGGCCCGAGCGATGGCGGTATCCCCTCAGCTCTTGCTGCTTGACGAACCCTTCAGTAACCTCGATGTGGCGCTGCGCCAACAGGTACGCGGACAGGTGGGTGATCTGCTGAAGGCTGCGCAAACCTCCGCAGTGCTCGTCACCCACGACATCGACGACGCTGTAGCACTGTGTGATACCGTGGCCGTTATGAAAGACGGAAAAGTTCTCCAAGCGGCGTGTTTTGAAGTGCTTTACGACAACCCCTCGGACGAGTACGTGGCCCGTCTTACCGGTTCCGTTGCCGACCTTACGGCTCCCATTACGGGAAACCATACGCCCGACGATCGCGGGGAGCGCTGCCTGATACGTCCGGAAAGAATTCGCTTCAGAGGGGCAGACCCTCGCCTTCGCGCCGCAGTGATCGAGCGCAATTTTGCAGGTGACGCTTTTATGTACCGGATGAAGTCAGGTGAAGCGGAATTCAGACTGCGCACCGCCGAGCTGCTGCAAGAGGAAAGTGAAGTCAACCTCTTTTTCGACGAAAAGGACCTTTTCGTTTTCGGAAAAGAGGGACGCAAAAGCAAGCCTGACGCAGTTGCGAATGCAACCATTCCGCCTTCGGTCTAGCACCACACATGCTTTGACAGACTCCTGTCGTTGCACATTAGGAAAAAGCCGGATGTAGTTTTGCGCGCGATAAGGAAGACAGGGGTTTTCTTGGTGTATCCCGGATATTTTTTTTTCTTTAACGCGACTGCGCACCCGGTGTAGACCCGTGCCCGAGAGATTTGACTCTCGGGGTGTACCCGTCAGGGTCAAACAAAACACCTTTTTAGCTGTTCAAAACAAGCAATAGATTAAGCATTTAACGTTTTCGCACCCATGAAGATATGTGTTATTGATGATGATCCGGTTTATATATTTACCGTAGGGCACTTATTGAAGCACATTTCTTTTGAGGGTGAAATAGAGGTTTACAAAGACGGCAAAGAGGCATTTGAAGGGTTGAAAGAATCCCAAATGCGGGGAGACCGGCAGCCCGAATTGATCTTGCTCGATTTAAACATGCCCGTATGGGACGGATGGGATTTTCTCGGAGAGTATGAAAAATTGCAGGGTGCGGCAGACGCTGCCGTGTATATTGCATCCAGCTCTGACCACCCCGATGATGTGAGCCGTGCGGAACAGCACAGCTTGGTGAAGGGTGTTCTTTTAAAGCCGCTCACCGCCGACATTCTGAAAGATCTCATTGCCGCACTTCGCCCCCGAGAGAAACTTTGAAGCGGTTGATTTTTGTGAATTTTCACTCGCCTTCACCCCTCAGGAGACTGATGCGGAATGTACTTCCCTCGCCGGGAGCGCTGATTACATCAACACGTCCGCCCATCGACTCAATTTGATTCTTGGTAATGAAGAGTCCGATCCCCCTGGCCTCGGGGTGGTCGTGAAAGGTTTTGAACATCCCGAAAAGCTTTGCGCCGTGCCGCTCCATGTCAATACCCAGCCCGTTGTCAGCTACGGAAAGGCGCACAAATCGGCCCTCTTCAATCGCGCTGAGCCGAATGATACAAGGTTGATTCGGTTTGCGGTACTTAATGGCGTTGGTCAAGAGGTTGAGCAAAATACTGTCAAGGTAGGCGGGTATGGCCTTGAGGGTGAGATCAGACGGCACATCCCTGACAATTTTTGTTTCGGCGGCGAGGGCCTCTCCGCAAACGGTCTCAACGGCGCGCTCCACATGTTCTTTCAGGTTGAGATCGCGCAGCGGTTCGCGCTCTGCCGAATGGAGCATAGCAACTTCACTCAAGTGTCCGAGCGTATCGCGCAGGCTGTCCGAAACACGACGCAGCAACTTCATCAGGTCGAAATCCTTCAAGTCTTCGCGGGTGCTTTCAATCAGCCCGAGCAAAGATTCGATATTGCCTGAATGTGATCGGAGGTTGTGTGCAACGATATGGGCAAAATTCCTTAATCGGTCGTTTTGGTTTTGTGTTATTTCAAGCAGAATACGCTCTTTTTCCCCTTTCTTTCGCTCCTCCGTCACGTCTTGAATGGTTCCGAACAGGCGGGTGCAGGCGCCCTTGTCCATATCCCCCCTGCCCGATACCTTGACAATGCGTTCGTTGCCTTCGGCGGTAATGATCGGATACTCAAAGTCAAAGGGTTTTCCCGTATTCATGCAGCTCGATACCATTGCCGCAACGGCTTCGCGGTCTTTCTCATGTTTGTAAAAAGCGATCGCTTTTTCAACGTCGGGATCGTAATCGGGCGGCACTTCGTGGATACTTTTTGTCACCGCCGACCAGTACTGCAGTCCGCTTTCGGGAAGCAATTCGAAAGCGCCCACCCGACTCATTTGCCCGGCCTGTTCGAGCATGAGTTGCATGCGAATCAATTCATTTTCCGTATACTCGCGCTCCTCAACATTGAGCAAAAGCCCCGTGAAAATCTCCATCACCCGGAGTTCCCTATGACCGAAATCACCGCGGGCTTCCGCTGTTTCCATGACGGCCCATCCGATGCTTCCCGTATTCGGTTTCAAAGGAACCACCAGAAGAGACCGCACCCCGCGACCCGCGAGGAAAGCCTCGGGAATACAGCCCTCTTCTTCTTGCAAATCATCTATAATCATTGATTTACAATAGGTATCGCTCAATTCCTCAAGCACCGAAATGTCGATTTTACGCAAAGCAGGTTCGGCAGGCGTGATTCCGGGAGAGGTCCATTCAAATGCCTCCTTAGCAGTCCGCCCGTTTTTTTCGGAAAATTTGAAAATGTAACACCGATCAGCGCCGGCGTATTCTCCGATTTTTCGCAAAGACCCATCCACGGTAGCAGTGACTTCGCCGAGCGGAAGATTGATGAATTGCTCTGCCGTTTCAAACAATAACGACTGCATACGCGTGGCGGCATCCTTTTCACGCAGAAGGTCTCGGAGCAAGATTTCGCGCTCCTCCAATTCGCCTTGCGCACGTTTGAGCGAAGTGATGTCGGTATCGCTTCCGCGGTAGCCGATAAATTGCCCGGTCTCGTTGCGCAGGGGTAGTCCTGTTGTGCTCATCCAAACCACCCTGCCGTCGGGATGTTGCATCTTATTTTCCAGTCCTGTAATGGCTTTTTGTGATGAGATAATGTCAAGGCCGAGGCGCTTAAACTCCGCCCTGCCCTCTTGGGGGTGGAGTTCGTAAAACATCTTTCCGATCACCTCCTCCGGCGCGCGGCCGTATACCTTCGCCGACGTGGGAGTCACATAGGTGAAGCGGCCGTTATTATCGATCTCCCAAACGACGGTTCCGCCGGCATCCGCGAGGCTTTCAAAGCGTTCATGGCTCTCTTTCAGCTTTATTTCAGCTTCTTTTATCGCCGTGATATCCATCCCGCTGCCGCGGTACCCGATGATGCTTCCTTCTGCATCGTACCTCGGCATTCCGAAAGAGAGGATGTAATGGTGCTTGCCGTATGCATCAATTACAGTTTTTTCAATTGCGCTCCAGGACTCCCCCTTGCGCATTTTTTCGAGTATTTCTTCTTTGAATTTTCCTCTGCCCTCAGGGGGGTGGATGTCGTAGAAGTGCAATTTTCCGATGATATCCTCCGGATCAAATCCGTAGAGCTTTTTGACAGCCCGATTGATGAAGGTATACCGCCCGGCAGTGTCCGCTTCCCAGATGACGGTGCGGCTGATTTCGGAAATTTGCTCGTAGCGCTCTGTAGCGATTTCCAAAGCCTTTTCGCGCTCCTTAGAGGCGGTGATGTCGCGCGTGACGCCCTGCACCCCGATGGGTTTTCCCGAAGCATCACGGAGAAATGACACCTTGACGGAAACGTTTCGCGGCGCTCCGTCG
>PXBH01000206.1 GCA_003565555.1 Cryomorphaceae bacterium | reverse complement strand
GCCGGATGCTCGATGAGGTAGTTGAACAGCGAGGTGCTGCCGCATTTCTGGCCGCCAAGAATCAGCAGGTTCGGCAGCGGTCTCCACTGACTGGTGCTCTCGCGTAAGGCGACGCGAATCCGGCGCGACAGACTGCTGTCGTTCTTCATGACGCCACGTCCTGACTGAGGGTTGAGGTGGCTACTGCACGCATCATCTGTTGCTTGAGTGCGGCAGCAGTGTATTGCGTTTCGAGACGATCCTGCGTGTGCAGGGAGCGGTTTCGTCGCTCGCCATCGCCAATACCGTGCAGTTCCCGCATGACGTCTGCAAGCCGTCCCGGATCACGCGCCGGAACGATGGGCGCGGCGTCCTGCAGCACTTCTGGGGTACCGCCACCATCGACGCCGATGATTGGCAATCCGGCGGCTGCCGCTTCCAGGAAAACGCGTGCGAAGTTGTCTCCTTCCGAGGGCAGGACAAACACATCGAAGGCCTGCATGTAGCGGCTTGCACCAGAGACGAAACCGGTGAAATGCACCCGCGGATTGACTCCAAGGCTGTCGGCTTCGGCGTGCAATGCGTTTGCTTCGCGGCCGTCGCCAATGATGACCAGACGCGAGTCCTGATCCTTCTCGGCAACCTTCGCGAAGGCTTTCAACAGATCAGTGATGCGCTTGTACGGATCAAACCGGGCGATGCAGCCGAATACAAATGCGTCGTTCGGGATGCCGAGCGCCTCCCTGGCGTTCTGGCGCGGGAGCATTTGCTGGCGCAATGCCTCGCCATTGATGTGATTGTGGACGATATGGACATGCTCTGGCGGCAGCCAGTCGAGATTGCTCAGGACCCGGTCCCGCTGCGGTCCGGTCAAGGTGATGATTCCGGCCAAGCGGCGGCGAATCAACCGGTACACACGCTGCCGGCTGCGCGAATCGGTGGCATAGAATCCCCGCAGCAAGGCGTAAAGGCGCGGTCGTCCTGAAAAAGGCACAGTAGTCGCAAGAGCCGCCGCAGTGACGGCCTTGTACTGATCACAGACCAGCGTATCCAGGCTCGTATTCCGCAGCGCTGCGCGCAGCCGCCAGGCGAGTCGCAGGCGCATGCCGGAGAGCGCCTTTTTCGGCAGCTTCAGTCCGAGGCGGTGGTCGGCGACGCCGTCGAGGCTTGCCGTGGCCGGGTCGCCGGTCATGAAGATGGCGGTGACTTCTGCGCCGAGGTCCCGCAGCGCCATCATCTGTTGCGCGAGGTTGGCGCCGACGCGATCCGGTGCTTCCAGCAGGTAGCCTATCTGCCGTCCCGCCAGCGGTTGCTCCAGCTCCGATTTGTCTGCCGATTCGCTCATGGCTGATATCCGAAGCGGGCGTCGAGATGGGTCATGGCGCGTTCGATCACGGCAATATCCCCGTCGGACAGATACTCCCGATAGCCGCCGACCTTGCCCTTGCGCGCCTTGAACGATTCGGGGTCATCGGGGTTGCCGGGCCGGACCGCGCTCGGGCCGTCCGCACTGGTGCGTTCGCGCTGTTGCATCTTGTCAAAGCGGCTCTCATCGATGGCCTGTTGCAGACGTGTGTTGTCCACGCTGCCGTCCCCGAGGAAGGCAATGATTTCGCCGAAATACCGGTCCGGTTCGGCCTGCCAGTCCTCGTAGCGGCTGAGCAGAAACCCCTCGTTCCGCTCACCCCATTCGCGGAGCCAGCCATTCATCGTCCGGATCACGGTGTCCACGCCGAGCAACGGATCCTGCAGCATGGCGCTGATTTCGCCCTGGAAGGCCTGTTTCTGCTTCACCCGCCGCGTGTTCTGGAAGTACAGGGACACCATGACGTCCCGGGGGTCGCGGGCGATGAGCAGGATGCGTCCTTCTCGCCGCCGGTCCGCGGGGATCAGAAACCTCCCAAGCAGCCGTTGCCAGGGGTTGGCGACGGTCAGATGTTCGTAGCGGTCGTGCGTGAAAAAATACCTCGGGCGGTCATCCGCGTACTGGTCGCGGGAATTCAGCGCCTCGGTGGCGCCGAACAGTCGCGAGTAGTACTCATGCAGCAGCACCCGCAGCCATGTCCGACCCGATTTCGGGATCGAGACGATATAGCTGTCCTTCTCCCGGAAAAGCAGCCGTTTGCTGGTCAGGTTGTGGCGGGCGTTCTCAAGCAGCATGGGCTCACGATCAGGCTGATTCGGAAAGCAGCATAGTCTGCGCTGCGTCGTAGACGGCATCAACGGGGATGCTGTCCATGCGTGTGGCGGCCGCAAACTTGCGCTTGGCGCTGATATCGCTCATCGGCTCACTGCCCCGAACGATGGCGACACGATCGGTCATCGGGCCCCAGCGTGCCGGATCCGTGGGTCCGAACAGGGCGACAATCGCCGTTCCGGTGGCCGCGGCAATGTGCATCGGGCCACTGTCATTGCCGATGAATAGGCGCGCCCTGCCGAACAGGCCGATCAGTGCGCCGAGGTCCACTTGCCCGACCAGATCCAGCGGGCTGCTGCGACAGGCGTCGCGCACCGCCGTCGTGGGAGCGCGATCCTCCCCCGCCCCGATCAGCACCGACTGGATGCCCTGATCGGCAAGCCGATCAATGACCGCCGCATACCGATCGAAGGGCCAGTATTTGTAGTCCTTGCCGGCGGATACGTGCAGACAGGCGATGGGGGATTCGGTTGAAATTCCGGAACTGGCCAGAAGTTTACCGGCCTTGGCCTGGTCCTGGGTGGTTGCGGCCAGTTCGGGATTGCGCCAGGTCAGATCGGGCTGCACGGCCTGACCAAGGGCCAGGTAGGAGTGAAACCGGTGCGGTTGATCGGCGGGCTTGCGGACGGCTTTGGTCAGTCGGCGCTGCCAGTCATTGCTCGACGGCCCGATTCGGCGTCTGGCGTTCGACATCGCCGTGATCAGTGCGCCGGCGCTGCTGCCGCCGAAATCAACGCTGATGGTCGGATGGCTGCGCCGCACCGCAAGCAGTGTCTGCAGCGCGGATAGTGCGGCAAGCCGCCCCTCGTGCTCCCGGAACTCCATGATGGCCGACTGCGGAAACCCGGGGATGCGTTCGGCGAGTCGCGCCGTTGGCGGACGAAGCAGGACCTGGGCCTCGGGCATCTGGCGAACCAGTTCGCGGATCACCGGGCTGGCCACGACGAAGTTGCCGAGGTGGCGGTCCAGCATGGTCAACATGAGTCGGGCAGGCGCAGTCACGCCGCGAAGCATAGCGCAGGGCCCCCGGGCCCGGCGACCTGAGAGTAGGAGACGACAGGTCAAAGCTCGAT
>PXBH01000195.1 GCA_003565555.1 Cryomorphaceae bacterium | reverse complement strand
GCCTACGGTGGTGGGTTCACCGCTGATTGCGATTGCGCTGCGGCGCTACGAAAATAGGAAAAAGGCGCGGGCCACCAACTCCGACAATAACTGAATCACGCCCCTGCCAACCCGGAATCGCGTGAAAAACATCCTTTTCGTAGGAGGGATGAATTCCGGAGACTGACGAAATTCACTCCATGCAGGAATTATGGGCTCGTGCACCCTTCTCTACGGAAACCTTTTATAAATGTCTTTTCTGTGAGCAACACGTGAAAACTCCAACAAACTGCCGACTTTCCAAAGTCCTATACGATAGTCGCCGATTTTAATCCGATAGGTGTTCGGCTCTCCTTTCAATTTTTTAATCCCCGGACCGGCTGTGATATTGGGCGCCGCCTCAGCATTCAAAATGGCCTTCTCTATGGCCTCGAGGACGTGCGGCTCCTAAATTTTTTTGACATCCTTCAAAAATTTCGCGTGAAAGTCAACAATCATCTGCCTTTAAGAGCTTTCATGACGGTGCTGCGTTTCACTTTTTTGTCATTGCGGTACGGACGCATCATGGCCAACAGGGCAGCGTCCTCCGCTTCTTCGACTTTTAACTTTTTTACTCTAATCTCCATTGCTTTCACAAATGATTCAAACGCTTTCTTGTCAGCGGGTGAATCAATGCTTACGATGTGATTGGTCATGCTGCATGATTTACCCTCAAATATACAAAAACGCGTGCTATGGAAATGGAGGCTTTGGGCAATTCAGCCCGGTGGGGCAACTGAGCGCGCCTTTTTCAGTACGAACCCGGCACCCCCGTTTTGAAAAAGTTTTGCGTGAATTGAAACAGCCAAGTGGCCGGAATCGGGGCGGGGCCTACATTGCCGCCACTACCGCCTTTCTGGTGGTGAATGTGGAGTGGACCATTGCGGCTTGGCTGCTGCCTACGGTGGTGGGTTCACCGCTTATTGCAATTGGAATCAGGAGGTATGCGAAGCGGAAGGCTTGAGCGTGAGAGAATTTCAAAAAGAGCAATTAATCCGTGAACCATACGGCCGCCATCACAAATCCAAGCCCAAGACCGCAATAAGGTTCTCCTTGACGCGCTCGGACAAATCCTTCGGAAGCGCGCCGAGCTTACGGAGCAGTCTTTTGTTATCGATGGCCCTGAGCTGATCAATCATAATGTCGCTGTCCTTCTCAAGCCCTGCTTTTCCTTTGGGCACACGGACCCTCAATAATTCACTTTCGGGTGTTATCTTGCTTGTTACGGGGCATACGATCGTGGATGGATGTACAGCATTCAAGACATTTCTTTGCACCACGAGCACAGGCCTCGTCTTGCCTGCCCAGGTGCCAAAGCGCGGATTCAAGTCGGCAAGCCACACCTCTGAGCGTTTATGCCCCGGCATCATCCAAGCCTTCAAATTCGTTAAGCACGCGCATGGTCTCTGCGGCGACCAATTTGGACTCCTTAGCCGGCAATATACTTCTGCTGTCATTTGCAAGGCAGAAGGCAGCACTGCAGACCTGAACCATTCGCGGCCCTTTGAGCCGAATTGGCTCGAAACTCGCCGAGCTGTTTCATGCCGAATCAGGGCTTAAACCCGGGGTCGATTCTGCCTCCGCACCGCAAGGCGCTCGGCTCCCCGACGGCTTGACCGGCTAAACATATTCCGCCAGCTCCATCCACCTTTCCGTACGCGCTTCCACGGCTTTTACCACTTCATCCAGCTCTTGCGAAACGGCCATGAGCTCTTCGTTGTCGTTGGTGTTCGAAAGCCGTTGCGCCAATGTCTCCTTTCGGGCCTCCAATTCGTCGATCTCTTTTTCGAGTTTTTCGAATTCGAGGCGCTCGCCGTAGGTGAGTTTCGTTTTGACCTTCGGGGCTTCAGCGGCGGCTTCGGGTTTCTGTGCGGGCTTTTCTTCCTTAGGTGCCGCGGCGGCAGCTTCAACCTTTTCGGCAGCCCGGTATTGGGTATAGTTTCCGGGAAAGTCACGGATTACGCCCTCGCCCTTAAACACGAAGAGATGGTCTACCACCTTATCGGTGAAAAAGCGGTCGTGGCTCACCACCACGAGACAACCGTCGTAAGCGGCGATGTAGTCTTCGAGCACCTGCAGGGTGTCGATGTCCAAGTCGTTGGTGGGCTCATCGAGCACCAGAAAGTTGGGATTGGCCATGAGCACCGTGCAGAGGTAGAGCCTCCGCTTTTCGCCGCCGCTGAGGGTACTCACGAGTTGCCATTGCTTGTCACGACTGAAGAGAAAGCGCTCCAAGAGTTGGGCCGCCGTGAGCTTGTGCCCCTTCTTCAGCTCGATCACCTCGGCGATCTCCGTCACCACTTCTATTACGCGCTTGTGGTCGGCGTCAATGAGACCGTCCTGGTCGTAAAAACCGAACTTCACCGTTTCGCCGTGTACCACCTTCCCCCCGTCAGGGGCCTCCTTCCCGAGCAGTAGTTTCACGAAAGTGGACTTCCCCGTACCGTTCTTGCCTACGATACCCAGTTTCTCTCCGCGCTTGAAGGTATAGGTGAATCCGTCTGTGATGGTCAAATCTCCGAAGGCTTTGCTCACTTTGTGAAACTCGACAATCTTCGAACCCATGCGCTCGGTGCGCACACCGAGCTCCATCCGCTGTTTGTCCGTGCGCACTGATGCGGCAGACTTAATGTCGTCAAAGGCGTCGATCCGCGATTTCGACTTGGTGGTGCGCGCCTTTGGCATGCGCCTCATCCACTCGAGCTCCTTGCGCATCAGGTTTTTGGCCTTTTCTACCCCCGAAGCCAGCACCGCTTCGCGCTCGGCTTTCTTTTCCAGAAAATAGGAATAATTGCCGGTGTAGCGCACCAATTCGCCGCGGTCTATCTCGAGGATATCGGTGCAAACCCGGTCGAGAAAATACCGGTCGTGCGTCACCATGAGGAGGGTAAAGTTGGCCGCGCTGAGCCAATTTTCCAGCCACTCAATGGTATCGAGGTCGAGGTGGTTGGTGGGCTCGTCCAAGATGAGCAAATCGGGTTCGTCCAGCATCACTTTGGCAAGTGCGGCCCGCTTGCGCTGCCCCCCGGAAGCGGCGTGTACGGGCATGTCGCTTCGTTCTATGCCCAGATGGCCCAGTACTTCTTTTACCCGCGCTTCGTAATCCCAGGCATTGTGCCGGTCCATGAGGTCTGTCGCTTTCTGCAGGGCTTCTCCGTCATCGGGATTTGCAAGGGCCGCGCGGTATGCATCATTGGCGCGCCGCATGGGTGTATCGCTTTCCATCACGGCTTCTTTCAGCGTTTTCCCTTCCGG
>PXBH01000136.1 GCA_003565555.1 Cryomorphaceae bacterium | reverse complement strand
GAAATGCGCGCCGCAAGATTCCTCGCGGGTCAGTGCGTCTTCAATGATCAAGCCGGCCATTTCAAAATAATCCTCAACGCGGGCGGCCTTTTCCAGCTCAAAATTCATGTCGGCCGCAGTTCCGGTGACCGCCAGTTCTTCGTAAAATCTATTGTGCAGGACCTTCACCTCATCGCGGGCCGCTTCGAGGTCCTTGCGGTTCCTGGCGAGTCCGCATTTTCCGTAAAGTACCTTCCCGAGGGCTTTGTGAAATTCCTCTGCGGTCACATTTCCCTTTGCGGAAAGCAGGCGCTCCAGCCTTTCTTTCACTGATTTTTGCGAAAGTGCGGCGGCTTCCTTCCACGCGCTGTCGGGATCAGCCGCACCGGGCTTGATGCCCGCGAGGTAATCGGTGACGGTATGCGGAGCGATGAAGTACCCGTCGGTGCAGGCCTGCAAGAGGCTGTTGGCCCCGAGTCGGTTGGCTCCGTGGTCGGAAAAATTGGCTTCTCCCAGCACGAAGAGTCCCTCGAGGTTGCTCATCAGTCCGTAGTCTACCCAGAGCCCGCCCATGCTGAAGTGCGCGGCCGGAGCGATCATCATGGGCGTTTCATAGGCATTGTACCCGGTGATTTTTCGGTACATGCTGAAGAGGTTTCCGTAGCGCTTCCTGATGGTTTCGAGGCCGTGCCGTGCGATGGCGTCTTTGAAATCGAGGTAGACGGCATTCTTCATCGGGCCCACACCGCAGCCGGCGTCGATGCGCTCCTTGGCGGCGCGGGAAGAGATATCACGCGGCGCCAGATTGCCGTAGGCCGGATAGCGCCGCTCGAGGTAATAGTCGCGGTCCGCTTCGGGAATATCTTCGGGTGCGCGGTTGTCTTCGGGCGATTTGGGCACCCAGATCCTGCCGTCGTTGCGGAGGGATTCACTCATCAGGGTGAGTTTGCTCTGGTAGTCGCCGAGCTGGGGCAGTGAGGTGGGGTGAAACTGAGTCCAGCTCGGTGCGGCCATAAATGCACCGCGCTTGTGGGCGCGCCAGATCGCCGTGGCATTGCAATTCATGGCGAGGGTGCTGAGGTAGTAGATTTTGCCGTAGCCTCCTGTGGCGAGGATGAGCGCATCGCAGGCGTGGCTCTCAATTTCACCTGTATCCATGTTGCGCACCGTCACGCCTTTCGCCTTTCCGGAAAGGGTGATGACGTCGAGGATTTCGTGGCGGGTGTGCAGGGTGAGGTTATCGCCGGCACTCTGCCGTATCAGGGCTTGATAGGCTCCGAGGAGGAGCTGCTGCCCCGTTTGTCCGCGGGCATAGAAGGTGCGGCTCACCTGCACCCCGCCGAAAGAGCGGTTGCTGAGGTATCCGCTGTATTCTCTGGCAAAGGGGACGCCCTGCGCCACGGCCTGATCGATCAGGGCCATACTGCATTCCGCGAGGCGGTACACATTGGCCTCCCGAGCGCGGAAGTCGCCACCTTTGAGGGTGTCGTAAAACATGCGCCACACGCTGTCGCCGTCGTTCTTGTAATCCTTGGCGGCATTCACCCCGCCCTGCGCGGCCACGGAGTGGGCCCGCCTGGCGGAGTCGTGAAAAGTGAAGACTTCTGTTCTGAATCCCGCCTCGGCGAGACTTGCAGCGACAGACGAACCCGCGAGGCCCGTGCCCACCACGATCACTTTGTATTTTCTTCTGTTGGCGGGATTGATCAGCCGCGCCTGCGCCTTGTAACGCGTCCACTTATCTTCGAGCGGCCCCTCGGGAATTCTTGCATCGAGCATACGCGTAAAGGTACGAAGCCCGAAAAAAACGGAACAGGCTTTCGCCGAAAAATTGCATCGCAGCGCGCTCAGCTTCCGCAGGCTTCGAAATCGAAGGGTTCCTCCTCTTTCGGTCGGGATTGGTGAAGTACGGTCTGAAACGATCCGTTCATATACCGCAACCACACCTGATGCCGCTCGGGCACGCCCTCAAAGGGAAACATGGCATCGCCGGGCTCGGGGTCTTCATAGGCTGCGTATATTTCCCTTTTTTCCGGAAGGTAGCGCAACTCCGTGCCGAAGGTCCGACCGCTGTACGCAAAAACGGGACTGGGATCGAAGGCTGTGTCCGTCCGAAACAACAGTGCACGGGCCCTGACGCAAGTGCTGCAAAACATAAGAAAATCGGTCATGACAGCCACGCCCTCTTCCACCTGATGTATGCTGCCCGCGGCAGCCTCGCCGGCGGGGTAAAACCTGCGTTCCCCTCCCCCGTCCGTGTATGCTATGAAGGTCTCAAAAGGCGCGTAGGTGCCCCCCGTTTTTCGGGAGAGCATTACGGCAAAAACAGCGGAATCGGGACTTGCGACGACTTCCAATTCGGACGACTCGGCGAGGGGAAATATCTCGGAAGTCTCGCGTCGCATCAACCGCGAAAAAATCGCTTTGCGCAGCGTATCGCCGTGTTCCGGGTCCGACTCAAAAGGAGAGAATGCCGCATAGGCCGCGAGCAGCGCGGAGAGGGTATCGGCGGAAAGGGTCTCGGCTGCGGGCAGGGAATTTTCTCCCCCTGCTTCTTCGGGTGAGGCCACGGGCCCGATCCGTTCGCTTTCCGAAGGGAATGCACCTTGTCGGGTCGGGTCGGGATCTGATCCGCAGCCCGCCGCTATACACACAGCGAGCAGCCATGCCGCAATAATCCGCGGGTGCGGGAGGAAAGCTGTTTTCATTTTCTCGGTATCTCTGCCTTCTCTCACGAGGCTTTGCGACGGAAAGTTGCGATATTCGTCGAAATCCCGAAAGAGATGGCCGCAAAGAAGACCTGTAAGCTCGCGTTCGACGTGTACGGCACCCTCATCGACCCGTCAGGGGCGGGCGATCTTCTGACGGAAATCATGGGTGATTGCGCCGATGCGTTCAACGACCTTTGGCGAAGCAAGCAATTGGAATACAGCTTCAGGCGGGGCTTGATGGACCTTTATGTCGACTTTTCGACGTGCACGGAAGACGCCCTCGATTACACCTGTGAAGCGACCCGACAGGCGCTCTCCGCCGATCAGCGGGCTTCCCTCCTCGCCCGTTACACCACACTCCCCGCTTATCCCGATGCCGAAACGGGGCTGAAAAAAACCGCGGCGCAGGGGCACCGATGCTTTGCCTTTTCAAACGGGAGCAAAAAGGCGGTCGAAGAATTGCTCCGAAAAGCCGGGCTCTCAGCATATTTCGAAGGCATTGTAAGCGCCGAAGACGTACGGACTTTTAAACCCGATCCGGAGGTGTACGCCCACTTTTGCCGGAAGGCCGGAGCCGAAAAGTCAGAAGCTGTTCTGATCTCGG
>PXBH01000039.1 GCA_003565555.1 Cryomorphaceae bacterium | reverse complement strand
CGCCCCGAGGAGGTCAAGGTGTATAACCTCGACGACACATACGGAGATGACCATACCGATGAGGACGGGGAAGCGCAGACGGATGACCTCGCCGAGCGCATCAATGCAGAAGCTGCCAATAAGCTGAACCGCGAGCGGATCCGAAACCTGCGGGAGATGAGCGACCGCATCAGAACCACGGACGGCCTCGCCGAACTCGAAAAAGAGCCCGCTTACAAGCGCCGCAACATCCGCTTGGACCGTGTGCCCCACAGCAGTGATTCTCAGCAGTCGCGCTACACCCTGACGGAGGAGCGAGATGAAGATGGCGAAAAACGCACGGAATTGCGCAACAACAATTCCTACCTGCACGACAATGTGGATTAAGGCCGGACGCGCGGCTTGTCTTATCTTCGCAGTCTAAACACGATAAAGATGGCACTTACAGATAAGATCAACGAAGGCATCAAGGCTGCCATGCGCGCCAAGGAGAAGGAAAAGCTCGAGGCGTTGCGGGCCGTAAAGGCCGCGCTCTTGCTGGAGGCTACCAAGTCCTCAGACAAGGGGATCAGCGAAGAGGCGGAGATGCAAATTCTCATGCGCCTCCACAAGCAGCGCAAGGAGTCTGCAGATATCTACAAAGCGCAGGGAAGACCCGAACTGGCAGAGGAGGAGCTCTTTCAGGCCGGCATTATCGAGGAGTTTCTGCCCAAACAGCTCTCGGAAGCGGAAATCGATGAAAAGGTGGCCGCAATCATCGCCGAGACCGGCGCTTCGGGTATGAAGGATATGGGCAAAGTGATGGGCCGAGCTACCGCCGAGATGGCGGGCAAAGCCGACGGCAAGCTGATTGCCGCCAAGGTAAAGGCGAAGCTCGGCTCCTGAAGAGGATTATCGGATTTTTGGAAATAACAAAAGAGGCCGCGCGCCTCTTTTGTCGTTTTGTGCCGTTCGCCGTTATTCGATGGATTCCGTGTCACGGCGCGAGACGCGCAGCAGGTCAAAAGTCTCCTTGCGCTCTCCCGCTTCCAAAACCAGCTCGTAACTGCCGGGTGCCACTCCGGAGAGGTCTTTCCCGAGGGTGTAGCGGCCCGGTGCAAGCTGATCGGCGCGGATGAGGGATTCGATTTTCCGGCCTCGGCTGTCTTTGAGGTAAAGCGACACAGGGCCTTGTTCGGCCACGTCTATTTCCACCTGTGAAACCGCGAAGGCCGGATTGGGCTCCACGCTTCGGATGCGGGATTGTGTGATTTCTGTGGCCGGCGCATCCGATTTCCGGAGGTCATTATGTCCCGGCGGAATCGGAAAAACGTAGACTCCGCCGAAATTTCTCCGCTGAGAACGGCGGTTGAAAAGGCCGGGGGCGGAAGCGAGCAAGCGGTCTTGAAGCAACGTCATATCATAGCCGACGTTTTCGGCCCCCTTTCCCGTAGGCCCTGCATTGAGCGGATTGTCAATTTCATTTGCGGCCCGGAGCAGTGCCGTGGAAACCCACATATCATCTTCTAGCAATTCAATGACATAGATGCCCCCCGAGCGCGTTCCGAGCGAGGTGCCCATGTGGTGCGCGCTCGCGAAAAGTCGGTTGCCGCGGAGGATGACGTTGTGTCCGAATTGGTCGTATTCCTGAACTTCTTCGGGGGTGAATCGCGCCGTTTGTATCCATTCCCCGCCGTCGTATTCAAGGATGATGACGGCGCCCCTTTTGAGCGCACCCGAGTGCATATTGCCGAATCCCGCAGCTATCCTGTTGCCGTCGAGGCTCAGCGAAGTAATGACGCTGTCAGCTCCCAACGCGTAAAGCTGCTGACTTCGGTGTGAATCATCAATATCTCTGTAATGCGGAAAATTGACGTCCGGAATGCCGAAATCATAAGCCACATAGCCTTCTTTTACAAGGTCATCGCCATCTTTGGCATAAATGTGCAGGCCGTCAGCATCCGAGACGGCGAGTCGGTGTTCATCGGCTGCGATTTTTTGACCGAAGCGGAGGTGGGCCTGAAACCGTCCCTGATCGCGTCTGAGGCTCTCGTGTACCTGCTTTTCCGAAAGGAGGGCACCCGCAAAGTGCCAAAGTCCGTCACCGCCGAGCCGGTATTTGAGTACTTCCCCTGATTGAGAGGCTGCCACTCCCGTGTTTGCCGCGCTGACATACATTCGGTCTCCTACGATCTCGATTTCATCGCCGAAGTGAACGGTCTCTTTGACGTAGGGGTTGAAGATGTTTTGGACGTGTTCCCATGCTCCGCTGTCCGATTTCCGAAAAATCATGAGCATACCGCGGTGCATCTCGGTGCCGCTGAGCCGCCTGTTTCCGAAAGGCGCTCTCGGCTCGGGTGAGTTTTCGTCGGGCGTTTTGAGCAGCTGCTCCATACGAAGTACCGCCCAATCGTCTTTCAGCACTGATTTTACAATCGGGTTCGGTCGGGTAAAGTTTGTCTCCGTGCCCCAAGTGCCGGCAATGACGAAGCGGTTGTCTCTCCAACTTCCGCCGGTCCAACCCCTGTCCGTGAATTCACCTTCGGCGTAATCCGTCGGAATCACAACTTGCAAATCATATCCGCTGTCCGTCGCGGTGTAGAAGATCAATTCCAAGTCTTCGTATTGCGATTCGCTGCTCATCACCGGGCCCGGCTGCGGAGATCCGAAGGCGAGGACGGAAAAATCATTCCCGTCTCCGGCCACGGAAAGCCCCATGCATTTCTGGTCTGTATAAGGATTCCAATCGGGCCTCGGCAATTGGCCGATTTCATCCACGGTTTCGGTTTGGTAGGGCAGGCCTTGGCGCACGAAAGTCTCGGGATCAATGCTGAAATTTCGCGAGGTGATGTGCTTTCCCTGATTCCAGTTGTTGTCGACAAAAACGACCACATTACCGATCATCGGCGGGCGGAGGGTTTGCGGTTCGAAAGTGACCCATGCGTCATCTTCGGGGAAATAGACTTCGAGCAGGTAGTGCCTTGTCAAAGCGCTTCCTCTCACCATGAAAGTCCTCACCACGCGGGCGGGGATGCCCAAATTTCTGAGCATGGCTGCGGGGAGGTGAACAAAACCGATACAATTGACCCGGCGATCGCGCAAGGCATCGAGTGCGGTGGGAATTTCGGAAGGATTGCCGTACCGCAACAATCCTCGGCTCCATGAGAGTACGGAACTCACGATGTGCCACTGATTTTCGTAATCTGCTGCATCTTTCACCTGTTGAACCAGTTCGGTTATTTCGGGGGCGTCACTTTCTATATGGGAGGTGGGAACGGTGTAGCGCCGCAGGGAGTCGGGAAACTCAGCGACGGGATACGGAGATGTGATCTTCGGGTAGCTGCCCGCAATGGTGATGCGGACGACGGTTTCCGTATCGCTGATGCGCTCTGTCT
>PXBH01000222.1 GCA_003565555.1 Cryomorphaceae bacterium | reverse complement strand
TACCGGGATTTGGGTGGTGATGGACGGAATCGAACCGCCGACACAAGGATTTTCAGTCCTTTGCTCTACCGACTGAGCTACATCACCGTTTTAGCAGGGCGCAAATATAAAGATATTTTCAGAACGCGGAAGAAAATAATAAAGTGGGAAAGAAATCAGACCTGGTGATCGATATCGGGAATACCCGAATGAAAATAGGACTTTTTGTAGATAACCGCTTGGACGGGGTGTTGAGTTTTGCGAACACCTCTGTTAAGGACGTAGAGAAGCTCATATCCGATACGGGCGCCGAGCGCGGGGTGATGAGCGCTGTGACTCAGGTGAACCGATCGCTTTACGATTTGCTCAATACCGAGCTGGAGATGATAGAAATTAACGGTTCTGTGAAATATCCCGTGCGTTTGGATTACGAGACCCCCGAATCACTGGGGACGGACAGACTCGCAAATGCTTCCGGAGCAAGGAGCTTGTACCCTGACTCCAATGTTCTGATCATCGATATGGGCACCTGTGTGAAATATGATTTGCTCGATGCTTCCGGGGTATTCAGAGGCGGGGCCATTGCACCGGGGCTGAACATGCGCTTTCGCGCCATGCACGAGATGACGGAAAAGCTTCCTCTCGTAAAGCACTGGCCGAAAAGGGAGGTGAAGTGGCCCGGAAAGTCAACGCGTTCCTGTATGGTAACGGGGGTCATTGAGGGGATTCAGGCGGAGATTACCCAATACATCAACCATGCCTCGGAACTTTACGACAATTTAACCGTGATTTCTACGGGAGGTGATTTCAGCGTTTTTGAGAAAGCATTTAAAAACCTCATCTTTGCGCATCCTTATCTCACCCTTGAGGGCCTGCATGAAATTCTCAAATTCAACTTGGATTAAGTCCTTAGGAGCCGCTGTGCTGCTCGCCTTCTCGGTGCCCGACCTCAGCGCCCAAACTGACTTGGGCTCACCATATTCGGTATTCGGCCCCGGCATGGCTGTGAAGCGCCAATCTGTGACCCAGTTTGGGATGGGCGGCACGGGAGCGGCCTTCGGAGATGCCTATCGCTTCAACTTGGTCAATCCGGCTTCAGCGGCGAATTTGGTTGAGCCTGTATTTCAAGCGAGCGGCATCGGAAGTCTTTCCACCTTCAGCAGCGACGGCGGGTCTTTCGATAACCAAAGATTCTTTGTGAACAACCTCGGAATGGCCTATCCCATTAAGAGGGGCGTTTGGAACCTGAATCTCGGAATCGTTCCGCTTACGGAGAAAAACTATGATTTTACCACTGTGGAGCAGACAGAAGCCCTCGGCGCCTATCGCGCCGAGTACCGAGGCGACGGAGGTATCAGCCAAGCCTATATCGGCACAGCTTACAAAATATACAACAAGATAGATACGGCCAATAACGTGACTTCCTTCTCGCTGGGGTTGCAGGGAAATTTTAATTTCGGACCGATCAACAGCCTGCGCAGACTGACTTTTCCCGATGACCCGCGAGCAATGGGAATCAGCGTCAGAGAGCGTTTTCTGGTCAGGTCACCGAGCTTGGAAGTCGGCTTTCAATACCAGACCAATATCATCAAACGCAATACGCGAAGTCCGAGATACCTCACCTTTCTTGCGGGCGGGGTTTACCGTTTCGGTGCGGCGCTGTCTGCAGAGCGCAGCAATTATGTGTACAATTTCAGGCCAACGCCTGCCGGCAATGAATCTCCCCGCGATACCATTTTCTCTTCGGAAAGGGCAAGCGGAACCATCAATATGCCCGCCGAGTTGATCGCGGGTTTCGGTTTCGATTATGTGTCTAATAAAAGGCAGCGTGTTCGCTTCGGGATGGATTATTCCTTTCGCGACTGGGGCGAATTTTCTCAGAGTTTTGACGGCGAGACATCGGACTTGGGTTTCGGCGCGTTTCAAAGGATTTCGGCCGGGGTGGAGTTCACTCCCAATACCGGCGGTATGAAGACTTTGGAAAGAATCGAGTACCGCATGGGCTTTCGGGCGGAAAGGACGGGGATGGTTATTTCCGGCACGGAAATTGAGGATTATGCGGTAAGTGTCGGACTTTCAGTCCCTGTAAACTTTCGCAGAAATCTCAGTCGCTCCCGCTTCAGTATCGGTGCGGAAACGGGAAGCTTCGGAACAACAGAGAACGGGTTGATCAGAGAAAATTATGTGCGGTTTATGGCAGGATTTTCGCTTACACCCCACTTCAGAAACAGATGGTTTGTGAAACCGAAATACGATTAAAGCAAAAATCTTAAAAATGAAACAGTCAGTTTGGAGTTTGGTTATTTTTTTAATGCTTTCTGTAGGTGCTGTTGCACAGCCTGATGAGAGCAAGTACGGGAGTACTCCTGAGGAGGTTGAGAGCTGTAAGCGCTACCTCTCTTTGTACCGAGAGTACCGTGATCAGGGGCAAGCCCAAGAAGCTTTGCCGCATTGGCGCGGCGCCTTTCGCACTTGCCCGGGGGCTGCAAAAACAATTTTTATTGACGGGGCAAAATTCTACGGGGAGATCCTCGACGGCATTTTTGAGGATGACACCATGACAGATGAACGCGATGCCTACTTGGATACCCTCATGCTGATATATGACAAGCGTATAGAGCATTACGGCGAAGAAGGCCGGGTGCTGGCTTACAAAGCGAATGATTTGTTTAAGTACGACGAAAGCCGTGCAGCCGAAGCAAATAAAATGATGAAGCGCTCCCTCGATATAGAAGGAATGGACTCAGATGCGGTTGTGGCTTCCAAATACTATCAAACCCTGTACACCATGTACAGAAATAAAGAAGCAACGAAGTCCGACCTCTTGGTCGAGTACATGCCCGTGCTTGAAATATTGGACTACAACATTGCCAAGCTGGATGACGAAAGAGCACGAAGCCGGTATGAAAAAGCCAAAAACAACCTCGACGCTTTCTTCATAAAAATCGCCGAATGCGATGACATCTACCGGATCCTCGGCGAACGCATCGCTGAAGCGCCCAACGACATTGAGCTCAATAAGAAATCATTGGCCGTAATGAACAAGCGGGACTGCAATGAAGGCGAACTTTACCTCGAAGTGGCGGAGCGTGTGTACGCCGATGAGCCCACTCCGGCGGCAGCTTACAGCATCGGCATTCAAAAACTCAAAGCCAAGGATTACAACGGCGCCTTGCAATACTTCGAGGAAGCAGCAGACCTGTGCGGAGATTGCATAGACCTGGATACATACCTGCAGCGCGCAGGCCAAACTGCTGTGATCCTCGGTCAGCACAAGCGCGCCATAGGTTATGCCAACCGCATTCTTTCCGTAAAACCCCGAAGCGGAGATGCCTATATCTTGAAAGGAGATGCAGTGGCTGCAGGTGCCAAAGCCTGTAAAGATGAGCCCCTGAAGGAAGCGGGAGCCTACCTGCTCGCGGTGGATTA
>PXBH01000021.1 GCA_003565555.1 Cryomorphaceae bacterium | reverse complement strand
TACCTCAAACCGAATTCTACTCGGGGCGGGCCTGCCCGAACCGTTTTGCAAAAACCGGGGCGGGGCCTTTGCATTCGCTTGATTTTTGCTCCACTTTGTATCAAGACAAAGTGGAAAAAACATACCGTTCAGCGGTATCAGATGAAAATACACAGGCTCAAATTCAGAATACCCATATTTCTCAAATTAAACTCGGGTATTTCCTCTCGATTAACACCCGAAATAGTCAATACCACACATTTTGATAGTTGGTTTTGAATTGGCTATGCAAACTGCCGAGATGCTGTGCGGAAGTCAGGAGAAGTATTTTATCGCCAAAGCGGTCTGAGATCGCGGCCGGCGATTTTTTTGCCCTTCTCTGTTCTCAGCGGCAATCGAACTGAGCTTGCCGTGAATCTCGATTTTGCACCCCGAGTGCGCTCACAAATCGGACACCATGAGATTGCAGCCGCGAATGTCGCTGAAGTCTGTTCTGCCCAATATTTCAAAACTGCCGTCGGAATGCAGCCTGCCCAAATCGTCTGTGGCGATAAAGCTGCAGGAGTACAAGTTGGCGAGGTCCGTAATGTTCACGGCTCCGGTGCGGCCTTCGGGAGCGGGGCTGAGCGGGTCGTTGATATCGCGCAGGCTGATTTTCATCCAAGGCGGAGCCTTAAAGCGTCCGCCGAAGGGCGCGTAAGCCTGGGAGAGGAGCTCGGTCATCCCGTACTCTGAGTGGATCTGCTCCGTTCCGAATCCCGCAGCGAGCCTGCGGTGGAGTTCGGCTCGGGTAATCTCGCGCCGCCGGCCTTTCATGCCCCCGGTTTCCATCACGACGGTGTTTTTGACCTGCAGGGGTGCGGCTTCCGCCAAATCGAGCAGCGCGAAGCTCACGCCGATGAGGAGGGTGGTGCGTTCACAGGGCGCTGACAGAAGGGTGCGCAGTCGGTCGCGGTCATCGAGAAAAAAACCCGCTTCGGGGTGTCCGGAGGCTTTCATCAGTCCGTGCACCATGTGCACCAGAGAGGCGTCACCGCGTTCGGAGTAGCCGGGAAGGAGTGCCAAAATTCGATACCCGTCGGGATGGCCGTACACGCGGCGGAAGCTTTCGAGAAAGGACCGTTCGCAGACTTCGGGGCTGTGCACGAGATGTTGCGAACGTTCTCGGGCGGTGGTTCCGCTGCTGCGAAATAGGATAGGCGCTTCTCGATTTTCCGGAAAGGAGGCTACCCGATGTGTTTTGAAAAACTCCACGGGCAAAAACGGAATTTCCTCAGTGCGCCGCACGCGGGAGAGGTCCCGCCCGAGGCGGTCAGAAAATTCGCGGTACACCGGGTTAGCCTTGTATTGCCTGCGAAATACTTCGAGCGCAAGGGTTTCGGCGGCATCGGGATCCGCAAATATTCGGGCTTCGAGCGATTCGGGGGCAGGCAAGTAGGGCTTGATTACGTTTCTTTGTACCTTTACAAAGATAGACGGTGTGCATGAAAATCCGGTTTGAACCCCTTACTTACTTTCTGATTTTGCTCTTCGCGGGAAGCGCATTTACGTCCTGTATGGATGATGACGGACTGCCCGATGAGCCGGTAATCAATGAAATATGGTTCGATAAGGCGGCCGATGAATTGAATATCCGCTTTACGGACGGGGACGGTGATTTCGGTCTGGAGCCGAACCAAACAGATCCGCCGTTCCATCTCTATGAGGAGGACAGCACGATCAACTTCTTTTACTTCAATCTGCATGTGGATACTTATTACCGTTCCGAAGGGGAATGGGTGCCTGTGATACTGCCTGAGGGAGCCCTCGGCAACAATTACCGCATTCCGGACCTCACGCCGGAAGGGCAGAGCAAGCAGCTGCGCGTCTTGGTGCGTGTCGACTTTTCAAATGCGAATGAAGAAATGCTCACCGAGGAAACGGATACCGTGCAGTACCGCGCAGTGATTGTGGACCGTGCGCTGAACATCAGCAATGAGGCCCGAACGGAGCCGGTGATTTTCTCCGATTAATTTTCTTCGCCGGCGAGGGCTTTTGATACGCTGACGAGGTGATCTCCGATCTCTTCATATGCGGTGAAAAGCTCGCTGTACACGCTGCCGCTCCTTAAGTTGTATTTCCCTTTTTCGATTCTCGAGATGTATTCCTTTCGGATGGAGTTGCGGGCGCGGTTCACAGCTTTTTCTGCTTCAACGGCCTCGGCGAGTTTGATCCGGTCTCCCTCGTCTTTGTTGAGGTTTTCCGCCATAATGCGGTGCGATTTTTCGACCAGATCAGCCAGAGAGGAGAGCCTGTCGCGCTGGTCCTGCGTAAACCAAATTTTGGCTTCCGCCTTGCGAATCAAGGCTACAGACATTTGCTTGTAGATATCGCCCACGCGCTCGAGGTCATTGCTGATACTGAGCATGGCGCGCACCCGCTCCGATGACTCTGTGCTCAGCTCGGCCGTAGAAATGCGGCTGCAGTACCGCGATATTTCCATATCGAAGCGGTCGGTAATTTCCTCGTATTTGGCTATTTTTTCCTGAAGTTTGATTTGGTCGCTCATTTCCGTTTCAGTCATCATGCGTCGGGTGAGGGTACCCATTTTTCCGGTGATTTCGGCAAATTTGGTAACGGCCTTTCGCGCCTCTACGATGTTGAGCTCAGTGAGCTGAATCGAGGTATCTATGTATTCGAGGCGGTGTATCTCATCGTCGGCGCCGCGCGAGGGGACGGTCAGGGTGGCGAGTTTGATGAGTTGAGGGACAAACCATATCAATATGAGCAGATTGGTAACATTGAAGAAGGTGTGGAATACAGCGAGCGCGGCGGTGGCAGATTGGCGTCCGGCCGGAGAGTCATTGTTCGGTGATTCGGGCAGGAAACTGCCTATGAGTTCGAGAACGAAAGGCATCAGGAAGATCATCCAAGCCACGCCTATGACGTTAAAAAGCGTGTGAATCCGCGCACTGCGCTTGGCGTGTACATTTCCTACAAGGGCGGCGATTTCCGCTGTAGCGGTAGTGCCGATGTTTTCTCCCAGCACCATGGCTGCCGCGGCTTCAAGGGGAATGACACCTCCCGCGCACAGGGTCATGGTCAGGGTGATGGCGGATGAGGAACTCTGAACAATAACTGTAACCAGAAAACCCAGAAATACGAAGAGCAATACACCGATGACGGGGATTCCCGAATACTCCACGAAAAACCGGACGATCTCCGAATCTTGGGTGAAAGAAGGAACCGTGTTTCGCAGAAAGCCCAAGCCCATAAACAAGAGGGCAAAACCGATCAGCGGCGTGCTCCATATCTTGATTTCCCGCTTTTTGACAAAAATCAGCGGGGTGGCTATTGCGAAGAGGATAAGGGCGTAAAGCGTAATATTGACGCGGAGGCCGATCATGGAAACGAACCACCCTGTGACCGTGGTGCCGATATTCGCACCCATCATGATTCCCGCAGATTCTGCCAGCGTGATCAGCCCGGCATTCACAAAGCTCACGGTCATTACCGTGGTAGCACTCGACGATTGCAACAGCGCTGTGAGGCCGAAGCCCGAGGCCACGCCCGCCACGCGATTGCGGGTCATCCCTGACAAGGCTTTCCGCAGCTTATTGCCCGCCGAAGCCTGTACACCCTCGCTCATCATCTTCATGCCGTAGATGAACATGCACAATGCCCCCACCATCAGAAGGAACCGCGTAGGGCCCCACGGGAGTTTGGTTTCAAAGGACCGCCGCTGCTCCCAGCGGTAAGCCGTATTTCCGTCTTCATCCGAAACAGAATAGCCCAGCTGGTAGATGTAATTTGTTGCTCCGGAGAGACCGCTCAGAACAATCCGTCCCGACGTGTAGGGCACCGGATCTGAGTATAGCCAGAACTCTCCCTCATTGGCCAGTGTGGCAGCGCGGTTGTACCTCACCATCACAGAGTCGGGGCCCGCCTCGGGAGCGCAATCTACGCTCCAAAAGATTTCAGTATAGCCCTCCTCCGTCACTGCACCGTGGTGCGCCGCGGGCGATTGCCCAAAGCCCGTCGATGCCCGAAACAGGACGAGCATCGGAAGCAGTATAATGACGCGCGATAAAGTGAGATTCATGGGCCGCAAAGCTACTGACGCGGAAGTTAATGAAACGGTCGGATAAGTTAATTTTGCGTTAACTAATCGGCCGTTCGGCGCGACAGTTTTTTCGTGTTCGTATACCCGTTTTCGACGAATGAATACCTCCGAATGTTTTTTAAACATCAATTTAGCAGTAATATGGGATGCAAGATGATTGCTGCGGGTTTTTTCTGTCTGCAGGCTTTGAAGTAAGTATTCTTTAACGGCCGGTTAAACTTCAATTAATCACACCCCGGTAGTTTCGGCCCATGAAATTGAACGGAGCATCCCACAGCTTTAACGCCGTTTTGGTAAGAGGCAAAAACTCCGCATTTCCCGAATTGATTTCCGTAGCCCGCAAATCCGGTATTCACTGCACAATGGTTGAAGGCAGCGATGAATTTCTTGAAAAAATTTCGGAAATCCGGCCTTCCTTCTTGTTTCTGGATCTGATTATTGACAGCCGTGACGCCGTGGACCTCATTCGTGAAACGGAGCACTTGGGTATCCGCGATGACATGACGATCGCTGTATTCGGTGAGCCGGGCGACAATTACGTCGAAATAGCCGTGCTCAATGCCGGAGCCGATGATTATTTGGTGAAGCCGGTAAACAAGCGTCTGTTTGCCGGAAGGCTCAATGCATGGATGCGGAAGCAGGCGCGAATCGAAGCGGTACGCGGCGCGGATCGTCCCGAGAATGCTTTGCCCTTTGAACTCGACCGCGACGCGTTTAGTCTCAAGGTGCACAACAGGGAGATTTCCCTGCAGCGAAAGGAATTTGAGATTATCGCCCTGCTGCATTCAAGGCCCAAGAAAGTATTCAGCAGAAAGGAGATCAAAGCTGCCGTTTGGGGCGACCCCGAAGGTGCACGAAACCGTACCATAGATGTACACATCACCAACCTCCGCTCGAAGATCGGCCCCGACTTCATCCGTACTTACAAGGGGGTGGGCTATAGTTTCAACGGCTGAGCAGGGTCAGAAATGATCTGTTTCAAAGATCGGCAGTCGCATAAATTCGGGTTCGCTGTACTTTGAATGCTTATAGATAAATTCCAGCTGCGCCCTCGAATCGGCGGCAAAATCAGGGTCTTCCTGCTTCTTCTCTTCGAATTTTTTGGCGAGCATGGTATTGCGTTTCAAAATTTCGGCAGCCGTATCTTCAAAGAGGTAATCCGAAAAATACTCTTTCCGCATCAGGAAGGCATCGAAGAAATTCCAGTTGAAAAAGCTGTCCGGACTTTCGGGGTCAAATACGTGGGCGAGGTATCGGTTGCCTTTTTGATTGCAGGGTACCACCACATCCCCTGCGCGAAATTGCACCGATACTTTTTTCCCGAAGGCGGAAGTGTTGTGATGAAGGTAGTGGCCTTCATACGGGCCGTTTACGGTTTCATAAGTGTCTATGTAGCGCGCGGTCACCTCGCGCACCTCATCTTTTTCCAGCCGTTCGAAGGCAATGCCGTTCGCTTCCAGCCGTGCGATTACTTCCTTTTGGCTCTGCGGAATAATGAATGCGGCCGGGAGCGTAAAAAAACGTTCCGCTTCAAAGGTTCCGTAATAAGGTACCTTTTCGGTAAACGGCTTGTTCCTGTTGTAGCGCAACCGCGGAAGGCCGGTGACTTTGCTCGGGAGGGTATCTGCTCGGAATCCCGAAAATTCAACAGTCGAGGCCTCATCGGTAAGGCGAAACGCGGTGGGAAATTCCTTGGCTGCAGCGGTAGCCGATTCTGCGGCCTTCTTCAGGGCGACCAAGTTTTCCCTCCTTTCGGAAAGCACGGATTCGAGGGTTTCGAGCAGGGTGAGTGTGGCTTGCACCCGGTCGGGATAGGGTTTGAGCATATGTGCCTCCGAAATGATGCCCATCGTCCCGAAAAGGGCAGCATATCCCGTGCTGTAACGGGGAAGGTCGTTGAATGCATAAATCCCGGTTTCGGGCACACCCCCGCGGGTATTCACATAAGGGAGCAACGGTTCGCCTGCCGCTTCGGATCTTCGGAATATTTCGGGCATGATTTCGCGGGAGAACACTGTGCGTTGCATCGGGTGCAGCCTTTCGGGTACGGTTCGGATCAGCGTAATGTTGGGCGCATAGTCGGCACCGTTTGAGGTATGTGTGTCAATAAAAAAATGGGGTTGCCAAGCGTGGAAGATTTCCGCAAAGGCAAAAGTGTTCTCGGTGTCGGCCTTGATGAAGTCGCGGTTCAGATCGTAATTCTTTGCGTTTCCGCGAAACCCGTACTCTTCCGGTCCGTTCTGATTTGCGCGGGAAGTGCGGTTTCTGTTGAGCGCCCCTCCTACATTGTACACGGGGATGATGGCATATACCAGCCCTTCTTTTGGTTTTTCGGCGGCCTTTTCGGCAAATCGGAGTGACGCATCGATACCGCAGGGCTCCCCGGGATGGATGCCGTTCATGATGAGCCATACCAAGTCTCCCTTCGCGCGGCTCTGCTCAGGGTCGAATCTCCCGCTCCCGTCGATGATCAGAAGCTGCAGCGGCAGCCCGGCGTCAGTTTGACCCGTTTCGATAAGCCGAACCGTTTTCGCATGGCTTCGGGCAATGGCTTCATACCGGGAAATGACTTCCCCGTAAGTCGGGGTGGTGTTCTCCTGCGCACCGCAAAGCGTTGCGGTGAGGAGGAGAAATGCGGTAAATAGGGTGCGCACAGTGGGTATTTTGGTTGCGAAGGTAGTCCCGGAAAGTCGATTTGCAAAGGGGAAGCGTAGCGTCGGTTTCGGGAGGAATCGGACCGGCTCAACCGGAAGCAGGGGACGCTTAAGTTAATTTAAAGTTAATTTATATTGATAATATGTTAATGAAAATCGGTAGCGCATACCGTCGTCAGGCAAGATATTTACGACAATGAAAACCGCTGTTTTATTTGCGTTTTTACTTTTCGGTTCGGCTCCCGATTTCAATCCTGTAAATGAAGGCGAGGAAACCTCTGTGCTGCGCGGAAAAGTCGTCGACGCAGCAAACCACGAATGGTTGGCAGGGGCCGAAGTTCGTGTTAAAAACACTGATATTAAGGTGTATTGCGATATGGACGGAAACTTCGAACTCCGAGGACTGAACCCCGGCGTGTACGAAGTGGAAGTGCGCATGGTGAGCTATGAACGCACGGTTTTCTCCGCCGTCGAAGTGTCGGAAAATACCCGCCTGTTGAAATTTTGCATCGCCTCCGTCTGAGGCCGATTTTTTTCATGTTGTCCGTCGGCGGCAACTTTTTTTATCAATTTGCGTTTAATGTTACGGCAATATTAAGAGAAAATTATCTTAACTTTACCTACGTTAAAACGCAGCACCATGAAAGTTTCCGTATTACTCATTTCAAGTCTCTTCATCACACTGACCGTTTTCGGCCAGAAAGACATCCTCCTTTTCGGTGAGGATCGGCAGCTCGCCGATCAATCGTACGGCGGTAAGTATACAGGCCACCTCTTCAGTGAGGAAGAAGTGCTCCGAATCGATGCGTCCGGACTGATTTCCGGTAAGCACCTCACCTTTCACGAGGAGGGCTCCATAGAGAGTTCGGGCATGTATTTGAGCGGTGAGAAGCACGGCGCTTGGTCTCGCTATGCCGAAGACGGAACACTACTCTCACAGGGGTATTTCACCGAAGGTAAAAAAGACGGCACGTGGAAAGTCTGGGATGAGAACGGTACACTCCGCGCGGAAATGAACTATAAGAACGGAGCCCGTGTGAAAACCTGGAAGATTTATGATGAAGAAGGGAACCTGACGGAGGAGAAGAATTACGATCGATGACCGCATGGTGCGTCACGCGGAGATTGTAAGATATCTCGACTTATTCTTTTGCAAAAGGGGCTTTGACGCCCCTTTTTTTTGTTTAACACTGACTTAGTGCCGCTGATTTCTACATCCGTTTCGGAAGATGTTAAGAGATAAATGCGTTAAATTACAAAGATTTAAATCGGTGGGGTTAATTATTTTTTCGCGGCTTCATTTTCATTTGACGGGACCCGATTGAATTGATGCTGAATCTACGCAAAATCAGTTTGGTATTCCGATTTAATTTTGGTTAACAGCACTTTAACAGCAAACAAGCAAAGTTTGCAAAAATTTGTCAATCATAATGTTAGTTTGTCGGGTCAAATATCCTTTGAATTAATAATGGCTTCATCTGAAGCTAAGACCGTGCGCTGTCCTTTGCGGAAAAGTTTTTTATCGTGCGCACAGCGTTTTTCATTTGCCTGTTTTCATTCTTTGGTTTCTATACTGCCACTGCTCAGGGCGGTGGAGCTACACTGCGGGGAAAAGTGGAAGAGCAGGGCACGCGGGATCTGCTTCCGGGGGTAAACGTATTCATCGAAGGTACCGTTATCGGTACCTCCACCAATATTGACGGGCTTTACGAGATCAAAAATGTGCCTCCCGGCACACACAAGGTCATTTGTTCTTTTATCGGGTATACCACTTCCACGGCGGAAGTAACGGTATCGGCGGGGCAAATCCTCACCCAAGATTTCACCATTGCCGAAGCTATGGCAGAGCTCGGTGAAGTGAACATTGTGGCCCGCCGCAGTACATCTACTGACAATGCGGTTTTGATGGAAATAAAAGAGGCCAAGCAGATGGTCTCCGGTATTTCGCGTCAGCAAATTGCGACTTCTCAAGACAGTGATGCGGCCAAAGCCATGCAGCGTGTTCCCGGGGTGACCATCGTCGAAAACAGATTTGTGATGATCCGCGGGGTAGCCGAGCGCTACAATCAGGTGATGATAAACAATGTCATTGCACCCGGTACTGAAGTAGACCGCCGCACTTTTTCTTTTGACCTCATTCAGAGCGATGCACTCGACCGCATGGTGATCAATAAAACGGGATCACCGGAATACCCGGGAGATTTCTGCGGGGGTATTATCCGTCTTTACACGGTGAATGAAGTGGAATCTGATTTTACCAACGTTCGTTTGGGACTTGGTTACCGCGTGGGAACCACCTTCAATGATTTCTTTATGAGTGAAGGTAGTTCCACTGACTTTCTCGGTTTTGACGGTGGTTTTCGGAGACTTCCGGACGGCTTTCCTTCTACGCGATCATTGCAAGGCTCTCCGCGAAATTCTGAGATCAGACAGGATGCGGGCAGAAGCCTGCCCAACAATTGGCAGCCGCAACGGGGTATGGCCCTTCCGAATTATTCCTTCGGTATTTCGCTCGGGCGCAACAAAGACCTCGGCGACGGCCGCCGCCTGATCAATACTACCAACCTTTCATACAACAAGGAATTCCAATACCGCGCCAGGGAATTTAATCGCTTCGATGCATGGGAAGACCAAACGCAGCCCATCGACCAATGGTTTGCTTACGATGATGACATGTACGACGAGGAGACCACCATCAGCGCCATGTCGAATTGGAATTATATTTTTAACTCCCGACATCAGTTGAAGTTCAGTAATTTACTTTCCCAGATCGGAGAGGAGCAAACCGTGATTCGCCGCGGTACCAATTTCTTCAGGCCCACCTACGAGTTCCAAAATTACCTGCTCGGTTACCGAAGCCGCACCATTTACTCTGGGCAACTCGAAGGAATCCACGAGTTCGACCCGAAAAACAGTTTCCGCTGGGTGACCGGTTTCGGATTGCTCACCGAGCAGCAGCCCGACTTGAGGCGGTTCCGCACCTTCAGGCCGGCTGCGGAGGGCGATGATGCCGAGGCCAATCCTTTTCAAATGCTGCTTCCTCCCTCGTCTAACCTGTTTGATACCGGCCGATTTTTCGGAGACCTGACCGAGCGGAGCTTCAACAACGGAATGGATTACACCCACGTGATCAGGGAAACTGCCGAAGGGAAGACCGAAATCAATGCGGCAACGGCGTACTTTTTAACAACTACCTCTCTACGACAAATCCCGCCAATACCTTCGGGGCCGGCGGTCAGGCAGATGTGGCTGCGGTTCAGGCAATCTGGGAAGCGGATAACGAAACTGTCGACGGCGGTACCGATGCGGCCCACAATGCAATCGGTCTGAAATCAGACTGGTTCTTCGGTTCACGGCTTGCCAACGATTACCCGAGTGATCCTGACTTTACGATGACATCAGGTCCGCTGACCAACGGTGCTGACTTTTCACACCCGATATTCAGTGAGCCTAACCGTGCAGGCTTCTTTGATAATGTGGAATTTATCGGTGCCTTCGGCGCTGAGGACTGGACAGATATCTGGACTGAGTTCGACGCGATCGATGCACAGTATTGATGTTTTGGATTTTGGGTTTGTAAACAGAAAGGCACCCGTCCTCCGTCAGGGGCGGGTGCTTTTTGAATATTAAAATCAAATTTTTTCTGCTGTGAAGACTTCATTCGGTCAGGCATTCGGTTTAGCGTTGGTGTGCGCTGCATTTGCGATCTGCGCATGCGGGACACAGAAAGTCACCGATCCGCCCGAGGCGGAAATTCGACCCGAAGCCTACCTTTCGCCGAAGGCACAAGACTCCCTGATGTATGCCCTCAGTCGCTATATCTGCAAATTTCCGAGCGGAGCGGGCGAGCCAAACAAGTGGGACGCACGCTTTGATTCAGCCTATGCCGCTGCTGTGCGCAACCACAAACTCCGGTTCTACCACGTGGACAGCACTGAGGGGGTACATTATTATTTCACAAGTCGAGTTGCCCCGAGTATGGTGCTGAAGTATGTAGGCCTTGCGGGAAAGTTTGTACCTGATGATGCAGGCGGATTTTTATCCTACCGCGAGGAGTTTCGCACTTGGAAGAAAATTCCCGAAGAGCACCTCAATGACGGTGAAATGCTCTTCCGAAAATTCGTGAGGGGTGAGGACCTTACCCCGTATTACACTGAGAATTCGGGCGGAGCGGAATACATCGAGTTTCCCGACAGCGAGACTTGGTACGACGAGGAGTCGCGTACTTGGAGGTCGCAACGCGGTGATGTTCTCGCTCCGTACCGTCAGGGGAATTAGGATTGCAGAACTCCGCCTCCGTCAAATCCGAAGGGATTTCACTACATTTGGCTTGGTGCACAATTAACGCAGAAGTAACACAAGCCCCCTTCTTTAGGCCTACTTTTGCAGTGCAAAGACAAGATTGATTGTTCCTATGGCTGCCAAGAAGAAGATTCTCCTCGTCGACGATGAACCGGACATCATCGAATTGATTTCGTACAACCTCGAACGTGAAGATTACGATGTGCGAACGGCAGATAACGGTCGGGATGCCATTGAAATAGCACGGGATTTTTTGCCAGACCTCATCTTGCTCGATGTCATGATGCCTGAGATGGACGGGATAGAGACCTGTGCGGAAATCCGGGAGTACCCCGAACTGAGAAAAGCCATGATCGCATTTCTCACCGCGCGCGGCGAGGATTATTCACAGATTGCCGGCTTCGATGCCGGTGCGGATGATTACATTTCCAAACCTATCAAGCCGCGTGTGCTCCTTTCGAGAATACAGGCATTGCTCCGCAGAAGTCCGGTTGGCGAAGCGCCGGGCAATGCTGATTCCGCGAGCGGAATCTCCATCGATAAGGAAAAGTATGTCGTGGTGAGCAACGGAAATGAACTCAGCCTCCCGAAAAAAGAATTCGAACTGCTCGCGCTGCTGATGAGCAAGCCGGGACGCGTATTTACCAGAGACGTTATTCTCAATACGATATGGGGTAATGATGTTGTGGTCGGTGACCGTACCATAGACGTGCATATCCGCAAGCTCCGCGAAAAGATCGGCAGCGAATTGATCAAGACCGTAAAGGGCGTAGGCTATAAATTTGAGGATAAATGACCGGAAGCAGTCCGCGCGATATCGCTCTGTTCACCGCGCTGATTTCATCCTTGGCAGTGGCCGTAATTGTATGCGGCGTCTCTTTGATCTTTCGCGGAACGGTAAACTGGATCGAAACGGGCTTCGTCTTTGTCCTGAGTTTTTTGGTCGCTTGGCTCATCTATTACAAGGCCCTGCAGCGCTTTATTTACGATAAGATTAAACTCATCTTCCGCAATATGCACGCCATGCGGGTGGAGCGCGATGCCTTCAAGCTCGACATGAACAAGGATGTACTCGGAGATGTAAACAAAAAGGTGGTCAACTGGGCGGAAGACCGCATGGCCGAAATCAAGGACCTTCGGGAAAAAGAAAATTTCCGGAAGGAATTCATCGGTAATGTAGCCCATGAGCTCAAAACGCCGATTTTCAGCATCCAAGGCTATATTCTTACCTTGCTTGAAGGCGCCTTGGAAGACCCCAATTTCAACCGAAAATTTCTGAAAAAGGCCGCTAAGTCTGTGGAGCGGATGACCATGATTGTGGAAGACCTCGATACGATTACCCGCTTTGAGTCGGGCACTATGAGCCTCGATCTCGAGAAGACCGATCTTACCGAACTCACGCGGGAGGTGATGGAGAGCCGCGACCGTGAGGCGGAAGCCAAAGACATCCAAGTCAAATTCAATAAAAATTATGACCGCCCGGTTTACGCCAAAGCCGACGCATTCCGCATCAGTCAGGTGCTTACTAACTTGATCACCAATGCCATTAATTACGGGAAGAAAGGCGGAACGGTAACGGTATCATTTTTTGATCTGGAAGAACAAATTCTTGTAGAGGTGGAAGATGACGGCCCCGGGATCGACCCGGTGCACCTTCCGCGGCTCTTTGAGCGGTTTTATCGCGTCGATAAAAGTCGATCTCGTCATCAGGGCGGAACAGGTCTCGGATTGGCCATTTGCAAGCATATCATGGAGGCGCATCGGCAAACCTTCAATGTGCGCAGCGAGGTGGGCAAAGGATCGGTATTCAGTTTCACTCTGGCCAAGGCCTGATAGCGCGGGTTACAGCTTTCGCAAGAAATTCTCTGCTACCTCCCGCAGCTGCACATCGCCCTCGGCAGGCGGTTGCGGAAGGTTTTCGGGCTGCGGGAGTTTATCGGGCAAGGCCCTTGCCGCGGTAAACCAACCTTTCTGCTCGGCCCTGTCGGCAAGGTATTCTTGCTCATACTGTCCGGGTGTGGGTACGATCAATGCCTTGGCTCCCAGGCGCACCAGATCGGAAAGGGTGGAGAATCCCGCCCGACAAATCACGTATTCTGAAGCAGAGATGAGCTCGGACAGCACTTCACCGTCGGCAAAGTTCACAACCTCTATTTCCTCCCTTTCGAGAAAATTGTCTCCGTCGACGGCCTGCACACCGCGGATCAATGCCTTTTTTCCCGAAAGGGTCTTTAAGCGCCGCAGGGCCTCCTGCTCAAAGCTGCTGCGCAGGGGCTCCGGACCGCTGATGACGGCTGTACAGGTGTAGATTTTTTCCGGAAGCGGGTCGGGACGACTGAGTCGGCTCAAGTTGCCGAGGTGGTGTACCTTGCCGGTAAAATGCCGGTTGGTGCTGAGCGAGCCCGCGATTCCGTCTTCACGGTCGGGCACCCATATCTCCGAAAAACGGTTCAACCATCCCGTGAGTACCCTATTGACCGCCCCGGAAAATGCGGGAACGGGCAGGCTGAGCTGATGCGTGATCAGCACGGAGTGAATGTGCCTTGCCTGCGCACCGTATACATTGTCGCTCACAACCGCGTCGGGTTGCAGCTTTTCGACTGCATCTTTTATATAGCGGTGCACGGCTTTGTTTTGGCCGATTTGCCGCAGTGCCTGCCGATACAGGGCCGGCGAGGCACTGCTGCGGCCGTAAGAGACCTCCGGAAGGGGAAGTGCCCGCACCTCATGTGCGGGAAAGCGGTGCCTGAGGTATTGCAGAGATTTTCCCCAACTGAAAAAAATGACTTCGGCACCCTGCGCTGTCAGGCATTCCGCCACTGCCGCCGAGCGGGTGGCATGGCCGAGCCCCCAATCGAGCACCGCAAAAAGGATCCGCTTCCGCATTTTGCAAAGCTACACCGCTCAGTCGGGCAAGATTCGAAAATATTCGTTGACATAAGTCTCTTGCCCTTCGTGAAAAAGGTTGACCACATTGAAATTGTACAAGATACCTTTTGGAACTTCCAAGAGCTTCATGTAGGTGAGGAGTTGTGCTTTGTGAACGGGAAGAATTTCTTTCACTGACTTGATTTCTACACACACAGCCCCTTCAATCAGGAAGTCACAGCGCAGTTTGGTCGGCACCTCAATGCCTTTGTAAACCACGGGAACACTCATTTCCGATTGAAATCTGATGTTGCGAAGCGACAGCTCGTGCTTCAAACAATGCATATACACGTCCTCAAGCAGCCCCGGCCCCAACCCTTTGTGTACTTCAATCGCAGCACCGTTGACTTCATAAGTAAGTTGATTTATAAAGGTTTGTGAGGGTATCATTTCATCAGGATTTGGTTATCAGCCCTAAAGCTAAAAAGTTTTTTCTTTCGCTCTTTTTTCGGCAGGAAGCCGTGGACAGACTCACTCCTTGTTTTTTGAACCAAAAAAGTCACAAAGTTCACAAAGCCAAAGTGTTGTATGGATTGCGCCGCACTTTGTGTCCTTTGTGACTTTGTGTTGATATTTTCACGGCATGGGCGTGAAACAATAAATGGTGGGTAATCCGACCTTATTGAGTGCTGCACTGAGTTGTTTGGCTGTGCTTCTCATTGACAGAACCACAAAGTCACAAAGTTCACAAAGCCAAAGTGTTGTATGGATTGCGCCGCACTTTGT
>PXBH01000064.1 GCA_003565555.1 Cryomorphaceae bacterium | reverse complement strand
CCTCGATCCTGAGTTTACGGGCACGGCTACAGCCACCGATGACTGCAGCCTCGAAGGAGAGACCGTTGCCGTGACCTATGTCGACAGCGAGATTACCGGCGAATGTGTGCAAACGCTCATCCGTACCTGGACCGCTACAGACGCCTGCGGCAATCAGGCTTCCTGCGAGCAGACCATTACCGTGACTGATACGATTGCTCCCGAGCTGATCATGCCTGACAACACAAGCTTGGACATCACGTGCACTGCCGTGAGTTACGGCCACCTCTTAGATTTTGCAGCGGGTAATATGTCAAACGCCCACGCAGCGATCTACACGAACTACCTCCGCTCAATCTTTATGACGAACAACCTGCTTCCTACGGGTGCTACAGACAATTGCAATGACACAGAGATTGTTGAGACCCACATCGAAGTGGATATGGATGTGGCTTGTCCCGCGAAGGCAATCGTTAAATGTGTCTTCGTTGCGATAGATGCATGCGGAAATGTTTCTCCCGAGGAAGTGACTCAACTGGTGGTTGTGGATGAAACGACTCCGCATATCTTCTGTCCCTCCGATATTACGGTGGCTTGCGGAAGCGATCTTTCACCCGAAGTGACGGGTGAGGCGACCGCAACAGACAACTGTACGGGTCCGATTGACATATCATATACGGATTCGCCGTTTGACACGGCGCAATGTCCTGTCAGCTTTATTCGCTTATGGACCGCGACCGATGAGTGCGGAAATACGGCGACCTGTGAGCAGTTTATCACCCTCCTCGAGGATGAAGACTGCGCGGTAGCTCCTTCCGGGCTCACTGCTGAGTCTCAAGGACCGAACAGCATGTTGTTCTCTTGGAACCCTGTTCCCGGTTCAGTGGCTTGTCGTGTATTCGGAAGACGTGCCGGTTCGTCAAGTTCAATTACCATCGGAACAGTCACGGGTACTGAGCCAACATCAATATTCTTCCAGTCGAGTCAATTGCAAAACGGAAGGGATATTGAATGGCGGGTGATTTGTGCATGCAACATGAGTCCGCTGAATGTTACGCCATACAGTCCGTGGACGCCCTACACCTTCTTCTACGATGATGATGACAAAAGCGGATTCACTGCGGGCAAAGGTGACGATCACGTCAACCAAGCGGATGACCGTCTCCTGAACGGCCTTGTTTACCCGAACCCGACAAGGGATCAGGTATGGCTTGAAGCTGCAATGAGCGAGGGCGACTTGATTATCGTGAGGGACCTCTCCGGACAGGTTATTTCATCGCACATCGCACCTTCGGAAGGTGGCCTCTATGAGATCAACATGAGCGGTATGGCCGCAGGTGTTTACTTTGTGCAGCACACCGATGCCGATGGCAATTTCCAAGTACACAAAGTGATCAAAACTCAATAAACCGGAACTGCCGAAAAACCAAAAGGCCGTGCACTTAAAGCACGGCCTTTTTGTTATCCGAAATATATGTGGCATTCAATCTGCGCCGGGAACGCCGTCTCGAAGTTTCACTGTCGGCATTCGATCCGAACTAAAATACAAAAAGCTGTCATTGGACAGCTTTTTGTGTTTTGTGGAGAATACCGGATTCGAACCGGTGACCTCTACACTGCCAGTGTAGCGCTCTAGCCAACTGAGCTAATCCCCCTTTTTTTTGGCTTGGCGAAATTAGATGTTTATCGGAGTTTTGCCAAATCTAATTTCACATAATATGCCATCTGTGTCATCCATCCGAAACATCATCTTTGACTTGGGCGGGGTTCTTCTGGAAATCGACTACGATAAAACCACCGAAGAATTCCGAAAATTGGGACTGAAAAAGCCTGAAAAAGCTTTTACAAAATACCGCCAGGCTGAATTGTTTCAGGAGTTTGAGAAGGGAAACATCTCTGCCGCATCCTTCATCAATCGGCTTCACAAGGAGATTCCGCATACTTCGGAAGCCAAGCTCAGAGAAGCATGGTGCGCCATGCTCGGCGATATGCCGAACATTTCTTTGACCATTCTCGAAAGTCTCAGGGAAAAAGGCTACCGCATTTTTTTGCTCAGCAATACCAACAGCATCCACAAAGAAGCCTTTGAAAAACATATCAGAATGGAGCACGGGGCGGAAAAATTCTTCGCGCCCTTTGAGCGCATATATTACAGCCACATGATGGGTATGCGCAAGCCCGACGAAATCATTTTCCAAACAGTTCTGACTGAAAACAATCTTAAGGCAGAAGAAACCTTGTTTATTGACGATACCGAAGGACATATTGCCGGAGCCCTCAAAGTCGGTATTCGCGGTTTTCATTTAAAAAAGATGAGGGACTTACCCTCACTGCTCCGCGAAGCCGGATTGCAGATCGAGCAGTAAGAACGAGGAACCGAGCCTATTTCTTCTTAAATGTTTCTCCGAAAGAACTGTCGTAGTTGAGATAATACTCCTCTCCCTTTTCCAAATTGGAAACATTTACCGTCTTGCCGAATCCGGTTTTAACCAAGTTCCCGTACTTATCGAAAATCTCATAACGGGTAGCTGCCGTAAATTTTATGTCATCGGCAACCTTTTTCGGCTCAAACTCCACCTTTCGCATTCGGGGGGTGTACACCACTTGTTCCGAATACCTCGGCTTTCCGGTATAGTCCGTCTGCTTTACGCGGACTTTGTTTTCTCCCGTGTACGGAGTGAGCTCAAACTTATAGGTGTTGCTGCCCGAGGTGCCTTCGCCGAGCACTTCTCCCGCTTTTACCCACTTGTTCCACCGAAATTGCTCGACCACAAAGGGTAGCGATCCGCTCTCCTTTTCAGTGGTCCATGTGAGAATGTTGCGGTCCACTTTTATGTTTGTAAGTTCATAGGTGCTGTGCGGCTTTATTGCCTCGGGGTTCAACACCATCGGGGTGCAGTCGTCCTTGTGTTTTATTACAATCTCAATTTCGCTGCCCACTTCAATGCCGAGGATGTTAAAATCGACGGCAAAAGCGCTGCTGTTGATTTCATCCCCGGTAATTTCGCCGTTCACGACGACCTCAAACACACAAAACCCCACGCCGTCCGCCGCAAAGGGATTCTTAACATAGAGATCCTTTCCCTGATATATCCCGTTCAGCACAAGCGATTGGGATGCATTAACATAAGAGATGCAAAGAAAAAATAGCGCCGTCGAGAGCAAATAATGCTTTTTTATGAAGGTCATAGGGCCTGTTTCAAATCGTCCAAAAATACAAAAACTCATACGCGCCGCAATCTTAATCACCATTTATCACTGTGGGATGCACGCTTTCCGCGATACCTGCCATCAAGCGAATATCATCTTCCGAAAATTCCATAAACGGATTGTTTTCGATCACGTGTACTTCTCCGTTGTAGGCCACCGTTTTCACAAAGTTGTAATAGGGTGAGGAGCCGTCCGGCAAAGTGGCCTTGTACAAGATGAAATCCGGTCTGTCTTCAACGTATTCGATTTTAAAAATCCCTGCTTCCAAATCCCTTTTCAAAGATTGCAGAGATTCAAAATCAGTGGTAACAAAAAAGCTCACCGATGCTCCTGCACTGACCTCAATTCGTCCGAAGTTTTCATTTCTTCTCACGTCCACTTTGCTCATAAGTTCCTCGGGGATTCCTAAAATAATGTCCATTCCGTAAGGGGCCAACGACAACTCCCCTAAGCGGGTTGACGCAACCTCGTTATCAAATTCCTCGCCAAACTCGTTCTCGGCTCCCGGGGCGCAGGAAAGCGCAAGGGCAAGCACAAAAAGAAATTGTATGTGTTTCATATCAAGAGATTGTCAGCTCTTTTAACGCGATCTTCAGCTTTCGGTTACGTAAGTTTTTTTTGTGGTATACCCCGCACGGAAATATTGCCCGAGGCCTTTGCGGCTTTATTCAGCTTCTGTTCGGGAGCCCGCACAGAATAGATAAACGCTTTTTAGGGGATCAGCCCGCATTTCCTTTCCTTTGCAGGAAGACCATATGACCTATGAACACCTCCTTGAAGAACAAGACCGCCCTTGTCGCGGGAAGTACTGCCGGTATAGGCTACGCAACTGCTAAAATGATGGCGGAAATGGGTGCTGATGTAGTACTTATCGCCAGAAACGCAGAAAAGCTCAACGCTGTTTCATTGGAGCTGAAGCAGATATCCACGGGGTCTCACTCCGTTTTGAAAGCAGATTTCTCCGACCCGGAAGGATTGGAAAAGGCAGTAAAAGCCTATTTCGATGAAGGGGGGCGTGCCGATATTTTGGTAAACAATACAGGAGGACCTCCCGGCGGACCTGCCCACACCGCGCATAAAGATGAGTTCCGCTCGGCTTTTGAAATGCACTTGATCTGCAACCACATTTTGGCTACCGCGTGCATACCTTCTATGCGGGAAAGCGGATGGGGGCGCATCATCAATGTAATTTCCACTTCCGTAAAACAACCGTTAACAAACCTGGGCGTATCGAATACGGTGCGGGGTGCGGTGGCCAATTGGGCCAAAACCCTTTCGAATGAATTGGGCCCCTTCGGCATCACGGTCAACAACGTTTTGCCCGGAGCCACCCATACCGGTCGGCTCACCTCGATTGCCGAAGCTAAAGCAAAAAAATCCGACATCACCCCCGAGGAGGCCCTGAGAAAAATGGCTGAAGCGGTTCCGCTGCGCCGGGTAGCAGCACCGGAAGAAGTCGCTGCCGGAATATGTTTTTTGGCGTCTCCCGCGGCATCGTACATCAACGGGATTAACCTTCCCGTAGACGGAGGAAGGACGGGTTCGCTCTGAAAAATATCAGCTCACCAGCAATTTGAATCCCTTCCCGTGAATATTGATGATTTCAATGCGCGGCTCAGGTTTAAGGTGCTTCCTGAGCTTGGCGATGTATACGTCCATGCTCCTTCCGTTGAAGTAATTGTCGTCACCCCAGATCGCATTTAGGGCATAATTGCGTTCCAAGACCCCGTTTTTATTGAGGCAGAGCAAGTGAAGGAGCTCACTTTCTTTGGTGGTAAGCTTTGCTTCTTTATCGTTGTATTTGAGCAGCTGCCGTTCGTGGTCAAACACAAAGTCTCCGAGTTCAAAAAACTGCTTATCGGATGTCGCCATCTGGTAAGCCTCTGTTCTTCGCAGCACGGCATTGACGCGTACCAGCAACTCCTCCATGGAAAAAGGTTTCGTGATGTAGTCGTCCGCACCGAGGTCGAACCCCTTGAGGGTATCTTCCTTCATGGACTTGGCAGTCAAAAATATAATCGGAATTTTCTTATTAATGGTGCGTATTTCTTTCGCCACGGTAAAACCGTCCTTCACGGGCATCATTACGTCGAGCAATACAAAATCGAATTGCTGCTTCGAAAATGTTTTGAATGCTTTGTCACCGTCCGAACACAGCACCGTTTCAAAATCTTTGGCTTCCAAATATTCCTGCAAAAGAGTTCCGAGATTGGGGTCATCTTCGGCCAGCAAAATGCGCGTTTTAGATCTCATAGTTGTATGGTAATTGAATGATAAAAGTACTTCCTTTTCCGAAATCACTCTGCACAGAAACCGTGCCGTGGTGCTTTTCGACGATCATCTTCACGTAGCTGAGGCCCAGCCCGAAGCCCTTAATATTGTGAACATCTCCGGTATGCACGCGGAAGAGTTTTTCAAAAATTCGCTCGCGGTCCTCTTTTTTTATGCCGATTCCGTTGTCGGCCACCCTCAGCTCGATGAAAGAATTGTGGCGTTTGGTGCTCACTGTGATGATCAAATCCTCACCGCTGTATTTTACGGCGTTGTCCAGCAAATTGTAAACAACGTTGGTCAGGTGAACTTTATCTCCCTTGATGACGGGATTGTCGGCAGAGAGGTCGGTAACGATTTCACCGCCTTTTTGCTTCGCCTGCAGCTCCGTGTTTCTGATGGCTGCAATGATCACCTCATGCAGGTCTACATCGTCGTGGTTGATCTTCACACCGCCCCTCTCCAGAACGGCGCTGCGCAATACATTTTCCACCAATACTCCGAGGCGCTTATTCTCATCGCTGATCATTTTCAAAAAATGCGCCGTACCCCGCTCAGAATTTGCCATCACAGGATCCGAAAGGGCTTCGCATGCCAATGAGATCGTAGAAATCGGCGTCTTGAGCTCGTGGGTCATGTTATTGATAAAGTCGTTTTTGATGGCGGACAGTTTCTTTTGATACAGTATCGTTCTGATGGTGTATCCGAAAGCGACAATGACGGTAAGCATGAAGATTCCCGAAGCAAGAAGCAGAGGCCAGAGGGTTTTCAGCAGGTAAGACTCCTGGCGGGGAAACCAAATCCGCAGATAAAGGGGCTCACGCACCATATCAGTCGGAAAAAGTCGGCTTCTGAATCCCGCCTTAAGAAGCTGCTCTGAATATACGGTTGATTCTTGCGAAATGAGCACAGGAGCGTCGTAAACGTCAAAAATTCCAAAATGATATTTGGCTGTAATTCCGCCTACGGCACGTAAATTTTTGCTCAAGAGAGAATCCAGCGACTCAACCGAATGTCGGTTAATGAAATCTGTGCCCATTCCCGACTGAAGCAATCCTGTCATCAGCTCCGCGAGAAGCTCCGTCTGTGCTGAGGTGAGTGTCCCGAACTCATCTTCGGGCGGGTTGTCGACTTCGACATTTGCGGCCTGACCGAGATCAAAAAAACGCGTGGTGGATTTTCGATTGGAAAATTTGAACGCATACTCGCCGTCTTGGCTGATAACAAGCGCCGTATCACCGTCAATGGTTTCGTCATACACCACGAGACTACTCTTGGGCCGCGCCCGTTTCAGGCTGTCAAGATTGGCAATAATTCTCCTTCCCGCCTCGTGCTGACGCATGCGCTCACGGGCCTCCTCGCGCTCGAGAACATGGTTAAATTCAGCCACAGCGGTCTTCACATTACGTCTGAACTGACCGTCGCGCAATGTCACCGAATTTCGGATCCAATAAATCTGGATAGCAATTAATCCCGTAAGCGCGAAGCATATCAGGACAATCAGCGCTGTGATGAAACTTTTCTTCAAAGTGTCACAAAGTTACGGCGGTGTATTTACGAAGGCACTGAAGCTTAACCATCTTTAACATCCCTTGCGCATCTGTTAACAACCTTCAGGGACAACACCACCCGGGGAAAATAATATTCTCAGTTTTGACCTGTTTATTCACCGAAAAGTTAAGCCCCGCCGACGCGGTGCTTTTTTTATTCTGTATTTCGATCACAATAACGAAATTCACGCCATGACAGAAATCCTCAATTTCTACGGCGGGGAATTTCACCCTGCCGACTCGGGAGCTTGGCTGGACAATTATGATCCGTCTTGCGGAAAAGTCTATTCCAAAATAGCCCGCAGCGGAGCCTCCGATGCTGATAAGGCCGTGAAAGCAGCTGAGAAAGCCTTTCCCGAATGGTCCTCACTGCCGGCGTCCGAGCGATTCAGGCATATGAAAAACCTCGCAGACGGTATTCGAAACAACCTCGAAACCTATGCAAGGGCAGAATCCAAGGACAACGGTAAACCCGTAAGTTTGGCGCGCTCCGTGGACATTCCGCGGGCCGTTTCTAATTTTGAATTCTACGCCGCGGGCGCCATGCATTATGCCTCCTCTGCCCACTATACGGAGGGCCTCGGTATCAACTATACCCTGCGCAGACCCATCGGTGTGGCGGGCTGTATCTCTCCGTGGAACTTGCCGCTCTATCTTTTTTCATGGAAAATAGCCCCCGCCCTTGCCGCAGGAAACACCGTGGTGGCCAAACCCTCGGAAATCACCCCCATGACGGCGTTTATGCTGGCGAAAACAGCTCGGGAGGTCGGATTTCCGCCGGGTGTGCTCAATATTATCCACGGCTTAGGGCCGGAAGTCGGCGAGCCCATCTGCGTGCATCCCGGCGTGGGTGCCGTATCATTCACAGGCGGAACCGCTACGGGAAAACGTATCATTACGCAGGCGGGCACCATGTTCAAAAAGCTCTCTCTCGAGCTCGGCGGCAAAAACCCGAATATCATTTTCGCAGACTGTGATTTTGATAAAATGCTGAGCACCACACTGAGAAGCTCTTTTGCCAACCAAGGCCAAATCTGCCTCTGCGGCTCGCGCATCCTCGTTGAAAAATCTTTGTATGCCGAGTTCAGGGATGCCTTTACGGCAAAGGTCAGTAAAATGAAAGTGGGCGATCCCGCCGATGAGCACACGCGAACCGGAGCGGTGGTGAGTGAGTCGCACATGGAAAAAATCCTCTCCTACATTGAAATAGCAAAATCGGAAGGCGGAAAGGTTCTTTGCGGAGGAGAGCGGGTCAGGCTCGGCGGAGATTTATCAGAGGGTTACTATATCGCGCCTACCGTCATCGAAGGATTGGAGCAGGAATGCCGCACCAATCAGGAAGAGATTTTCGGACCGGTGGTCACCCTCGATACCTTCGAAACGGAAGCCGAGGCCGTAGCCAAAGCCAATGCCACACCTTACGGCCTGGCGGCTACACTTTGGACCTCGGACCTCAACCGCGCACATCGCGCTGCGGAAGCCGTGAAGGCGGGCATCGTCTGGGTCAATTGCTGGTTAGAGCGCGACCTGCGCACACCTTTCGGGGGGGTGAAGCAGTCGGGAGTAGGGCGTGAGGGCGGCTTTGACGCCATGGATTTTTTCACCGAACCGAAGAATGTATGCGTATCCTACCTTCGCTAAACTGCCTTCAGCGTGAAAGCGTTTTCTCCCTTGCTTCCCGCAAGATCCTCAGGCGGGTGTTTTTCACCCTGCTCCCCGCATGCCTGTGCCTGTTCTGCCAAGGGCAAACGGCACCGTTCTTATTGCTGGAAAAGCCCGCCAAAAAGCGCATCCGATACTACACGGGTGATGAAATCACCTTCAAGCTCCGCGGCGCGGAAAGTGAAAACAAAGCTGTGTTGACGGGTTTCGGAGATTCCCTTTTTTATGTGAACAAACGCGACCCCATCCTGCTGCGCAAGGTAGAATACGTCGCAGACCGATCCAATGTAAAAGGCGTACACCTCTGGTCGCGCAACGTCCTCTTGGTGATCCCGTCCTTTTTTCTTTTCTCCGCTGCCAACAATTATTTCAATACCGGCCGCACACCCGTAGTAGACCGCGAAGTATGGGGCCTGGCGGGGATTTTCGCCGTAGTGGGGGGTTCCGGCTACCTCTACAAGGGCCGGAAATACCGCACGGGCAAAAGGTGGCGGCTCATTGTTGTGGACCCTTGATAGCATTGACAAAAAAATTTTGCGAACTTTCTGCTAAGTTTGCACACCGCGCCTACGGGCCCTACCTGAGATTATGCTAAAACAAAGCCTCCGTCAAAAACTCCTGCAAAAGCTGTCTCCCCAACAGATTCAGCTCATGAAGCTGCTCCAAGTTCCCACGCTGGAATTGGAGCAGCGCATCAAGGAGGAAATGGAGTCGAACCCGGCTTTGGACGAAGGCCATGAAGAGGATGCGGAACAAAGAGAAGAGCGCGAAGAATTCGAAGAAAAGGAACGTGACGAAGCCATAGAGGACTTTGACTTCTCACAGTACATGGACGATGACGAGACCCCGGCCTACAAGCTCAGCGTGCGAAACAAAGGTGCCGACGACGATGAAAAATCGGTGCCGTTTGCCTCCTCGACTACCTTCAGGGATGCCCTCGAGCGTCAACTTTCTCTGCGCAACATTTCGGAGAGACAAGTCCTGCTCTCCAAAACCATCATAGGTAACCTCGACGATGACGGGTACCTCCGCCGCGAGTTGGAAAACATCGCAGATGACCTCGCCTTCTCGCAAAACATAAATACCACGGCTGAAGAGCTGGAGGAAGTCCTGAAAATCGTACAGGACCTGGATCCTTCCGGGGTAGGTGCGCGCAGCCTGCAAGAGTGTATTTTGCTTCAGCTGAAAAGAAAGGACAACACCTACCCTTCGATCAAGCTGGCAATACAACTGGTGGAAGAACACTTCGATTCCTTCACGAAAAAACACTACGACCGCATTCTGAAGCGCATGCAGATTTCGGATGAGGACCTCAGAGAAAGCATAGCGGAAATTGTCAAGCTCAACCCAAAACCGGGCAACAGCATGCGCGACGGTTCCAAATCACCGGACCATGTAATCCCCGACTTTCTGATGACTGTGGATGACGATGAAATTCGCGTTACGCTCAATTCGCGGAATGCCCCCGACCTGCGCATCAGCGAAAGCTACAAGCAAATGATGAAAGGCTATGCCGCTGCGAAGGAGCACAATAAGAAGGAGAAAGAGGCCATCATGTTTGTCAAGCAAAAAATCGACGCTGCCAAATGGTTCATCGACGCCATCAAGCAGCGCCGGCAAACCCTGCTGCTGACCATCAATGCCATCACTGAATTTCAAAAAGACTACTTCCTCACCGGCGATGAAACCAAGCTGAAACCGATGATATTAAAGGATATCGCCGAGATCGTTCACTTGGACATTTCCACGGTATCTCGCGTGGCCAACAGCAAATACGTGCAGACGCCCTACGGCACCTTTCTGCTCAAAAGCTTCTTCAGCGAGTCGCTCTCTACCGAAAGCGGTGAAGAAGTATCGACCCGTGAGGTGAAGAAAATCCTTCAGGACGCCATTGATGCGGAGGAGAAACGCAAACCGCTTACGGACGAAAAACTCGCGTGCCTCCTCAGGGAAAAGGGCTACAACATTGCCCGGCGCACCGTAGCCAAGTACCGCGAGCAACTCAACATTCCCGTGGCCCGACTGCGGAAGCAGCTCTGAGCATGCGCCGCGCGGCTGCTGTTATATCACTCATTTTTCACCCCCTGTTTATGCCTTCGCTGAGCGTAATCGCTGCGGGAGAGTACCACCGCGCCGCCGTCGGTACTACGGCAGATGCCCGCTTGCATATGGCTTACATCATCGTTGCGCTCAGCACCATCGCATTTCCGGGTGTAAATGTGCTGCTGCTGCGCTGGTACGGCGCGGTGTCCACGCTGGATGTGCGGAAGCGACGGGAACGTTTCGCACCGTACATATCATCTTTTTTCTTTTTCGTTTTGGGCTATATTCTGCTTCGCCGCGGGGCCTTGCCCCCTACCATACCGGCGGTAATGCTGGGCACCACGGTCACGCTCATCCTTCTTGCAGCAATCAACTCGGTGATGAAGATCAGCGCCCACGCGGCGGGAGCCGGCGGTTTTGCCGGAACGGTTGTCGCGCTGTCAACGGTCTACGGAATTTTTGATGCGGGACTGATCGCCTTTTCGGTGCTTATGGCCGGTTTCGTTATTTCCGCTCGGCTCATATTGGGCGTACACACTCCGCGCGAAGCCTACTGGGGTGCAGGCATAGGGTTTTGCACCCTGTTTGTCTTCGTCTTCCGCGGGCTTGCGATTTAGTTTTCGGCCGTACCGCATCGGAAGGCGCTATTTTATCACCGTCAGGGCCAGCCCGATTGAAAAAGCGGTAAACTCATCCGTACCGCGACCGCTTTCCACCAACGGCACAAGCGAGTAAAAGGCGGTAACCTGAACGGGCCCCACACCTACCCGCGCCGAGACACCGTAACGCCAGCGATTCAGATCATCGAAATCATAGAATTTTCGCTTGCCCTCCGTGTCGATAATCTTTTGGTGGTTTGACACCATATACCCCACCCTGAATCCGGCAGCGGCTTTGAACGGCCGACGACCGGTGTGGATGTAACGAAATTCAAGCGGGAGCTCGATAAAGGTCGTCACAAATTTGTTCTTATCGTATTCGTATCCTTCCGGAAAAGGGGTGAGGTTCTGGTCTCCCACGGTGCCGTCTTCGGCCACCTCTTGTACAAAAACAGCATTGCTGTGCACGTTGTCCACACTCACTCCGAGGCCCCAAGCCAAGCTGAAGTCGCTTTTAAAAAGCTGATAATCGGAAAACAAATAAGCCTTAAAGCCGGGAGAAAAAGGCCGAAGCTCTACTCCTTCAGGCACGTTGATCCACATATAGTTCGTAAACTCCAGTACGATTTTATCTTCCGCCCGGTCTATGATTTTCACGATTCTCTTTGACCCGGCGTCCGCTTCCTGCCCCTTTGCCGAAAAGGCAAAAAGCAACACCCCCAAGGCCCCGAGTACGGGTGCGATTAAAAATTGACCAGTGACTTTTGCCATTCCCATGCATGTTTGAGTGCGTCCTCTACCGTATATGTTGATTTCCAGTCCAGCACTTCGGTTGCCTTATCCACATTGGCGTATATGGCATCCACATCACCGGGGCGGCGCGGACCGTGAATCACTTTCAGGGGCACGCCGTTCACGCGGCTAAAGATGTCAATAATTTCCTTCACACTGTGCCCTTTTCCCGTACCGATATTGAAAACCTCGGGCGAATGTTCCGCATCTGCCAAATAGGCGAGGGCCCGCACATGTGCTTCAGCCACATCACAGACGTGTACATAATCGCGCACGCAACTCCCGTCAGGGGTATCGTAATCCTCCCCGAAAACAGTGAGTGCTTCCCGCTCACCCACTGCCGTTTGGGTGATGTAGGGCAAGAGATTGTCCGGAATGCCGCCGGGGAGTTCTCCCAGCCTGCCCGAAGGATGCGCTCCTATGGGGTTGAAATACCGCAGGCTCACCACCTTGAGCCACGGCTCTGCGCGCACGAGATCGTGCGTAAGCCGCTCACAGGCCTGCTTGGTGTAGCCGTAAGGGCTGAATGCTTTTCCGAAAGGGGTCTCTTCTGTCACTTCCCTTACCTCCGGCGATCCGTACACGGTACAGGAGGAAGAGAATACAAAGTGAGGAATCTTACTCTCCTTGATAAACGCGGACAGCACGCTCATCGACCCGATGTTGTTGTCAAAATAAGCGGCGGGCTTGCGGACCGATTCCCCGACGGATTTGAAGGCCGCGAGATGAATCACGCCGTCGAGGTGCCCTTCCCGATCCCGCAGATTTCGCAGGGCATTGATGTCGCGGCAGTCTGCCTCGTACACGGGCACCGCACGCCCGCAGAGCTCCCGGATGCGTTCCGCAATTCGGCGGTCGGACCGCGAAAAATTGTCAGCGATCACCGGACTGTAGCCCTCGCGTGCCAGTGCCACGGCAATGTGAGAGCCGATATAGCCGGTGCCTCCGGTGAGCAAGATTTTTTTCATCGGCGGCGAAGTTAAGAATTTAGAAAACTGCGCAGGATGCCCGACTTCGGCAGAAATACTTTCGGGGCTGAGCAGGATTCAATATTTTTGAGGAAATCCCCGAAAGAAAATGGAAACTGCCCCCCTCAATACCGCAATGAAAGACTCCCTCGAAGCGCGCGGCATCAGCGAAGCACAACTCCGCACGTACCGCAAAGCCCTGATTGAAGGGTATCCTTTCGTAAAATTGGCCGCCAACTGCAAAATCGGCACAGAGATACACCGGATCGATGAAGAGGACCGCCAGCGATACATGCAGGCGTACCAAAACCGAAAGGGACTGAAGGTGATGAAGTTTGTGCCCGCGAGCGGAGCTGCCTCACGGATGTTCAAAGACCTTTTCGCGGCATTGGAAAACAATACGGCCAACGAGGCTTCAAAAACCTTTTTCGAAAACTTCGACCGCTTTCCCTTCTCGCAGGCCCTGATCGATGTGGTAGGGCTTCCGAAGCAGATTCCGCTCAACGACTCGGTGACCCGACTTGATGTATTGCGGGCCTTGCTGCTGAAGAACGGGTTGAATTACGGCAATTTGCCGAAAGGCCTCATCAAATTCCACCGCTATCCCGACGGCCACTCCCGCACGGCATTCGAAGAGCATTTTCACGAAGCGGTGCGCTACGCCGCCGATGAGGGCCATGCACACCTCCATTTCACCGTGCCCGAAACCAACCGGGAGGAAACCGAAGTACACCTGAATGAGCTCAAAACCCGATTGTCATCGGCGCTCCGCACAGAATTTCATGTGGACACCAGCGTGCAAAAACCTTCTACCGATACGCCCGCCATATACGAGGGCGACTACAGCTGGGTGACCCATGAAGACGGCAGCCTGCTCTTCAGGCCGGCGGGACACGGTGCACTGCTCGACAACCTGAACGACCTCGATGCCGACATCGTGTTCATCAAGAACATTGACAACGTGGTGCCCGATGCGCAGAAGCAGCCCACAAAAATCTATAAGGAAGTGCTGGGCGGTATTTTGCTCGAGGTTAGTGAGCAAGTCTTTTCCTTTTTACGCGCGCTCGACCGCGGCGATTTAGACCGAAAGGCCTGCGCCGAATTTTGTCAGAAATGGTTTGCCTGTGACCTTTCGAACAAAAACGATGAAGAAATTCGCGCGCTGCTCAACCGGCCGATTCGCGTGTGCGGCGTGGTGAAAAACGAAGGTGAACCGGGCGGAGGGCCCTTTCTCGTGAGCGAACCCGACGGCTCCACATCCCTGCAAATCGTCGAAAAAGCCCAAGTCGACACAGACGACCCCGAACAGAAAGCCATTCTGGAAAAGGCGAGCCATTTCAACCCGGTCGACATCGCGGTGCGCATGAAAGACTACAAAGGAAAGGCCTTTAATCTGCTCAAGTACCGCAACCCCGATACGGGAATGACCGTGGCCAAAACCCATCGGGGAAAGAGCATCCGCGCCCTGGAGCTGCCCGGCCTGTGGAACGGATCCATGCACCGGTGGAACACCGTTTTCGTCGAAGTGCCCATCGAAACCTTTAACCCCGTGAAAACTGTTTTCGACCTTTTGCGTCCCGCGCATCAGGGCGGCTGAGCCTCGGGTTGTGTGCGGAATACGGGGGTACCGTTGGAGTTCTACCCGTTCACGAAAGCCTCTTTCAGTTCCTCGATTCTGCCGTCGAGCTGTGCCTTCTTTTCATCAAAATCTTCCTTTCCCGAAATTTCGGTG
>PXBH01000199.1 GCA_003565555.1 Cryomorphaceae bacterium | reverse complement strand
GCATGGCCATGATTTTGGATGGGGGGGTATGGCCGGAACACCCTGCCGTAGGCGAGCGCTTCCTCTACCAAATGCTCCCGGCAGCCCAAACTTGGCTGGGGATCAACAGCCCCGCACCCACGGATGAACCTGGGAGCCACGGCACCCACGTTACCGGAACCGTACTGGGGCTGGAACAGGCCACCAACGACACAATCGGCGTGGCCCCCGGAGCGCACTTCATCGCTTGCAACTATGCCAACGATGTAATATTCCCCGAGCAAGTGCTCGCCGACTATATGGCTGCCTTCGAGTGGGCTTTGAACCCCGATGGCGATGAGGATACCGTCGACGATGTGCCCGATGTGATCAACAATTCTTGGAGCTTCAATCCCGACCCCTTGGGACTTCCTCAATGGAGCATGCCACCTTGCCCCGCCTTTGTGGTCCCCATTTTCAATGCAGTGGAAGCAGCAGGCATAGCCAATGTTTTTAGCGCAGGAAACAACGGACCCGGGCAAATGACGATAGGCGTGCCTCAAAACACCAATACCGGCCTTGTGAACACTTTCGCTGTGGGAGCAGTGAACGGCAACCTGCCCGAAGATGATTTTCCGATTGCTGTCTTTTCAAGTCGCGGGCCCGGCTTTTGCGACGGTGAGGGCAGCTTGCTCATCAAACCCGAGGTGGTGGCTCCCGGTGTAGGTGTTCGCTCGGCAATAGGTTCGGGTGACTACGCATTCGCAAGTGGTACTTCCATGGCTTCGCCCCACGTGAGCGGGGCGGTGCTTTTGCTCAAAGAGGCCTTTCCCGAGGTAACGGGTGAGGAAATTCTCCTCGCGCTCTACCACTCCGCCACCGACCTCGGCGAACCCGGAGAAGACAATACGTACGGCATGGGGCTGATCAACGTCAAAGCCGCTTTTGACCAACTTGCGGAAACCCACGACCCTGTGCCTCCCGCGCAGAATGATTTCGATCTTGAGATCCTCACCATAGCCGAGCCGAGTGCACCCTGGCGCTGCTCTGCAGCAGGTGCATCGGAAGTTGAGCCCGTGATTGTGGTGCGCAATGCGGGGACCGATCCCGTAACGGGAATCACTGTAGAATACCGCATCAACGGAGGTGAAACCTCTGTCTATGAAGACCCCGGGACAGTTTTTGCCCCCGACACCGATACCGAAGTAGCCCTGCCTTCTGTTGAAACAGCCGGTCCGGGCAAAAATGAACTCCACGCACGTATCGTTCCCTTTGAGAATGAGTACGACCTTTTTAACAACAACGCAGTAAAGCGATGGCTGCAGAAATCAGCACCGCAGGATGATTTGCTCACCTTTTTCGAAGACTTCGAAAACGGCTTCGGGCCCGAACTGTGGACGGTGTACAATCCTGACAACGACATTACCTGGGATACCGCCCTTGTGGTTCAGTCTGACGGTTCCGTGGGCTATGCCGCTTGGATGCGCTTCGGGAATTACGCTCCCGCCGCAGGACAGGAAGACCTTTTGATCGGTCCGTCAATAATTGATCCTGCAGAAGATTACACCCTAACTTTCGATTATTACTACCGACGACGCACCAACAATCCGAACAACTTTGACACGCTCAGCGTGGCCATCGGATACAATTGCGGCGAGGAAAAGCTCGAACTGTGGAGAAAAGGCGGCGAAGAGCTTTATACCAATGATGTGCATTTTCCGAACGCATTCCCCGAAACTGCAGATGAATGGGCGAGTGTAAGCCTCACATTCAGCCCGCAAGACCTCGAGGGGGCCAATTTGACACAAGGTATATTCCCGATTTTCACGGGGCACAACCGAAGGGGCAACAATCTCCTTGTAGACAATATTCAGCTCGATTTCACTTCAGGTACCGCTCCCACCCTTGCCGAGCGCGAGGTAAGGCTCTTCCCCAATCCGGCGAGCACTGCGGTGCGCACGGAATGGGACGGCGTGCAGAGCAATGCGCAACTTAATGTGTATGACCTCCGCGGGAGAACAGTTTTGCAGGTGGCGGTAATCAGCTCGGGAGCGGTCACGGACATCAGCGCTTTGAGTCCGGGCGTATATCTTACGGAGTTGGTTTTTGACAGCGGGGAGCGCAGCATCAAGAAATTGGTCAAGCAGTAAGCAAAGGCTTCGGTGACTGAAAACAAAAGAGACGGGGGTACGTTGAATTTTCGCTCCGGCAGAAACGCAGGAATTAAAATCCCTTCCCATGGGCTACATTTACACCATCCTGATTTTACTTCACCTTATGGCACAAGACTTCGAAAAGGAGCCCGATAAGAATATATTCGGGGAGAAACTCATCCTCTGCAGCGAAGACCCGATGACGGGGTTCTACCGCGACGGGTGCTGCAGTACAGGCAGCTCAGACCACGGCACGCATACGGTTTGCGCGGTGGTTACCGATGCATTTCTTGAATTTTCACGTTCACGCGGAAACGATCTCATTACACCCCGTCCGGAATTTCGCTTTCCCGGACTAAAACCCGGTGACCGATGGTGCCTTTGTGCGCTGCGATGGAAGGAGGCTTACGAGGCAGGCGTGGCGCCGAATATTGTTCCCGAAGCGACCCATGAACGCACAATAGACTACATCCCTTTGGCTACTTTGGTCAAATACGCCCACAAAGAATAGAGCGATAAGCAATGCGTGCGCTCGCGGCGCGATATATTTCCCTTATCTTGACCGAAAATATGCGCTTGTTTTGATCAGAGGCTCCGTATTGTTTATTTTAATGCTTCAAGCGGGATATGTCGGGGCACAAGCTGTGCATTCTGCCCGCGAGATTCGCGCGCTTACGGACAAGGAATTGGCAGCACACCACATATGTGCCCTGAAAAGCGGTGCACTCCTCGTTCGCATTCACAGCATCAGTAAGGTTTCTCAAGCCCTGCGGCGCGAGGGAAAAGAGCTCAAAGCGAATGAGTTTGCCGAAGCACGGAATCGGCGGAACCGGAAGATTCAGGAAGCTTTTGACAAGCATTGGGATTTCTGTCCCGTTTATTTCTTTGAGGCGGAATCGAGCCGAGATGTGCGGGAAGAACGTTTGCAAAACGTTTTTTTTCTCGGTGAAAAGCTCGAGCGCGACGCACACATCGATTACCCCTCGGGAATTTATTATACCGCCGAATTCGGCACCGTTCCTTCGAAGCCTTCTGAGAAAATTGAGGTCATGTATCTTTCCGATAAGGGAAAGACGGAAAAAACAACACGTGACAATCCCACGAAAGCAGCCGGCGGCTATCAAGCCCTTCACATCATGAACCACCGCTTTCAAGGGCTGAGTCGCCCTTTTCCCTATTCTGTTCGAACCTTTGACCACTTCATTTTTAAGCGGAGCCCTGCAGCGGCGGTGAAGAGGCTCAATAAACGTCTGCGCAAAGCGGAGCAAGCCTGCGATTAAAGGTTGTCTGTGCGTTTCGCAGCGCAATTCCGGAGCGAAAAGACCCCAAGCTGCCTTGCGCTCCGGCTCCAACCCACCCGAGACAGGCGCGCCCTGCTCCCGCTTGAGAACCGGTTTCACACAAACATTTCCTTTACCTGACGGTGCCAAACATTTTGCGCTGCACACAACGAACGCTTGTGTCAAGGGCGATTCAGAAGAATTCCGCAGATCGAAATTTCGTTAAATCAGGAGGAGGCAAACTTCCTTATGAAATATTCTGTGTAATTTCATGCCAAACCAAAAACATGCCTAAGAACTACGACTCCTTATCACAAGCTACAGACGACCTCAAAAAGCGGGGTTTCGAACTCGATTTTCGGCAAGAGGGAAATCGGCTCATTTGCAATCAGGACGCAGATGTATCTCTGAATCCCGAAGATTTTGAAATCGTTGAATTTTACCGTTTTGAGGGGAAAAGCAATCCCGGTGACACCAGCGTTGTATATGCGGTTGAAGGAAACGACGATTTGCGCGGTATCCTTGTAGATGCATACGGCGCCTACGCGGGAGAATATTCGCCCGAGATGTTGAAGAAACTCGATATTCGGGGGCGCATCTGACCCGACTTCATTTTATTCTCTAACCTTAATAATCACCTCATGAAAGACTTAATATCAAAGCTTCAAACTGAAGCAACGGCTTGTAATGTCACACTGATTTTTAACACCCACCGCACCGCCCCCGACAATCAGGCGGACAGCATTCAGTATAAAAATTTCGCCAAGGAGGCACTGCAAAAAGTCAAAGAAACCTGCGAGAAAAGCGCAGCGCAAGCTATAGAAAAAAAGCTGGAACAACTCGGTGAAGACATTGACCACAATCTCAACCGAGACAGCATGCTGATATTTGTAAATGAGAAGTTTCACGATTTCGTCCGCCTTGACGTCAGTGTGGAAAACCGCGCCGTGGTGGACCGGAGTTTTGCCATGCGGGATATCGTGAAGGCCATGCACCGAAGACAGAGTTTTTATGCCTTGGTGCTGAGCAGAGATTCGGCACGGCTTCTGAAAGCGGAACAAGGGAAAGAAATTATTGAAGTGGAAGATGAATTTCCTGTTGAAAACGAAATGTATTACGTGGACGACAAGCTCAAATCAACCATGGCGGGAAAGACGGAGCAGATGATTGAAGAATTTTTCAGCAAGGTGGACCGCTCCATGCAGGAAATCCTGAAAAAAGAAGTTCTTCCCGTGGTGGTATGCACAGAGGAGCGCAATTTTCACCATTACATGAATGTAACAGGCTACAAGGAAGCCGTAGCGGGACACCTGAACAAAAACAGGATGGACTACACCGCTTATGAGGTCATCAAAGAGGCCCGAAAAGTATTGGAGCGCCACATCGCAGAAAAGAATAAAGCGCGTCTTGAAGAGCTGAACAAAGCGAAAGGTTCCAACCTGCTCGAGAGCGATCTCAATCAAGTGTGGCGCGCCATACACGAGGGCAAGGGTAAAACGGTCTTTGTGGCGGAAGGATACCATCAACCGGGCAAAATGAACGGCACCAACATAGAAATTGCAGATGACGGCAGCACCTCAGGACCCGATGCCGTTGCTGATTTGGTAGACGAAATCATCTCCGCACAAATCAAACACGGAGGCGATGTGGTCTTTGCCGATCCGGAAGCGATGGAAGATTTTTCGGGCTTGGCCTTGGTTACGCGGTACTGATACTCAGTTCGACATTTTCAAACCGCGCGGAAGGTAATACGGGGACGCTAAAATGCGTCCTCGTCAGGCCCTCCGCCTCCGCCGCGTCGCTCTCCCGGTTTTTCTTTATATCCCCCGAACCTGTAGGTGAAAGATACTGTGGCGATCTGTGTTTCCCAGTCAAAAGTCCGGTTTTGCACGAAAAGAGGATCGTCGATATCGATGATGAACCTGCGGGTATTAAATACATCGGTAACATTTAAGGCCAGGGTGCCCTTGCCTTTCAGTACTTCTCTTCTGAAGCCCACGTTGATACCGTAGAGCGGCTTGATCAGCCCTTGCGGGCGAACAATAGGCCCGCGGTAATTTCCCGTGATTTGTGCCGTACCGATATCCCCCAGCTTAATGTTTGACAGGAGGCTGACGGTCCAACTGTAGTTGCTGCGACGAAATTCGTCCTCTCCCACCGCGCCCACCACCTCGGCGTAAAAGACATTTGCCGTAAGTGTAGCGTCAAACCAATTCCCGGCTTCCACCTGATTGATGACTTCCAGGCCGGTGGAGAACTCATTGTTCAGGTTTTCTCTGGTCATCACGGTACTCGTTCCGTCACTTACGAAAATTCGCGTCATGGTATCATAAGTCCTTCGATGAAATACAGTAGCCGTCATAAAATAATTCTTCCACGATTTGGCTTGGCCGATTTCGTAACTATCCGTGTATGAAGGCTTCAGGTTCGGATTTCCGATTCGCTGATTCAGCGGATCTTGCAAATTGAGTAAGGGAGCCAAGCCCCACAGCCCCGGTCGGTTAATACGTCTGCTGTAATTCACAATAAAATCACTGTTGTCACCTGTGGCATAGGTGAAGTAGACGCTCGGGAAAAGATCGAGATAATCGCGGTCATAATTTTGATCGCTGTTCTCATCGTAAAGCACATCTATGGTTTGCTCTGCACGCAAACCCAATTGGTAACCTACCTTGTTCCATTCGCCGCGGTAAATGGCATACAGCGCATGAATTTGGCGGTCGAGGCTGACTTCGTTGGTGACCTCCGGGTCACGGCTGAAGGTACCCGTCTCGAAGTCAAAGATGTCAAAGGTCTGAGGGCGTAGCTCGGAGGAAACCGTAGTTTTCCAACCGGCCTCTATCCTGCCCGATTCTCCGAGATATTTTTCAAAGTCAGCTTGGGCCTGAATGAGCGTATTGCTGCGCGGCCTGCCGAATTCTTCTAAAGTCCTGCGCGAGGGAGCCGCTGCACCGCTCCCGTAGGTGATATTTTGGGTGAATACCTCCATCCGGTCGCGGTCATCGTACGCATAGGATGCGCTCGCCGTGAGTTTGGTGCCGGCCGTATCAAATTCGTGGGTGAAGTTGAGGCCCGCCTCATAGTTTTGCTGAAAGTTGGTTTCCCAAATATTTCTGAAAATCAAACTGTCGGTAAGTCCTTCAGAATTTCTCAGCAGTTGGTTGTAGTCCCTGTTTCGAATCCTGTTATCTACACTCGCCCTGCCGTAGAAACCGATGTTGGTCTGCTCAGTGAAATTGTGATCCGCTCCCACCCTTACCATATGGTTTCGCCGTGTGGTCAGGGTAAAGTAGTCTTGGTCCAGAAAGCGGGAGGCATCGTCGCCGAAGTTTTCCCGACTTGTTTCGTTTTTTCCGAAGCGTTCGTTGTAGTCGAAAGCGTATGAAAGGTAGTAATTGGTTTTTCCGGAGCCGTAATTGAGGTTCAGGCCTGAGGTGTATTTGTTTCGCGTTCCCACGGCCGCATTGGTCTGACCGTTGAATCCGGTTTTCGTATTCTTTTTCAATATGATGTTGATAATACCCCCGGCGCCTGCGGCGTCGTATCTCGAAGAAGGGTTGGTAATCAACTCAATATTTTTTACGCTGTTCGCGGGAAATTGTGCAAGAATACTTTCGGCGTCATCGGCGCTGAGGTTGGTGGGGCGTCCGTTGATGTAAATCATCACCTCCCCGCTGCCCCGCATGCTGATGCCTCCTTCCTCATCAATTTGTATGGAGGGCAAGGTCTCAAGCACATCTATGGCCGTTCCGCCCTCGGCAACAATGCTGTTCTCAACGTTGAATACACGCTTGTCGATATCAGACTTGAAGGTGGATTTTAGGGCCTGAACTTCAAACTCGTCCAGTAATTTCGAGTCCGGGGATATTTTCAGATTTCGGAGGTTATTAACCTTTCCTTCCTCCGTTTCTACCTCTCGGTAGTACTCGCGGTAGCCCACAAAAGTGATGCGGATCAGAAAATTGCCCGGAGTTGAGGATATTTCAAAGTTCCCGTCTGCATCCGTGGTGGCGCCGCCCGCAAGTGACGAATCAGGGAGGTTGAGCAGTGTCACATTGGTGAAAGGCATGGGTTCACCGGAGTCTCCGTCGGAGACTTTTCCTTTAAATCCGGTTTGGGCAAAAGAGGCGTTTATGCCGAAACATAAAACCGTCATGACCAGACACAGAATTTTGCTTCTTAGCAAAATAAGGTCTTTATGATTATTTTCAGCGAATGGTCAAAGGTCTTCATTGTAAACCAATGTATCAACATGTTTCACATCATTTATGCTAACGGTATTGTAAAGTTAATGTGCGACACGGTGCTAACAACGGTGAGACAATACTGTTGAGAACCGCCGGCATTTTTCTATCTTTCGGAGATGCTTATGCCTTCCTCTGCCGGCCCCCGGTCCAAAGGCGGCAAGAGATGGGTATATCAGCTACAGAAAAACGATTTACCTGCGTGAAAATTCCGGCTGCAATCATTCTGCTTTTAATTTTAATTCCGCTTTCCTGTACGGAGGCAGAAGCCCAGTCGCGCAGAACCTTTTCGGGAGTTCTTCTGGATGCGGAAACCGAGCGCCCCGTAACCCGTGCCAAAGTGCGCTCCGGCCGCTATTCGGATCGCACGGACGCCTTCGGAAGATTTTCTTTTGACATTGTTCGCGGGGAGCAATTGACAGCGACCCATGCCGACTACCACGACCGCAGGCTACTGTACCGAGATTTTCGCAGGACGGATTCCATGACGATCTACATGTCTCCGTCATCCGCGCGAACCTCTAATATCTACACCGCACCGAAATCAGAAACCGTCTACCAAAAAGATTTTGAAAACGTCTTGGATTATGCTTTCCTCGGTGACACTCTGGTATTGCTCAACTTCATGGAGTTCAAGCCGCGCACCTCGCGATACCGCGAGGCATATCTCAATAACACGCTAAACTTCAATCTCTACGGTGAAGACTTCAAAAGGATAACCCTACCCCACCACGTCACAGGGCTGTACCATGATCCGGCAGGAGGTCTTTGGGTGATCGGCGTAAATTTCGTACTCGAGGTGATCCGCGAAAGGGACGAGATCTATACCCGAAATGTTTCCGGCGAGTTTTATGAGGAAACAGTGAAAAAACTGGCCGCCGTAATGCCCGGAAGCAGGTTTTTTTCGGAGATGCTTCCTCTGATTCCTCAGGTAACCTATCGGGTATATCTGGAATCTACGCAGGATATTTATCCCGTGCGCTACATCCGCAATGACGAATACTTCAAAAATGCCCCGGGAGACTACCGCATGCTGACCGATGCCCAGCGCAGGCAGGCGGAAGAGCTCGAAGAAGAATATAAAATCGACCGCATATTTTTTGCCCCCTACGTGCGGAGCAAAAATGACCGCGGCCACAATGCCGAGTGGCGTCGGGGTTCGTTTCAACCCAATCCGGGAGAATACAAAAGACCGGAAACCCAAGCTTTCGGGGTGGACCGCACACTTGTGATTTTCGACGTGCTCAACAGCCGAATCTACTATCATGACAGTTTGGGATTCCCCACGGATTCACTATACATGTACCACCACAATTTTGACGGGGAGCGCTACCGCGGAATGATTCAGGACCGCTACACGGGAAAATGTTACGCGCTGCACAATAAAGGCGGAGCGGCCTTTATCCGCGAGATCCATGTAAATACAGGAGGGGCCGGGAAGCCGATGAAGCTCAGAAACAGCTTTCCCGAAAATATCCGCATCCATAACGGCTACGTGTACTACACCTACCGGGAGCCGAACAGCCGAGAGTTCAGAAAATTGCTCAGGGAGCGGCTGCGCTGAGAAATCTGCGAAAAAACAAAGGCCGCAGATCAGAGATCCGCGGCCTTTTCGCGCGTTTAACAGCAAGAATATGTGCCTCAGTTAAAAATGTAGCGCACACCGATCATACCCACCCAGCGCGAACCGCCGATCGGCCTGTCAGAAGTCTCATAGGGCTCGCCGAATGGTGCTGCATTGGTATTGAAAGAAAAAACAGGCTCGAGGTCATCGGTGTAGCCTTCGAGGTTCAAGATGCGAGAAGTGTTATCGAAGAAGCTCTCCCCGAAATTGAATTGCCGCCCCCAATTTCGGTTGAGCAGGTTAGCGAAATTGAAGATGTCAAAAGAGAGCTGCAGGGTATTCCTGTTGGGTCCGATATCGGTGAAAATATCCTGCAGGATTTTCACATCAATTTGATGTGTGAAGGGCGCTCGGGCACCGTTTCGCTCGGCATACTCTCCCCTTCTGCCGCGCAGGTATGGATCGTTGTTAATGTAAGCATTGAAGAGGCTCCATTGCTCTTCGGGACTCAATCCGTTCGATTCTGTAAAGTTGATCTCCCCCGCGTGGTTGGGAACGTAAATCAGAGAAAAGTGGTTGCTTAAGCTACCGCTGAAGGCAGAGCGGTTCACATCCCCTCCGTTTCGGCCGCCGTAAACATAGGAGAAAGGCGCACCGGTTTGTCCGTTGTAAAATACGGATACCGTGGTGGCCGCTTTATTCAGATACTCTTTCCTGTAGGATACCAAACCTGTGACCCGGCTGCGTGAATCGAAGGGGTTGTTAGCGGTTTGTGCGAAGTTGCTCCCGTTTACCGTAGCCACGCGGTAGTAGTTCGACTGGTTTTGGGAAGATGTACCGGGAAACAGATCCGTTGAGCGCGTGTAGCTATACGAAAGTGAGGCAAAAAGTCCGAAGGGAAATGCCTTTTGCACTTGCGCGGTGATGTTCCAAGAGTAGCCCTCGTTGACATTGTCCACGTAGACCACCTCTGAATATGCCGGCACCATCCTGCGGTCTCCGCCGGCCGATGCCCAAATCAGTCGATTATCAGCACCGCTGAGGGTACCGATGGGGCCCGCTTGGTTGATATTGGTAAACCTGAAGGAATTAAAGTTCATCGAATACATCGCGTCGAGGGTCGCCACATAACCGTTACCGAAAGCTTGGTCGATTCCGAGGTTTGTACGCCACACCTGCGGAAGCTTAAAGTTCTCATCAATTACGGTGATGTTCCCGCCGGGTGAGAACGCTTCCGGGTCGCGACGGGGCTGGTTGTTCGGATCTGAAACGAAAGGAATGTCGGGCGTATCATCCGGACCGGTGAATTGCTGGATGCGGTCGAGGAGAATTCCATTCTGTGTAAAGGCACCGCTCACCCACACAAAAGGAAACCTACTGGTAAACAACCCTGTACCACCTCTCAACTGTGTGCTGCGGTCACCGGTAACATCCCAGTTGAAACCTACCCCGGGGGAAGGCATAATCACCGGCCTCGGAAGGTCATTGTTGTCCTGACCTGTAAGGTTTCTTCCGATCACCGATTCGTTGAAATCATCATTGCGAAGCGGATCATCGAAATACACGGGCATATCAAAACGCACCCCGTAAGTCATTTTAAAACGATCCGTCACTTGGAACTCGTCCTGCGCATAGATACCGAACTGCGCCGCCCTGAATTCAGCGCCCTCCCGCGGGTTGTCGGTTCGGCTGTACTGGGCGGTAAAGGCATTGGCCTGTCCGGCTGCAAAATCATCAATGCTTCTGAAGCTGTAATCTCCGAAGGCCTGACCGATAAATGCATTGTAAATACTGTAAAATTCGTTGTGTGTTCCGAAAGTCATGGTATGGCGACCTCCGGACAACGTGAAATTGTCGGTCAAGGTGAAAATATCTTGATCAAGTTGGTTCACCGTTGAAAAAGGCTCGGCACCCAAACGGACGGTAGCAACATCGCCGAGGGCGATGGTCACTCGGGGAAAGGGATCGCCCGGAGTGGTTCTCGGCTCTCTCACAGAAGTGAATCCGGCCACAAGGTTATTGCTCATGCCGTTTCCGAAGTCACTGCTAAGCTCAGCCACGGTTGAGTTTGTGGTGCTTTCTCGCAGTATGGCGCCGTTTGAAAAAGTGACGGAATTTCGCGATCTCGACAACTGAACGGCTTCACCGCGCGTATATGCATGCCGCAGGGTAAGCTTGTGCTTTTCGTTGATGTTGTAATCCAAACGTCCGAAAATTTTGATCGACTCATTCGTGGTCTCTTGCCTGCCGAGTGCATTTCCGGGGTCATAACCGTACACTTCGCGGGCGATGTTTTCAACCGCAGTGATATCATCGGCGCTTACCACAGACTCCGCCGTGCCGGGTGCAAAAGCGAGGGGACTTACGTTGCGGGTGCGTTCGAAGTTCGCGAAATAGAACAGCTTGTCCTTTACGAGCGCTCCGCCGATTCGTGCACCCCATTGGTCATCCGTAAAATTATCAAAGCGTTGTCTTTCAAATTCCGGATCGTTCAGAAGGTTCAAGCGCTCAATGCTTCCGGGAGTTTTACCTGTGAGGTCTTGATTCCGGTGGTAATAATATACAGAACCCTGCACCTCATTGGTTCCCGACCGAGTGACGGCAGAGATTGCACCGCCGCCAAAGCCTCCCTGACGCACATCGTAAGGTGCGATTTGGACGTTGAATTCCTCAATGGCGTCGAGTGATATCGGAGAAGTTCCCGTTTGTCCGCCGTTGGTACCCGTTGCGGACAGCCCGAATACATCATTGCTCACCGCTCCGTCGATGGTAACCTGATTGAATCGGTTGTTTGCTCCGGCTATTGAAATGGCCCCTCCGGAAATATTGGCCTGCGGCGTAAGACGGGTGAAATCATTGAACCCCCTGTCGATGGTAGGCATGGTTTGAACCTTCTCATTCCCGATACGGGTTGATGCTCCCGTACGCTCACTGTTCAATTGCTCGTTGCTGAAAGCGGAAATGTCAACAGACGGTAAATCCACACCTTGGCTCATCCGCACATTGAGCACATAGTTTTGGCCGAGGGAAAGGTTAATGTTCTGAAATGTGCGTTCCTGAAAGCCCACATAAGTCACTTTCACTTCGTAAGGACCCCCTACGCGCATGTTGCTGAAATTAAATCTTCCCCGATCATTGGTAATGGCTCCGTAGGTGGTTCCCGAAGGGGTATGAACGGCGGTTACCGTGGCTCCGGGCAAGGTTTCGTCCTCTGACGCTACCGTGCCTGACATGCTCGACGAAGTGTAGCCTTGACCGCTCACCGAGGTAAGCCCGGCAATCGAAAGGAACAAAATCGCTGCTAATCTTAGTAATTGTCTTTTCATTGGTTTGTTTGTTTAGGTCTAATTGCGGGACAAACATAGTTTCGGTTATCGTCTTATATTTTTACTGTTTGTTATGGTTATACTTTGTAAATCTTACCTGTTTTAATATTCATTTAGTAAAAGTGATATTTTCAAAATAATGTATTTCAACATCCTAAAAAATTTCACGCATATTACAGTGACGCATTTAACCAAAAATGAGCAGACAGGAAATACACGGTTATCTATTGCTTTTCCATGAGGAAATCCGGGGCAAACCTGCCATCTCCTTCCGTCGATACCATTTTTGATCCGCTTCTGTCCGTTTTGAATTTTTCTTCGGACCCGAACAAAATCTTTGTCGCGGCATAAGGCCGCGTTCACTTTGGTTTTTACCTTTGCCGCCTATTCCGAGACCCGTAAATTTCTATCCGTGAAAAAGTTTCTCTTCATCCTCGCCCTCTGCGCAACAGCGTGGTCCGTGCGCGCACAGGAAAGCACCTTCAATCAAGGTGATATCGTGATCAATGCCGGTGTAGGCTTCGGATCGACCATCTACAGCGGACGCTTCTACACCATGCAGGTTCCGCCGATTTCCGTATCCGGAGAGTACGCACTGATCGAAGACTTCATCGAAGAGGGCATCACCCTCGGTGTAGGCGGTTTTATCGGATATTCACGCTCTCGGTTTCGGGCGGGGCCGAGAGGTCCGAACGAATACGGATGGAGGTACAACTATACGATCATCGGCGTACGCGGTGCCCTCCACTACCCCTTGATCGACGATCTGGATACCTACGCGGGCGCCATGTTGAGCATCAACAGCCTCTCCTCTGCTGCGTTCGGCAATGTACCCCCCGAACTGTCTCCCGCGAGCAGCGGCATCGGATTAAGCCTGTTCGTAGGCGGGCGCTATTGGTTCAAAGAAAAAATTGCGGCGATGGGCGAGTTCGGATGGGGAGTCACCTTCGCCAATATCGGGGTCGCGATCAAAATCTGAAAGCTACATCATTCTGCGGAGAGCAGTGCTTTCGCATTGGCCATGGCCGCGTCGGTGGTCTTCGCTCCGCTGAGCATCTGTGCGATTTCAGTAAGGCGTTCATTTTCTTGCAGCGGTGAAATCTTTGTAACAGCGGCGCCGCTCTCCTTGGTTTTAAACACCTTAAAATGGGCATCCCCCTTCGCGGCAATCTGCGGGAGGTGGGTAATGCTGATCACCTGAATTCCGGAAGACATGGCCTGCATGATGCGCCCCATGCTGTCTGCCACCTCACCGGACACCCCTGTATCGATCTCGTCAAAAACGATGGTTGACCTCCCCGCGTTTCGCGCACCGATCTGCTTTACGGCCAGCATGAGTCTGGACAGTTCTCCTCCCGAGGCAGTATCTTTTAAGGGTGCGGGCTTTCGGCCGGCATTGGCGCTGAAGAGAAACTCAGCACGGTCGGCTCCCGAAGGACCGGGAGATGCTGTCGGCATCAGCTTCACCTCAAGGTGCGCATCCTTCATGTTCAAGGTTTTCAATACGGTCATAATCTCCCGGCAAAGCGGTTGTGCGCCTTTTCTGCGTTTTTCGGTGAGCACGCGGGCGCGCTTTTCCGTTTCCCGCAGTGCCGCGTCCGCTGCAGCGCGCATCTCCCCGAGTCGATCGTCTAAATTATCTGCATCCGATACCGACTTCCTCAGCGAGTCGCGAAGTGCCTTCAAGCCCGGCACACCCTCCGTGTCGTGCTTCATCCCAAGCCTGTAGAGCGTATCGCGTATGGCCTCCAGTTTGGCGAGTTTGGCGGGATCCGACTCGGTATTGCTGAGCTGGGCTTCGGTCTCAGCGGCCATATCGAGGGTCTCAATTTCGGCAGATTTACACCGCTCACCGAGCTCCTCATAAGCCTTCCCGTATTTCGCCAAAACGCTGAATGCTTCGCGGGCCTCGCGGAGGGCGGATGCGGCGTTGATCTCTGCTTCGGAAAGAGCATAAACGGCTTTGGACAAACCGGCGGAAATTTCATCGGCATTTTCCAAAAGGTTCAACTCCTCTTCGAGTGCCTCCTCGTCAATCTCATCGAGCCGGGCAGCCTCGAGTTCATCAAGCTGAAAACGCATGAAATCCGAGTTTTGCCGGTTCTTTCTTCCCTCCTCCTCTGCTTCCCGCAGCGCCTCGGCATGCTGCCTGTAGAGGCGGTAGGCTTCGCGGTAGGTGCTCAATTCATCCGTCACTCCGGCATACCTGTCCAAGAGGCCCAGCTGATACCCGGGATCATTGATCTTCAGGGTTTGGTGTTGGGCGTGGAGGTCGATGAGTTTCAAGCTGATTTCACGAAGCACCTTCAGGTTCACCGGGGTGTCATTCACAAAGGCACGGCTCTTCCCGTTGGCATTGATTTCTCTCCGAATCAAGGTCAGGGGCTCATAATCGAGGTCGACACTTTCGAATAAGGGCTCCATGTTGAGTCCTTCCATGTCGAAGGCCCCTTCAACAATACATTTCTTTTTGCCCTCCTGCACAGATGAAGTATCCGCGCGCTCACCGGAAAGTAAGGTCATGGCGCCCAGAATAATGGACTTACCGCTGCCGGTTTCACCCGTCAAGATATTCAACCGCGCATCAAACTGAATATCGAGGTTTTCAATGAGGGCGTAATTTTTTACGGAGAGGGTGCGCAGCATGGCACAAATTTGCAAAATCGCACGGGAAAATCCGCGAGAACTTTATTTCCCTTTCTGCATCTTCTCGTACTTGCTGAGATTTCCGGGATCTACCTTAGAAATCACCTCGAAGAGTTGGTTGCGCTCCGGCGGGTCAGCCTGGGAGAAAAGGTTGACAATCTCATCACTCTTGGCCAGAAAAAAAGACTGTGTATTGTATGCCAACGGCTTTACCTTATGCACCTTGTCCATCTTGAGAAGTGCACGCATACAGGCAGTTCGTCCTTTCGGGAGCTTCTCGCTCATGAGGTCCATTCCGAGCCTGTGGTACTCGTACAGACACTCGCGCATGGGTTCAAAGGTGCGGTGCATAATGTCTTCTGCCAGCCAGTAGCGGTTCTTGTCACCTTCGAAGGCCTTCCAGCCGGATGCATTGGATGTTTGCGCCGCCTGCACGATCCGCTGGGCCTGCTGATAATAAGGCGTGCCGCCGCGCAGAGAGAAGGTGTCGTAATCGTAGCCGATGATCAGATAGGCATAGAAGGCCAATACATGCAGCAGATTGTGCTGAAAATTGTCGGGATTGAATACATATTGGGTGTTCGGGATGTATTCAAACTGAAAATTGTTGTCTTGTATATTGAGAATGGGGCTGTAGTAATCCGTATTGAAAATCGGTCGGCCCGAGATTACCTGAAGCGTGGCTGAGTATCGGTTAGAAGAGGCGCTGGCTTCGTTAATATTGATCAAAATATTGCACCGAATCCGCTCTTCGATGGTGAATTGGTCCTTGGTCCACTTGCGGTTATTCATGAACTCAAAAACCATCTGTTCCAGGCTTTCAAAAATAGCGGGATTCACCCCCTGAATGGTGGGAGTGATCACCTCTACCTGACAGTTTAATTCCTGAGCACGCGAAGCGTAGCTCAGCAGCAAGAGAAAAGTAAAAAGGGCTGAGAGACGTCTCATAAAAATTCGGTCACCAAAAAAGCTACGATGTCGGATGCTGCTTCTTCTTTTGTTTTTAACTCGGAATGCACGGTTTTATTGCCCGTCATGAGAGTAATCTTATTGGTATCGTGGCCGAATCCGGCACCTTGATCGGCAAGGGAATTCAGCACGATCATGTCGCAATTCTTGGCAACGAGCTTCCCGCGCGCATTGGCTTCTGCGTTGTCGGTTTCCAAGGCAAAACCTACGAGGAGCTGCCCCGACTTCTTTTCAGCGCCCATGGATTTCAAAATATCTTCCGTGGGTTCCATCTCGATGCTGAGGTTGGCATCCTTTTTCTTCATCTTGGTACTCGCGGGCTCGGCAGGCCTGTAATCTGCTACTGCGGCTGCGGCCACACCGATATCACTTTCCCGGAAAAGTGGAAGGGTTTCGCGGTACATCTCTTGCGCTGAAGTCACCGAAATCCGGCGGATCCCTCCGGGGGCGGGCAGGCTCACCGGGCCGGATACCAGCGTGACACGGGCGCCGGCTTCAGCAAAAGCTTTGGCGAGGGCGTACCCCATTTTTCCCGAGCTGTGGTTGCCGATAAACCGCACGGGATCAATAGCCTCGTAAGTAGGGCCTGCCGTAACCACCACTGATTTTCCCCGCAAGGGGGCCTTCTCGGTAAAATAGGCTTCTACATAGTCAGCAATATGCTCCGGATCGGCCATTCTCCCTGTGCCTGAGAGCCCGCTGGCGAGTTCGCCGCTTTCAGAAGGGATATGCAGGTGCCCCCGTTCTTCGAGCCGTGCTATGTTTTCGGCATTCGCGGGGTGGGCATGCATATCGAGGTCCATGGCCGGTGCAAAAAATACGGGGCAAGTAGCGCTCAGGTAGGTGGTAAGCAGCAAATTATCTGCCTCTCCGCCCGCCATTTTGGCGAGGGTATGCGCCGATGCGGGCGCGATTAAAAAGAGATCGGCGCCGTTGCCCAGATCTACGTGGTTGTTCCAAACGCCCCGCTGCTCATCGGCCACCAGGTCGGACAGAACGGGATGCTTACTGAGGGTACCCAAGGTGAGCGGCGTAACAAAGCGCAAAGCCGAGGGGGTCAATATTACCTGCACCTCGGCTCCTCTTTTTACAAACTCTCTTACGATATATGCGGACTTGTAAGCCGCAATACTGCCGCAAACTCCGAGTAGAATCCGCTTGCCCTCGAGCATTCCCATGCCGGGAGATTATTTCTCTCCTTCCGCTCCGGGATCCTCACCCAACCTGCGGAAGTAAACATTGTCTTCAAGCATTTCCTGCACTGCGATAGCGTGGGGTTTGGGCAGGCGCTCGTAGAATTTCGAAATTTCGATTTGCTCGCGGTTTTCAAATACCTCTTCAAGGTTGTCTGTTGACGTAGCGAACTCCTCAAGCTTGAGGCTGAGTTCTTCTTTCAGTTCGGAGCTGATTTGGTTGGCGCGTTTGGAAATGACCACGATAGACTCATAGATATTTCCCGTTTGCGCTTCCAGATCTTTCACGTCACGGGTGATCGTGGTACGCGCGGCATTCGTGTTTTTGAAGTTCATGTGCTTCGTTTGTTTAAAATTTCATCTTGTCGAGTTCGCGCAAGGCATTCGAATAGAGGTTTTCTGCCTCTTTTACGTATTTGCTGTTGCTCCCGAATTCGTCCACAAATTTATGATAAGATTCGATGGTATCGGCAAACCTCTCTTCCTTCTTAGAATCAATACTGTTGACCGCCAAAAGATAAGAGCTTTTGACAATCAAAAACTCGATTTCTTCCCTGTGGGGACTCTCCGGAAATTTTTTCAGAAGATTCTTCAGGGCTACCGTGGCCGATTTGTACTCTTCCATTTGGTAGTAGAGCTTGGCATTTTCGTACGACTTCAGCTCCAGTTTTGACCGCAGTTCCGTGATCATGGTATTGGTGCTGTCCTTCAGTTCGGTTTTCGGATATCGGTTCAGAAAGAGTTGAAATTCTTCGATGGCCTGCTCCGTCTCCCGTTGATCCAAGCTGTGCGTAGGGCTGTTCAGGTAGCTGCAATAGGCGCTTTTGTAGAGCGCTTCTTCCGCTTTCGGACTTTTGGGATATGTTTTCGCATAATTTTTGAAATAATACCCCGCGAAATAATAGTCTCCCAATTTAAAGTGGCAATTGGCAATGTAATAATGTACGATTTCACTGCGGCTTGTACCGCGAAACAGGGTGCCCAACTCGTCGAAAAGGGAAAGTGCCTTGCTGTATTCACCTGCATCGTAGTACTCCACGGCTTTGCGGTATTTCATCTCCACATCGCTGCTCTTAAGAATCTTAGCATACTCAGAGCATGCCGAGAAAACCAGCAGGAACAAAAGAACGGGAATGGTGCGCACAGGCTTAAAAAACATCGCGCAAAGATAGGATTAACCGGACGATTGATAAAGTATTGTCAACGCTTTGTGAACGTGAAGATGTCGATGATATTTTATTGCATTTTGCCGGGTCACGGGGAAGCAGTACTTTCGCGCTTTAAATCAAGTGACGACCACTGTACTATGCAAGACATTTTCGACAAAATTAGAAACAACCGCGGCCCTTTGGGGAAATATGCCAAGGAAACCCACGGTTACTTCACTTTCCCCAAGCTCGAGGGCGAAATCGACCGCAAAATGACCTTTCGCGGAAAGGAAGTGCTCGTGTGGAGCGTAAATAACTACCTCGGGCTCGCCAACCATCCGGAAGTGCGCGCGACAGATGCAGAAGCGGCAGCCGAATGGGGTATGGCTTATCCCATGGGCGCTCGTATGATGTCAGGTCAAACCTCGCTGCACGAAAAGCTCGAGAGCGATCTGGCCGACTTTATGGAAAAAGAAGACGCATTCCTGCTCAATTACGGCTACCAAGGGTGCCAATCAGCCATTGAAGCCCTCGTGGATCGAAATGATGTCATTGTCTACGACTCGGAATCTCACGCCTGTATGATCGACGGGGTGCGCCTGCACCAAGGGAAGCGATTCGTCTTTAAGCACAATGATATGGACAGCTTCCGCAAGCAGCTGGAGCACGCGCAAAAGTTTACCCGAAATACCGGCGGAGGAATTCTGGTGGTAACGGAAGGTGTGTTCGGAATGGCCGGCGATCAAGGTAAACTCCGCGAAATCGCCGCACTGAAGGAGGCTTTTAAGTTCCGCCTCTTTGTAGACGATGCCCACGGATTCGGAACCATAGGCCGCGACGGCCGAGGCGCCGGGTCTGCACAGGGCGTTCAGGACCAAATCGACGTGTACTTCGGCACCTTTGCAAAAGCCATGGCTACCATCGGTGCCTTCGTGGCGGGTGATGAGCAGGTTATCGAGTTCTTGCGCTACAATATGCGCTCGCAAACCTTCGCCAAGTCTCTGCCCATGCCCATCGTAGCAGGGGCCATCAAGCGCTTGGAGATGATGCGCAACGAGCCGCAGCACAAAGAAAATCTATGGAAAATCGCCAACGCCCTTCAGTCAGGGCTGCGTGAAGCCGGCTTCGATCTGGGCCTGACCAATTCTGTGGTCACCCCGGTTTTTCTCAAGGGAACCCTCGGAGAGGCCACAAATATCACCATGGACCTCAGAGAAAATTTCAACATCTTCTGCAGTATTGTGGTGTACCCCGTGGTACCGAAAGACGTAATCATGCTGCGGCTGATCCCTACTGCCGTGCACACGCTTGAAGATGTAGCCTACACCATCGAGACCTTCAAAAAAATGGCGGTCAAGCTGAAGGCGGGAGAATACCATGCCAATGAAATCGTTGATTGGCGCTGATATTCAACAATTTTTTAAAAGAACCAAGGGGCCGCATCCGCTGAGGATGCGGCCTTTTTTCTGCACCGCACCCTTCACGAGATTGAAATCGCTAATTTTGCCGATATGACATACGGTATTGCACTACAGGCATTGATTCCCGCCCGAAAGGAACCTTCCGACAAGGCCGAAATGGTCACCCAACTCCTTTTCGGAGAGTGTTATGAAGTGCTCGAAGAAAAGCCCAAATGGCTTTTCATAAAAAATGAAGCCGACGGGTACACCTGTTGGATTGACCGGAAGCAACACACTCCCCTGTCCGACCTTCAAAAAGCCGATCTGGACGGCAAGGAAAAAAAGCGTTGCGGCGATGCCATAGGCCGGCTGACCGACAAATCAGGGCAGAGACTTGCCGTACCTTGCAGTGCTGTATTTCCGGGCTATGGCGAAGGTTTTGTAAAACTGTGCGGGAAGAGCTACAAGTACGACGGCAGGATCGCCCGTCACGACAGCGACAGCATCATGCGGCATGCACACAGGCTTCTCCACACCCCCTATCTCTGGGGCGGAAAATCAGCCTTCGGTATCGACTGCTCGGGTTTTGTACAGGTGGTATTCGCATGTGCAGGCATACAGATGCCGCGGGATGCGTGGCAACAAGCCGAAAAGGGAGAGGCTGTAGACTTCATTGCCCTCGCGGAAAAAGGCGACCTCCTGTACTTCGACAATGACGAGGGCCACATCAACCACGTAGGGATAGCCACCGGGGACGGCAAGGTGATTCACGCAAGCGGATGCGTGCGCATTGATCAAATTGACCACGAGGGCATCTTCAACGAAGATTTGAAAAAATACACCCACAAAATGCGCCTCATTAAGCGGATGCGCTGAATCAATCCTCCACGCGCACCCGCCGCAAGTCGAGGTAGTTCATCGGATTGGCGTCGAGACCCGAAACACGGCGCGAGACGAAACGCATCACCACGTCATAATACAGCGGAACCGCGGGGGCCTCTGCCATCACAAGGCTGTCGGCGCGGCGGTAGAGGGCATTTCGGGCTTCGGGATCCGTGATGCGGAGTGCCTCTGTGTAGAGGCTGTCAAATTCGGGCCGAGACCAAAAAAAATAATTGGGACCCCGCGGACTCAGGTTTTCACTGTAAAAGAGGGCCATGAAATTTTCATTGTCGGGATAATCGGCCAGCCACGACTTCCTGAAAAATTCGAGGTCGCCGCGGGCAGAGCGCTCGCGGTGCACAGAAGCCGGCAATACGTCCACCTTCACATCTATGCCGAACTCACCGAGCCTGTGCTGAACGAACTCGCAGAGGTCCACATAATCACTCGTTGTGCTGAGCACGAGCGGAGGCAGGCCCTTGCCTCCGGGATAGCCCGCCCTGCGCAGCAGTGCACGCACGGAATCAGGGCGGTAAGTGTAGCCCGCATCGGCGACGTGGGCAGGCATTCCGGGCGGAATAAAGCCGCCTTCGGCTGCGGTGTACACATCATTGCGCAGGAACCGAACCATGGCCTTTCGGTCTATTCCGTAGCTCACGGCTCTGCGCAGGAGCACATCGGCCCACGGTGTGGCAGCACCTGAGGGCGGATTTGTCACAAAGCCCAAGTAATCCGTTTTCAAAAAAGGGTGCTTTTCAAGATAGAAACGATCGGCACGCAGCGGATTCAAAGCCCCGTCGGGCGTGAGCATTTCATCTTTATAGCTGCTGTGCAGCCCCGACATAAAATCGAAATTGCCTTTGAGAAAATCGAGGTAAGCCGCACTCTTATCGGGAATGAACGATACGGATACGGCATCGAGGTAAGGCAGGGAATTGCCCGCCGAATCGGTTTCGAAGTAGCGCTCATTTTTTCGCAGCACCAATCGCGAATTTTCCAGCCAAAAGTGAAACCTGAAGGGCCCCGTCCCCACGGGTCGGCTTCGGAAATCATCTCCGTATCGCTCCGAGGCTTCTCGGGGCACCACGGAGCAGTACTGCATTCCGAGCAGCCCGATGAAGGGCGGAAAAGGCTCACGGAGCCGAATCACCAAAGTGGAATCGTCCGGAGCGGTAAAGGGCTCCTCATCTGCTACGGATGCGAATACCCAACTTCCCGGGCTCGAGCGTTTCGGGTCCAAAATTCGCTTAAAGCTATACACGAAGTCATCAGCCGTAACCCTCCTTCCCACTGAGTCTTGAAACACTTCACTGTCGTGAAAATAAACATCGCGCCGCAGCCTGAAGGTATAGCGCATTCCCGCGGAATCCACCGCCCACGATGCAGCCACTGACGGATTTACCGAAAGGTCATCACCCACCTCGGTAAGCCCGTTGTAAAGCATTCGGCAAGCCCAGATGTTCTCCAGATTTCTGCTGAAAGCGGGATCGAGCGAAGAGATCCCGGCAGACTCATTGTACCGAAACACCATCAGATCATCGTGGCGATCGGGACGCGCACAAGATACGGCCGCAAGAACCGCAAGAAGGCCTAAAATCTTTTTCACGGCGTGAAAATAGAAAGCTTCGGCCAATGCGCGCGTCTTTACCCGAATTTGTTGCCGAGCAGCAGCGACAAGGGACCGCTGCAATAAATCGGCTCCCTCGGTTGTTATATTGACCTTTCGGGCGAAATGAAAACCCCGATGTTAGCATCTGCGTAGACGATAAAATGCGGTTTACCGCAATGCGCTTACTTTTGTAAAATTAATCCGATAAAACGCACAATGAATATCCGCCCTGCAATCGCTCTTATCGCTTTAATTACAAGCACCCTTCATGCACATTCACAGATTGCCGAGGCCGCCGCAATGCGGAATATTTTCGAATGGGAAAAAGCCCTGAGTCCCGCTGAGAGCGATGTGCCCGAGTGGGAAATTAACGACTCTTTGGCCTACATTCCGGCCTATGACACCTATTGCTCTTGGGTGACCGACAAAGTGCATCCTTACAGGTATGACCTCTCAGAGATGAAAGACACCGTGGTGCTCCCCCTCTCCTACGACACCTGTAGCTTTGCGCCACCTTTCATAGGCCGCAAGACCTCCGATTTCGGTCAGCGCAGATACCGCCACCACTACGGGGTGGATATCAAAGTATACACCGGCGACCCGATTTCGGCAGCCTTTGAGGGTGTGGTGCGCGTGGCGCACTATGACGGAGATTACGGTAAAGTGGTAGTGATACGGCATGATAACGGCCTGGAAACCCTCTATGCCCACTTGTCCAAGCTAAACGTAAAGCGCGGAGACCGGGTGGAAGCCGGGGATATTGTGGGCCTGGGCGGAAACACCGGCCGCAGCACGGGAAGCCACCTGCACTTTGAAGCGCGCTACCTTGGCGAGCCCATCAATCCGAATGACCTTATCGACTTCGAATCCGGCGCCCTGCTCACCGATACCCTCTACCTGAACGCAGCCCACTTTGCCTACCTCAAGGAGGCACGCGCCAAGAAATATCACCGCGTGCGCAGCGGCGACACACTTTCGGGCATTGCCCGCCGCTACGGTACGTCAGTCACTACACTTTGCCGTCTCAACGGAATGCGCAGCACTTCGGTTTTGCGCATCGGCCAGGTGCTGCGTTACAATTAATCCCCTTAAATTTGCGGTACCGCTGAATATGCTCCGCGGGCTATGACATCCAAGAAAGGTCCTCCCCGTAAAAAACCGACGCGAAAGGCTCCGCAAAAAAGGAAGGCCGCATCGAGGAAAAAGAAGAAAAAATCTGTTCCGTCGATAAGGCGGCGCCTGCTCAAGTATGCCGCGGTCGGCATCGGACTGTGCATTCTGGCGCTCTTCGCCCTCTTCGGCGCCGTGTATATAGGCCTTTTCGGCAAACTGCCTGATGGGGAGACGCTGCGCGGCCTCAAGAATGCCGACGCTTCTGAGCTTTACTCTGCCGACGGTGAATTGCTGGGAAAATATTACATCGAGAACAGGTCGAGTATTGCTTACGACGAGATTCCCGAGTTTGTCATCCAAGCCTTGGTGGCAACGGAGGACAGCCGATTTTTCAACCACGAAGGCATAGACCTGTACAGCATTCCGCGCGTGGTAGTGAAATCAGTCATTCTGGGTGACCGCTCTGCAGGCGGCGGGAGCACCATTTCGCAACAGCTTATCAAGAACCTTTTCGGACGCACGGACCACGGCGCCCTGTCCATGCCCGTCAACAAGCTGAAAGAAAACGTCACCGCGCTCAAGCTGGAGGAGGTTTACACCAAAGAAGAGATCATCACCCTCTACCTGAACACGGTAAGCTTCGGCGAAAACGTGTACGGAATCAAAGCCGCTTCCCAACGGTTTTTCGGTAAGACCCCCGACAGGCTCGAAGTACCGGAAGCCGCCGTACTCATCGGGATGCTCAAGGCAAATACCTCCTACAATCCCCGGCTCCATCCCGAAGCCGCTAAGGAACGCAGAAACACAGTGCTGGCACTGATGGTAAAAGAGGGATTTCTCGATCCGGAAGACCTCCGTCAGCTCTCCGAAACCCCGATTGCCTTGCGGTACAGTAAGAAAGAAGGACGCGACGCACCGGCACCTTACTTTCACGCCTTTGCAGAAAAAGAGGTGCGGCGCATACTGCAGGAATCAGGGAGTGAATACGACCTCTACCGCGGCGGACTGATCATTCGGACAACGCTCAATGCCAAGCTACAGCGCTATGCAGAGGAGGCCTTACGAGAGCAAATGGAGAAACTCCAAGCCTCCTTTGACCGCCACCGGGACGGCGCGTTGCCCGTCGGGATAAACGATGAATTCCTTTGGAAGGAAGCGCGGAAATCAGTGCGTTACAAAAGACTTAAAACCTACGGGAGAAGTGAGGAAGACATACACCGGATTTTTACAACGCCCGTTCCCATGATGCGTTTCAGCTATGCCGGGCCCGAGCGCGTTGAGATGTCGCCGCTCGACTCGGTGGCATACCATCAAATGATCCTCCATGCGGGATTCATCGTTACCGACCCCGAAAACGGGCATGTGCTGGCCTATGCGGGCGGCGTCGATTTCAGCCGCTTTCCCCACGATCATGTCCAATCGGCGCGACAGTCGGGATCCACTTTTAAGCCTTTCGTTTACGGCGCCGCACTGGAAAACGGTTTTTCCCCCTGCGACTATATCGAAAACGAGAAAATCATTTTTGCCGGGCACGACGATTGGGCGCCCGAAAACGCCGACGGAAAATACGGCGGAGAGTACAGCCTCCGCGGCGGCCTGGCATACTCTGTCAATACGGTGACCGCTCGGCTCATTGCCGAAACAGGGCCTGAACCGGTCCTGGATTTCGCCAAGCGGGCGGGGATCGAAGCAGATTTGCCGAAAGGCCCGGCCGTGAGCCTCGGGGTGGCAGATATTCCGCTGAGCGAGCTCACCGCAGCCTATGCAGTTTTTGCCAACGGCGGAATGCGCATCGCCCCGACTTATATCACCTCTGTCGAAACACGCGAAGGGGAAATCATCTACCGCGCGCCGCAGTCCGCCCCCGTGCGGGCCATGGATCGGGAGACGGCCCTCACCCTTCTCCACATGCTCGAAACGGTAGCCGACAGCGGAACGGCACGGAGCCTGCGGTCGGTCTACGGCGTACGCATGCCGCTCGGGGGCAAAACAGGCACGACGCAAAACAATGCAGACGGGCGGTTCATGGCAGTAACCCCCGGCATGGTGTGCGGCGCCTGGGTGGGAGGAGCCTCTCCCTTGGTGCGCTTCAGGACCACGGCTCTGGGACAGGGTGCCCGCACGGCACTCCCCATCGTTGCAACCTTTTTGCGAAAAGCGGAAACCGATCCCGATCTGCGTGAATTTACAGGGCGTGCCTTTCCGGAAATTTCAGCCCGAATCCGGTACGAAAGTTTCTGCCCGCTCTACCGGAGTGCCGAAGATAATAAGCTGTTCAGGAGCCTTTATGACCGCGATGAACGGCAGCAGCGCCGCGAACTGCGCCGTGAGGCGCGTGAGGAACGCAGAGAAGAACGGAAAAAGAAAGGCGGTTGGATGCGCCGATTGCTCGATAAGCTGAAAAAAGACGACGGAGGGTCGAAAAACTAATCTTCCCGAGAATCAGCACCCCCTGTACCCTCACTGCTCTGCAAAGCCTGCGAACGCCCTTTGTACTTGCCTTTCAGGTCGTCAACCACCGACTTCTCCCAAAGGGGAACCCCGAGCATATAGGCCACACGGCCGATGAGGTGGGCGCCGACGGGTGCTGTGAGCAGCACAAAAAGAATGATGGCCAAGACCTTGGTAGTCACCGAAGGTTCTCTGAAGTAAAGTGCGGCACAGACCAATAGCAAACCCACCCCGAGAGAGGCGGCCTTGGTGGTCACGGAAATGCGGAGGTACACATCGGGCATGCGGATAATTCCGATTCCCGCCAGCAAGCTGAACAGAGCCCCGAAGGAGGCCAGCACGGCAATAACGATTTCACTTGCTGTCACGGGCGGCGGAGGTTTTAGGTTTTCGCGGGAGATTCTCTCTGTGCGATTTTTTACGTTGCGACTTCTTGAGGTAGTACGACATGGCCGTGGTTCCCAAAAAAGCAATAAGGGCGAATATCATGGCGATATCCAGGGCTGTAGGCTGATCAGTGATGATGCTGTATATGGCAATAAGCCCCGTCCCGATCACAATGAGCAGATCGAAGGCTACCACGCGGTCGGCAATGGAAGGCCCGATGAAAAAGCGCACGAAAACCAACAAGGCAGAAGCGGCCAAGACGGGAAGGATGAAGTAATACAGGAAGTCGTACAACGTCATCTCATCTCAATATTTGCAAGAGTTTCCGCTCAAAGCCCTCTTTGATTTCACGAATGAATTCCTCTTTATCCTTCACAAACATGGCATGCACATAAAGCACCTTTCGGTCATCCGACACATCAAGGCTCAGGGTGCCCGGGGTGAGGCTTATAAAATTCGCGAGCAGTGTGATTTCCAAATCCGTCTTCGCGTCGAGGGGAACCCTGACGATTCCCGGCTTCATGTAAAATGTAGGCGTCACCACGTCATAGGCCACCTGAATATTGGCTTTGACCAATTGATAGAGAAAAAAGAAAAAGAATGAGACAATGCGCGGTGCAAAGGCTGCATACTTTCTGCTTTCTTCATCCCGTCCTATGATCCAGATCACCAAAAAACTCAGTATAAATCCGAAGAGGAATGTGGTGGCATCATAGCTTCCCGTCAGGGCGACCCAGACGAGGGTGAGCAATATATTTATCAAAAAGCGACTTCTCACGGCGATGATTTTCCGGCGGGATAAAGAACCGCCTCAATGTAAGCATCCGGGTTGATAAGGTCTGCGGCTACTCGGCCGGCGATTTCCTGAATGTGCTCTGCTCCGAATCCGATGTACAAAGATACCAAGCTCAGCAAAACAATCGGAAGCACATAGAGAATTCGCCGCTCCTTCGAAATCTGATCGAAAAGCACCATTTTGACGGGCGGGTTTTTTCCGGAAGGTTCCTTCCAAACCGCCGCGGCCCATACCTTGGCGACGATGATCAGGGTGAGCACACTCCCGAAAATCAAGGCACCCAAAACCCAAAAGGAACGCGTTTCCGTAGCTGCGCCGAAAAGGGATATCTTGGGCCAGAATCCGGAAAGCGGCGGAATACCGACCAGCGAAAAAAGCGGAACCGCTATCAAAAGGGAGAGCCAAGGATAGCGCTTGTACAAGCCGCCGATATCTCGTAGGCTCACGGAGCCTTTTACTCTGAAAATCAATCCCGCCACAAGAAAAAGGTTCGTTTTTACCACAATGTCGTGAATGAGGTAAGACACCGTGCCCGCATAGGCCGTCTCCGTACCCAGTCCGATGCCCACAATCATAAAGCCGATGTGGCAAACGATAAGGTAAGAGAAAACCTTGCGGAGATTGTTCTGAATCAGCGCTCCGAGTGCTCCGCTGACGATGGTAAGGATGGCGGCCGTAACCAAAAGCTCGCGAATAAAGGCGTCTCCGGCAAAAATCAGGGTGAATATTCGAAGGTAAGCATACACCCCCACCTTGGTCAGAAGTCCGCCGAAAATCGCCGAAACCGCATCCGGCGGCGTGTGGTAAGAGGCCGGCAACCAGAAATAAAGCGGGAAAACGGCTGACTTAATACCGAATCCGACAAAGAAGAGAACGGCGGCAATCTCAACGAGGAAGCGATTCTCGATGGCTGCGATTTGGATTGAAATATCGGCGAGATTGAGGGAACCTGTCAACCCGTAAATTACGGCGATGGCGGTAAGGAAAATGATTGAGGCCAGCATGTTGAGGGTGAAATATTTCACGGCACCTTCCAGCTGTTTTCGTTCCGTGCCGAGGGTGATCAGCACAAAACTGCAGATGATGATGACCTCAAACCAAACGTAGAGATTGAACAAATCGCCGGTGAGAAAAGCGCCGTTGAGGCCCATCAAAAGGATATGGAATACCGGAAAATAACCGAATTTGAGCCGCGCACCCGTAACGGAGGCCGAGGAGAATACCGAAACGGCGAGACCCGCCAGAGAAGTGAGCAGCACGAGCAGGGATGACAGGGTATCGGAAACCAAGGCAATCCCGAACGGTGCAGGCCAATTTCCCGCTTGCACCGTCCCGATGCCGTCGCGCAGGGTCAGCGTGAAAAGCGCGGCACTGAGCACCACGGCCACTGTGCTTCCGGCAATACTCACTGCACGCTGCACCTGCACTTTTCGCCAAAGAAACAGAAGCGCAACTGCAAGAAGGAGTTGAAACAAGACCGGCCAAAAGATCAGTTGGGGACTCATGCGAATTCGTCAGTCGTGTTAATCTCGTCCAAGTCGTCAGTTTTAACCACCTGATACGTGCGTTTCAAAAGGATAATGGCGAAGCTCTGCAAGCCGAAACTGATCACGATAGCCGTGAGGATCAATGCCTGAGGAATGGGGTCATCGAAAGGCCCTTCGATCACCTTTGACGCTTCGGGAATAATCGGCGGGCCGCCCTTCACCAAACTTCCCATAAGGAAAATCAGCAGATTCACCCCGTTGCCGAGCAGCACCAATCCGATGATCAGTTTCACCAAACTGCGGCGGAGAATCATGTAAATCCCCGCAGCGTACAAAATACCCGTAAATATGGCCAGAAGTAGATGCATCAGGCTGATTCAGATAAGGTCATGATTATGGTAAGTACCGATCCCACCACAACAAGGTACACGCCGATGTCAAAAAAAAGTGCCGTGCCGATGGATCCGATCACAGGCACCGATTCGGGATACCACACCCCCGTCATAAAAGGCAGGTCGCTGTAAACCATCGGAAATATGCCGCTGAGGGCGGCAAGGGCAAGTCCCGCCGGGATAAGGAATCCCGGATGTACCCGCAACAGGCGCCTGCTGCTCTGCATGTCATAAGCAAAAGCATGGAGCACAAAGGCTATCGAAGCCACCAAGCCGCCCACGAATCCGCCGCCCGGAAGGTAGTGCCCGCGCAGAAGAAGAAATACGGAAAACATCAGCAGCAAGGGCAATAAAAACTTAGATGCTGTTTTGAGAATCAGTGTATTCACGGTGAGATTTTATTGATTTGCACGGAACGGCGGTAAAGCTTTCATGCAGAATGTTCGTTATTTTACATCAGGTTTTTTCAATCGAAGTTTTAAAAGGCTGAATACCCCGACGGCCGCCACTCCGAGCACCACAATTTCTACCATCGTATCAGTGCCCCGAAAGTCGACCAAAATCACATTGACAATGTTCTTTCCCTTGGCGAGCAGGTAGGCATTGTCCGCATAGTATTCGGAAGTCTCGCGGTTGGTGCCCTCCTCCACTGCAGCCAGGGCAATCAAGGTCAGCATAAAACCGAATACCGAAGCAATCACCCAATCCCGCGCACGTGAACGCATATCAGACAGCTTCAGGTACCGCGGCAAACGGTAAAGCACCAAAACGAACAGTATCACGGTGAGGGTATCAATGGTAAACTGCGTCATGGCCAGATCCGGAGCGCTGTAAAAAACGAAAAACAGGCAAATGGAATACCCCACCACGCCCATCCCGAGCACGGCAGTGAGCCGCGAGCCGGTGAAGACCGTTACGGTAATCCCGATGATCAGCAGAATGGCAATAGCGATCTCGTAGGCACTCAGGTTGAGCAGTGTGAGAATGTTCACGTTGAGATCAATGGCACCTGACATCCTACTCCCTATCAGCCCCGTGAGAACGATAAGGATCATGAGCACATAATAGCGGAGGTATCCGTTTTGGAAAAAGAGTGTCCACTTTCGTGAAAAAAGCCGAAAGAGGTGGCTTCCCTTTCTGAAGACCGTTTCGGGAGAGATATGTGCCCACCGATCGAGCGCTGCTTCCAATTTTTCAGAGGGCCTTACGGCAAAGTAGACGGCGGTACCGAGTGCGAGGGTCACACCGCTCAGCAAGAGCACCGTGTTAAATCCGTGCCACAGCTTGAGTGCCGGTTCTGCTTCGAAACCCAATGCCGCAAGTGAGGGGTGCACGATTCCGCTCTCGAGCAATGCCGGCACCAACCCGAACAGCAGGCAAAGCACCGCCAAAATGAGGGGAGGCACCCACATGAGCGGCGAGGGCAAGTGGAGATCACTGAAGCGGTCGGGCATTTTTCCCGAAAAGGGCCTAATCCCGACTACAAAACCTGCATGGAGGAGAAAGACATTGGTGATCAAAGCCACGGCGGTCAGAACCAAGCCGAGGTTGAGGGCGCCGTTTCCCCAAAATTCGAGTGTGCTTTCGTAAATCAGGTCTTTGCCGATGAATCCGAAACTCAAAGGGAGGCCCGCGCTCGAAAGCGCGGCGATGACAGCGGCCGCCGCCACGGGCATCATCACCTTTCGCAGGCCGCGGAGGGCGGTTACATCCCGCGTACCCGTTTCATGGTCCACAATGCCGGTCACCAAAAAGAGTGTAGCCTTGTAGGTGGCATGCACCAATATAAACACGAGAGCTGCCGTGAGCGCCGCAGAGGTTCCGATCCCGATCAGAAAGGTGAGTACGCCGAGGGCCGATATGGTGGTGTAGGCCAGAATGGACTTCATATCCGTCTTGAAGAGGGCCGTAACAGCCGCATAGGCCATGGTAAATCCGCCGACTATCATCAGGGCATCATTCCAGAGCGGTGCGCCGTTGAGACCCGGGCTGAAGCGCAGCAGAAGAAAGATCCCGGCTTTTACCATCGTGGCTGAGTGAAGGTATGTACTCACCGGCGTGGGTGCCTTCATGGCTCCCGGGAGCCAAAAATGAAACGGGAACTGGGCAGATTTGGTAAATGCCGCAAGAAAAACCAATGCGATCAGCAAGCCCGAAAGCGGACCCTCGCGGAGGATCTCGCCCGAAGCAGATAGGGCCTCAAGACTGTCTGTGCCCATGGCCGATTTGGCGATAACCGCTGCGGCCAGCAGGCCCATCCCTCCCACTCCCGTGACGGCGAGGGCGGTGAGCGCTGATTTTCGGGAGGCTTCTTCGCTGTTCTTGAACCCGATCAGAAAGAAAGAACTTATACTCGTGAGCTCCCAAAAAACAAACATGAGCATAAGCCCGTCCGCCAGAACAAGACCGAGCATGGAGGCCATAAACATGCTCAGGTAAGCATAAAATTTGTCGAGCTCCCTGTGCCCTTTCATGTACGCACTTGTGTAAATGAACACAAGGCTGCCTATGCCCGTGATCATCAGTGCAAAAAGGAGCGACAAACCATCGATGACAAAGTCGAGGTTTACCCCGAGGGAGGGCACCCAGGCTACAGACTCGCGGAGCACTTCTCCGCGGGCAACGGCCGGGATTTTGGTGGCAAACCATGCGCACAACCCCAACGGAACTGCGATCCAAAGCAGGTTTTGCAAGCGCGGCAAAACGTGCATCACGCGCGGCAATACCAAGGCGGCAACGAATCCCGACAAAACTGCTGTGAGCATGGGCGCAAAGATAACCGAAATGCGAAACGGGCAAGGCAATTTCGGCAGCCGGTTCAGGACGGTTGCCCGGATTGCTTTTTCTTCAGGCTGCGCCTCAAAGACCCGACGGTGCCCCTGAATGTGCGGACATTTCGCAGGGAGAGAAATTCCCAACGACCTGTAACGTATCGCTTTGACAAAAAGAGAAGCGGATAGTTGAAAACTAAAATCGCGAAACGAAAAAACGAAATCGGCTCGGTCCTGAAACCGTAGCGACCCAGGCTCCGCTCTCCCGGAAAATAGCTGGTCCCTTCGAGCACCACGCTGTCATCGAGATCGCTGTGCGCCAATGATTCCAGGCCGTATCCGAGCTCCCTGAGTACAGCTGACTTGCGCTCGCGACCCGGTTTGAGCCCGTCCAAGGTGAACATGTAATCAAACAAAGTTCCCCCGTGCAGGACAATCTTGCCCCTGCGCTCCTTTTCACCGATGAGAAGCGGCCCGTAATATTCGAGCTTTCCGCTGCGGTAGCCGCCCGGAGTATCGATGAAAGGTGCAAAAAACATCAGGAGAAATACGCCGACGGCGAGAATCCACCATCCGATCAGCCATGCGATCAAAACAAGAATTCCCGCGGCGAGCAGGAAAAGCATCCAAACTCTCCGCAGCCAAGCGGCTTGTTCTCGGGGCTCCTTTTCATAAAATTTATGGCGCAACCGTGACACAGTTACTAAGATATGAAACGCAAGCTTTTCGACAAAATCTGTGTGCGAAAGCGGGTCGCTGTAATTTGCGAACTTAGCCGAAATATCAAACAGGAAGAAAATGCTGAACTTTCAATCGAGCTTTGTGCGCGCGGGTTTCGGCTTAGCGCTTACGGGAATGGGGCTGGCGCTGACCGCCGATGCCGCATTGGTCAAATTCAGCGGAAGCGCACCCGCAGTGTGGATCACCTACGGCACCGCAGCCTTGGTGGTGTTCAATGCCGGGCTTTCGGTTTTCGGATCGGCGGTGGTGCTCAAAGTGCGAGAATCCCAAAAAATCGCTAAAAACGATTGACCTCCCGTGCCGTTCTAAACAATCGGGTGAGGCATTGTTTACTTTTGACAACCCTCAGAATTTCGCACTATGAAGAAAAGAGAATTTCTCAGACTTACCGGACTTGCAGCCGCCGGCGTCGCGGCAGCCCCTCTGCTCACCTTCTGCGGGAGCGACGCACCCTCCCGCAGTGATGCCTCGGGCGGCAAGTCGGCCGGTTTTGAACCCTTTGCTCTGCCCCTTCTCCCCTTTGCCTCAGATGCCCTCGAACCTTACATCGATGCGCGCACCATGGACCTGCATTACGGCAAGCACCACGCGGGCTATGTGAAGAAGCTGAACGCCACCCTCGAGGACCATCCCGATTTGCACGGGAAGAGTCTCGAAGCCCTGATGGCCGTTGCGGACGATTCGGAAAAAAATACCGCACTGCGCAACAACGGCGGGGGCCACTACAACCACAGCCTTTTCTGGGAAATTCTTACCCCGGGAGGCAGCAACCGACCCGCAGCCTCGCTTCAATCTGAAATAAAGACCGCCTTCGGAAGTTTTGACAGCTTTAAGGAGGAGTTTTCCAAAGCGGCAGCCGGGGTTTTCGGATCGGGCTGGGCCTGGCTTTGTCGGGATGAAAACGGGCTTTTCATTGCGCAAAGCGAAAATCAGGACAACCCCCTGATGGCAAAAATCGCCGAACGCACGGGAAAACCGCTTCTCGGACTGGATGTATGGGAGCATGCCTACTACCTGAATTATCAAAACAGAAGGGCAGAATACATCGACGGTTTTTTCAATTTGATCAACTGGGACGCGGTATCGCAGAGGTACGCCGAGTAAAATCCCTTCGGCGCGGGCAGGTATGCGGTGCTGAGAAATCGCCATATCGGTGGGTTGACTATTTTTGCCCCTATGAAGATACTGATGGTTTGCTTGGGCAATATATGCCGAAGCCCGATGGCTGAAGGCATCATGCGCGACAAGGCGGCTGCCGCCGAAATTGAGATTGAAACAGACTCTGCCGGAACGGGAGATTACCACATCGGCGAATCGCCCGACCACAGAGCAGTGGCTGCCATGAAAAAGCGCGGACATGATATCACGGACCTGCGCGCGCGGCAATTTCAAGTGCAAGACTTCGATGATTGTGACCTCATTTATGCCATGGATGCATCGAATTACGGCAATATCTTGTCGCTCGCCCGCAATGACAACGACCGCGGCAAAGTAAGACTCATACTCAACGAGAGCCAACCCAACCGCGATATGGAGGTGCCTGACCCCTATTTCGGGGGAGACGAAGGTTTTGACCGCGTGTATAAAATGCTCGACGCCGCCTGTGATGCGGCACTGAAACGCATCTCATGAAGGGGGGAACCTTATGGCTGATTCCTACCTTGCTTGCCCCCGGGCCCCCGGAGGCAGTCGTCCCGGCGGCGGTGCTTGCTGTCACCCGGCGCTTGTCGTTTTTCATCGCTGAAAATGAAAAGACCGCACGGCGCTACCTGAAAGCTGCGGGCACTTCCGTTCCGCTGAATGACTTAGAATTTGCCGTTCTGAACAAGCACACCCGGCCCGAGGAAGTGCCTGCCCTGTGCGCCCCGCTGCTCGAAGGCCGAGATGCGGGACTGATCAGTGAAGCGGGCATGCCCGGAATCGCAGATCCCGGCGCGGCAGTAACCGCTTGGTGCCACCAAAACGGTATCACCGTGAAGCCGCTTACGGGACCCTCTTCCATCCTTCTTGCGCTGACGGCTTCGGGCTTCAACGGGCAGCATTTTACCTTTCACGGCTACCTGCCCATTGATGCGAGCGCTCGAAAGAAATATTTAAAAAAATTGGAGCGCAGCGCAGAAGATGAGGGGATTTCACAAATTTTTATGGAGACTCCCTTCAGAAATGATAAACTGCTCAATGACCTCCTGCACGTGTGCCGCCCGAGCACACATCTCTGCATTGCACGTGATATTACGGGCGATACGGAGTTTATAAAAACGGCACCCCTCTCCTTTTGGAAAAAGCAAAAACCGACGCTGCACAAGCATCCTGCGATCTTCGTTTTAGGAAAATTTTAAATATTTCGGTCTGCATTATTTCCTGAATTAGCGTAGATTTTGGGGCAGGTTTTTTCGCCTCATGCGAAGCCGTATCGAAAAAAATACAAAGGGCAAACAAAACCCGATTCAGACCGTATGCATATCGCTTCTGCTACAACTCGAGAAGGCAGCGGTATCGAGATGAACAGAGAAAAATGATGAATAAAAATTTACGACACGAAAAGCAGACTTTTGAGGCGAAGATCCGTGAGGGTGCAGGAGAGGATGGCATCAGATCACTGCATGAAGAAATTTTGAATCATCTGCCCGATCCCGTCTTGCGTATGGAAGTCAGCGGACGGACGGCTTTTAAAAACCGAAAAGCGAAAGAACTGCTTAACAGCATGTCGCCGGAAGAGCGTCGCCTGCAGCTGTACCGTCTTTCGGTAATTGTCAGAAACGCGCTCAGAAAAGGCGGGCAAGAACAAGCGGATTGTGACATCAACGGTGCGGGCTACCGAATTAAAGCCCATGCTCCCGCTGATAAGAATTACGCTGATCTTTACTTCACCGAGATTTCGGAAAGCCTGAAGATCAAAAATTACTTCGAAGTTCAGTCTGCCTTTGCTACGGCACTTCTCGAGGCCGAAACGATCGGAGATGTGGCTCGGAGCGTTGTAGAGCAGGCAGTGGGAAAGCTGGGCTATGAAGACTGCGCGGTTTTTCTGCCCGCCGAAGACGGAAATTCCTTCGTGGAATACGCTGCCCACGGGGGGCGAAGTCGCGGGGATAAAACCGTGAATGAGTCACGCGCTGTAAGGCCGGGAGCAGGTATCGCGGGAAGTGCGTTACGCACGAAAAAGGGTGAAATTGTCAACGACACCTCCAAAGATCCCCGCTACATCCGCAACGGCGCTTTGAGCCGTTCTGAAATTGCGGTACCGATTCTCGACGGTGATCGCGTGATCGGCATCATCGATTCGGAGCACAGAATGAAGAATTTTTACTCCGAAGACGATCTGAGCATCCTGACGACTATTGCCTCCATGGCTGCCACAAAAATAGAGCGCATCAGGACTACCGAATTGGCAGAAGCCGGCAAGGAGAAGACAAAAACCCTGATCGAAAACGCTTTCGGAGGGATTTATATTTTGCGGGACAACCGCTTTGAGATGGTGAATGCCGTGTTCTGCTCCATCACGGGATACAGCGAGAAGGAAATGCTCAGCCCGGATTTTGATCCGAAGATTCTGATTCACTCGGTAGAAAGAGAAGGCGTCAAAGCCATGCGTGCCCGTGCGGCCGGCGACCGGCTTCCCAAATCTTATCACTTGGATTTGATTTCTAAACACAGTGAAATCAGGAGTGTGACGATCAATACCGTAATTCTTGAGGACGAGCGGGGGCCCTATACCATCGGCATAGCACTTGACATCACCGAAATGCTCGAATCAGAGCGAAGGCTGAAATCCATGAATACCGAACTCTCCGAAAGGAACGAAGAGCTCAGGCAGTTTGCCCAATTGGCATCACATAACCTGCGCGCGCCCGTGAGCAATATGATCGGCCTGCTCGACTTGTACGATACTAAAGCGGAAGCACCGCCGCTGAATAAAAAGGTGATAAAATCGATCTCAAAAGCGGTTAAAAACCTCTCAGCGACGCTTGAAGAGATGCACTCCGTGCTGCGCATGCGCGCCGATCGAAGCCACCGATTCGGGATGATCAACCTGCCGGAAATTTTGGAAAAAACCTGCACCGTACTGGCCGATGAAATCAATTCATCCGGAATAGATATCACCACAGATTTCAGAACGGAAGAAATCAGATACGTTCGTGCACATGTCGAAAATTTCTTTTTCAATCTGGTGTCCAATGCCATCAAGTACCGCAGCCCGAACCGCCCCGCAGAGCTTCTCATCTCGGCCCGGACAGACGGTGATGAGGCTGAATTGATATTTGCCGACAACGGCATAGGCATAGACCTCAAGCGCCACGGAAAAGATATTTTCGGGATGTACAAGCGCTTTCACAACCATCCCGACAGCCGAGGGATCGGTTTGTATCTCGTGCATGCACAACTGAAAAGTATGGGGGGAAGTATCCGTGTAGAAAGTAAATCGGGAGAAGGTACAACCTTCTTTTTGCGGTTAAAGCTTTCAGAAGGCGCCGAGACGACCGGTTCGAGCAAGGCATAAAAGGGTTTCCTCGATTCACAGGGTCCGTTGGTCTATTTTAACGGATTTCTTTCGGGCAAAGTGCTTTAAAGTTCGGACATTTGCACCGCTAAAAACGGGACAAACTTTCCAAACCATTTCGCTTTCAAATGAATGTGCTGTTGATCGATGACGATTCGACCTTTCGCTTTATTGCAAAAATGATCACCGAGAAGTCGGGAATCCTCCAAATCATCGCCGAGGCGGATGACGGGGAGTCCGGCCTCGAATACCTGAGAGATTGTGTAAGCAAGAAAGGCATCTTGCCCGATGTTATACTGCTCGATCTCAACATGCCGCGTATGGACGGTTGGGAATTTCTGCGGCAGTACCCCGAAATATTTCGCGAAAACCAACGCATACCTGTGGTGGTGGTTTCCTCCAGTATCAACAGGGAAGACCGGGAAAAGTCTGAAACCTTTCCCTGCGTCAGAGGCATGATTGCAAAGCCCCTTACCGAAGCTGATCTGCACGAAATTAAGGCCCTGGCTCATCCTGCCTGACCTTGGCGGGCCCGATGCCCATAGCTGATTATTTTGTCGTAAAGTGACGAAGGTTACCCCGGTATCTCTCGTTTTTTGCGACCTTCGCGCCCTTGCGATGTGATGTAAATAAATCGCGCGCGGGAGTTCCCTTTTCCCGGAAGGAGGGACGCTTCGGACCACCGTCGCGCTGAAATAACAGAACCCTCGACACGGGGCGCAGTGGTAAAACAGTGATGTTACAAGCAAATGAATAAGCGAAAACTGGCGGTATCACTCGCAGGCTTGGCCATATTGGCATTGAGCATATACCTCTCCGGATTTTTGAAAAAAGAGCCGCGTGTGCGTGAAGGCGATTCCCTGAACATTGCCACCGCCGTGAATGCCGTCTATGTAAAACCCGGACCCGTAGAGCGCAGCGTAAAAATCACCGGACGTCTCGTGCCCGAGAGCACGGTAAGCATCTTTGCAGAAGTCGGCGGCATGGCCGAATTCGGCGAAAAGCCCTTCAAGCCGGGCGTGCGCTTCGGCAAAGGTGAGGTGCTGCTCAAGATCAATGCCGATGAGATTGAAAGCAGCTTATCTGCGGCGCGCAGCGAATTGCAAAGTCTCCTTGCGGGTGTAATCCCCGATCTCAAAATCGATTTCCCCGATGAGGCGGAAACTTGGAAGAATTACCTCGAAGACCTGGATATTACCAAACCCCTCCCCGAACTGCCCGACATTGAAGACAGGCAGGTACGGCTCTTCCTGAGCGGGCGCAATATTTTCACCTCCTACTACTCCATCAGAGAATCCGAAACGCGGCTGGCCAAGCACGTGATTCGCGCTCCCTTTTCGGGAACGGTGATTTCCGCTGAAATTGATGCTTCATCTTTGGTACGCACCGGGCAGCCCCTGGGTGAATTTATCAGCACGGGACGCTACGAGCTCGAAGCAGGCGTGAGCTACCGCGATGCCGAGATTCTGAAAAAGGGACTCAGCTTCGCTATGCGGGATGTGAATACCGGCCGCGAGTACACGGCCGAAATTGCCAGGATCAACGATGCGGTAGACCCCCTCACCCAGCAGGTAAAAGTTTACGCTACCGTGAGGAGTGACCGTGCCAAAAGCGGCATCTATCTCGAAGGAAGAACGCCTGCCGAGACTTTTGACAATGCTGTAACCGTGCCCGTGAGAGCGCTGGTGGCGGATCGATATGTGTATATGGTAAGAGACAGTACAGCCGCACTCGTGCCTGTAGACATTCTGCACAAAACTTCGGAAATCGCGGTGGTGAGCGGTGTGGAAGCCCCCGGACACCTCATCACCGATCGTCACAATGAAGCCTTTGAAGGCACCAAGGTTAACCCAACCGATATTCGGGAATGAAGCGGCTCGTTAAATTTTTCATCGAAAATCAGCTTCTCGTATACCTCGCCTTGGCCGTTACGGTCATCTTCGGACTTACCCTCGGAAGCCGTCTCAACACCTCGTTCTTTCCGGCCGAAAAGGAAAAATTCATCATTGTGGAGGCGGTGTATCCCGGCGCTTCCCCGCAAGAAATTGAGGAGGGCATCACCCTCAAGATTGAGGACAACCTGAAAAGCGTATCGGGTATAGACCGGGTCACCTCGGTAAGCACGGAGAACACCGCCCGAATTACCGTAGAAATTCTGCTCCGCGCCGATGCGGATGTGGTGCTCCAAGATGTGAAAAATGCCGTGGATCAGATCTCGAATTTTCCTGAAGGAACGGAGCGCATCGTGACATTCAAGCAAGAGATCATAAACTTCACCTCCAAACTGGCCGTGACCGGCGATGTATCGCTGGCGGCGCTCGAGCAGGTGGCCACAAGGGTGGAAGACGAGCTACGCGCCTTGCCCGGCATCTCAAAAATCGAAGTTGCCGGCTACCCCGACCCCGAAATTGAAGTGGCCGTGAAGGAGGACAAGCTCCGCGCCTATAACCTGACCTTCGCAGATCTTGCAGAAGCCGTAAGCGCACAAAACATTCAGATCACGGGCGGGCGGGTACGCGGTCCGGAGGAAACCATCATCCGCAGCGACCACAAAGTGTACACCGCCGATGAGCTCCGAGATATAGCGGTCAAAACCTTTTCTGACGGATCGCAGCTCCGCCTCAGCGAACTCGCCGATGTGCGCGACGATTGGGATGAATCTACCGACGCAGGTTTTCTCAACGGCCGCCCCGCAGTCTTTATCACCGTCAACACCCTGAACGAAGAAGACATCTTGGAGGCTGCTGAGAAAGTGGAGCGTTACGTAGCGGAATTTTCGGGAGACAATCCCCGCGTGCAGCTCGTATTGGTGAAAGACGGTACGGTAAATCTCAAGGAACGGATCGCCCTTTTGCAAAAAAACGGTCTGCTCGGTGCTTTGCTCGTCTTTGTGATCTTGGGCCTGTTTCTTCGCATCCGGCTGGCTTTCTGGGTAGCCCTGGGCATTCCCGTTTCTTTCTTGGGGATGTTCATTCTCATCTACTTCACCGGCATCACCATCAATGTGCTCTCCCTTTTCGGGATGATTTTGGTGATCGGTATCCTGGTCGATGACGGAATTGTGGTGGGGGAAAATATATTTCAGCACTACGAGCGGGGCAAGAAGCCCTTTCGCGCCGTTATCGACGGTACCGTGGAGGTTTTCCCCTCCGTATTTTCCGCTATTTTCACCACCTGCGTAGCTTTTTCTTTCTTCTACTTCGTCGAAGGACGCTTGGGCGAATTTTTCAGCGATGTAGCTGTGGTGGTTAGCGCGGCGCTCGCCTTTTCGCTCGTGGAGGTTATTCTCTTTCTGCCCGCTCACCTCGCGCACAGCAAGGACCTGAGCAAAGCGGGAAAACCGAACAAGGTCAAAAACGCCATCGAACAAGTGCTCATCCGTTTTCGCGACAATATTTTTCAGCCTGCCTTAGAATTTTGTTTGCGCTACAAGGTCTTCACCTTTTTCGTGAGCACTGCCCTTTTTGTATTGACCGTCGGTGCCATAGGGGGCGGGATGATTCGGGGCACGTTTTTCCCGAATATCGAGCAAAATGAAATTACCGTAAGCCTCGAACTTCCCTCGGGTACGGCGGAGTCCGTAACCCGTGCAGCGATGGAGTACGTGGTGCGCCGCATTGATGCCCTCAATGAGGAATACGCAGTGCGGGAAGACGTGGGCAAAAACATGTACACCGATGTAGAAGTGGTACTCGGCCCGAACAGCAATGAAGGGAAGGCCACCTTCTACCTCGTATCTTCAGAAAACAGAACCCTGCGCAGCTTCGACATTACCACCGATATGCGAAAAGCCGTAGGCGGGGTGCCGGGGGCCGAAAAGCTCAGCTTTGTAGCCTTCAGCCCTTTCGGAAAAGCCGTGAATGTCTCTTTTTCAAGCCAGGATTTTGAACGTCTGCGCGCTGCCGTGGACGATTTCAAAGGAATGCTTTCCGAAACGGGCGACGTGAAGGATCTGGTAACCAACGACCGCGCTGACCGCCCCGAACTCAACCTTGCGCTCAATGACGCGGGACGCGCACTCGGATTTACCGAAATGGAGCTTATCTCGCAGGTGCGCAACGGATACTTCGGCTACGAGGCCCAGCGCCTGCAACGCGGCGATAAGGAAGTGAAGGTATGGGTCCGCTATGCCATTGACGACCGGCGTGACATCGAGCAGCTCAGCCAAATGCGCGTCCGCGCACCCAACGGGGAGGCCGTGACCCTGAGCGATGTGGCGGAACTGAGACCGCAGGACGGACTCATCAGCATCAACCACCGCGACGGCAAGCGCGAAATCACCGTGGAGGGCGAAGTGGCCTCACTGGAAGTAAGCACCCCCGAATTGCTCTCAAAAATTCAAGACGAAATGGTGCCCGTGATCTTGGCCCGCTATCCGGGTGTGGGCGTAAGCTATGAAGGGCAGCAACGGGAAACGGGAAAACTCCAAAACTCCGTAAAACGCGTAGGGCCCATCATCCTGCTGATCATTCTCATCACCATGATCATCAGCTTCAGGTCATACACGCAGGCCTTTGCCCTGCTGGTGCTCCTTCCCTTCGGTATTATCGGGGCGGCTTGGGGCCACTACATTCACGATCAGCCCATCAGCGTATTGAGCTTTCTGGGTATCATTGCATTGCTTGGGGTGCTGATCAATGACGGTCTGGTATTCATCAATGCCTTCAACGGCTACCTCAAAGCGGGCAAATCTTACAATGCTGCGTTGAAGGCGACTTCACTGAGCCGTTTTCGTCCGCTGTTTCTCACCACGGTGACCACCTCTGCAGGTTTGGGACCGCTGATTTTGGAAAAAAGTTTCCAAGCGCAGTTTCTCATCCCCATGGCCATCAGCATCGCCTACGGGCTTTTGCTGGGCTCCCTTTTCGTCGTGCTCCTGCTGCCGGTCACCCTGACCATGTTCAATCGACTGAAGGTATTTTTGCGCTGGCTGTGGGAAGGTGAAAAACCGAGTCCGGAACACGTGGAGCAAGTGATCAGGCGCGAAAAAAGGGAGGAAGCGGAAATATGAGGAACATGAACAAAACTGTGTACATCACCGCCGTCGTGCTTTATTCAGCGTTTTGCGTATGTACTCCCGTGTCGTCGGCAAAAGCGCAAACGATCAGTCTCGAAGATGCCGTAATCCTGGCGCTGGAGCACAATTATGACGTGCGCACCGCTGCGCTGAGCAAGCAGATCGATCAGAATCTCGCTGAGCCCGGCAATGCCGGTTTGCTGCCCACGGTATTTCTCGACGGCGGAGCAGAGTACCTTTTGCAGAATACAGACATCACCTTTCCCAACCCCGAACAGGCGCCCATCAGTGCAGAAGATGCGCAGACCGTGAGTTACAATGCCGCGGCTGCGGTAAACTACACCCTCTTCAACGGCGGCCGGCGACTCTACACCTTGCGCGAACTCGAAAGCAGAAGTGAAGATGCGCGCTTGCGCGAAAAACTCGCCATGGAGAGTACTGCCCTCACCGTGATCTCACGCTACCTCGAAGCACTGCGCTACAGCGATGCGGAAGCCATTGCCCGAGAGGCCACGGACCTCTCTGAGGAAAGACTCCGAAGGGCGCGCGAAAATTATTCTTTCGGGAGCTTCACACGTCTGCAGGTGCTCAATGCAGAAGTGGACCTCCGCACCGACAGCATAACCCTCGCCGAGGCCAACCTCGATTATGTGCGCGCACGCCGCGACCTCTTTTTGGCCATCGGTATCCCCGCCGATACCGCACTCACCACAGACTCTGTCTTCGCCTTTACGGACCTGCCCGATAAATCGCCGCTCCTCGATAAAGCCCGATCAAAAAACACCGCATACCTCAGGGCCCGCAATGAGGTGTACGGGGCCGAACAAGCCCTCCGCGCCACGAAAGCAGACCGCTATCCCACTCTGGATGCACAAGGCGGATACCGCTACGCCTTCAGTGATTTTGAGGCCAACTTCCTGAACACCCAAGAAAATTACGGATGGAACGCCGGACTTACCCTCCGCTTCTTCCTCTTCGACGGAGGGCGCGTAAGGCGGAATATCGAGAACGCCAGGCTTTCCCTGCGCGCCGCGGAAGTAGAGCAAGAACGTGCCGAAAACGAAATTACCGCCCTGATCGGCAATGCCTACGACGAATACATCACGGGGCGAAAGCTCCTTCAACTCAGCGAGCGCAACCTCGATTTAGCGGAAGCCAATTACGACCGAAGTCGGGATGCATTCGCCAACGGGCAGATTACGGGCATCGAACTCAGGGAGGCCCAGCTCAACCTGATCCGCGCGCGAAATGAGATCAGCACGCGGCGCATCGCCGTAAAGCTCGCAGAAACCGGCCTCCTCTTCGAAGCCGGTACACTGCTCGAATAAAAAAATGAACAAGCCATGAAGCTCCGCAACTTTATCCTCATCGGGCGGGCGGAAGGTATCTCCTACCTCCTGCTCCTCTTCATCGCCATGCCGCTCAAATATATGGCGGATATGCCCCTCGCCGTGAAGTACACCGGCTGGGCGCACGGGCTGCTCTTCGTGCTCTATGTGGCGGCCATCATTGTGGCAGGCTCGGAGAGAAAATGGAGCCTGTGGAAGATGTTCCTCTTTTTTCTTGCAGCCCTCCTGCCCTTCGGGCCCTTTGTGGCCGAGGCACGCCTGCTCAGGAACGAAGCTGAGTAATCCGGGAAGGCCGACAGACATGGGTTAAGTCAGTAGCGTGTACCCTGCCGGCTGAAGTTGCGTGCCCGGGGTTAAAGCGCCCAATACGTCATCCCCGCCCGCGGAAAAGTTGTGTAAAAGTCGACCGCACACTCGGGCGGAGGGACGGACAGGAATCGAAGTGACGGGAGGTTCTCGCTCACAGACGGCAGAGGGGTGAAGTGTGGTTCGGCAGCTCGCCGGGCGGCGAGTTTCTTGCTACTTTGCCTTGATGCAAAGTAGCGCAACTTAGCGCAAGCGATCTCACGAAGACCGCTGAAAATCAAACAAGGACTGAGTAAAAATCAAGCGAAAGGAAAGGCACTTTTGGCGGCAACCGGTTTCTTCTAAACGATGTCGCGTCGGCCAAACCACCCATGATTTTTTGACCGTGTATTTAGTGGGATGGTTTTTCCGATCCATAGATGACAGAGTTGTATGACAAGAATGTTGCGTCAAAAAATCCCTGTCCCCTCAGGGGGAGGCTTAGTGCTGTACCTTTCGCGGGCCGCGCGCGAGGAACGCCGGGGCGCTGATAAATCAAACGGCGTTTCGGCAGCCTGTAAATTCTCATCAACGGTGAAATTTCGCGGCCGACTTCGTGACGGTAAAGTGTGGCCGCTGCGCGGCGAGTTTCTTGCTACTTTGCCTTGATGCAAAGTAACCAACTAAGCGAAAGTGATCTCACGAAGACCATTTAAAACAAACAAGGACTGAGTAAAAATCAAGCGATTGACAAGGCCCCGCCCTGCTGAAGACAGGATCTGTGACCTGCCATGTAGTACT
>PXBH01000033.1 GCA_003565555.1 Cryomorphaceae bacterium | reverse complement strand
GCGCCTGAGGCGCACTTTCTTCCTTTTTACCACGAAGTCACAAAGGGCACAAAGGGAGGCCCTCAAGATTTTGACTTTGTGATCTTTGTGGCTTTGTGGTGACGCAATACATCGAGAGCGCAGCGCGCCTCCTACGCCCGAAATACTATCTTTGCCGCCCTCAACGTCCCTGAAATGAAGAAACTCTCCGTGGTGATTCCCGCTTACAATGAGGCTGCCACCATCCACCTCATCCTCGATAAGGTCAAAGCCGTGGAGCTCCGCGGGGGGCTGTCAAAAGAAGTCATTATTGTCAACGACGCCTCGACCGACGATACGGCCGGTGCGGGGGAGCGCTACACAAAGGCCAACCCCGATTTTCCGATCACCTTCATCTCGCACCCGGTCAACAGCGGCAAAGGCGCCGCACTCCACACGGGCATCCGCGAGGCTACGGGCGATCTGATCGTGATTCAGGATGCCGATTTGGAATACGATCCCGAAGAGTACAACATCCTGCTCCGCCCCATGCTGGACGGGGTCGCGGATGTGGTGTACGGCTCCCGATTTATGGGCGGCAACCCCCACCGCATTCTCTTCTTCTGGCATTCTTTGGGCAATAAGTTTCTCACCTTCATTTCCAATATGTTTACCAACCTCAACCTCACCGATATGGAGACCTGCTACAAGCTCTTCCGGGCGGAGACGGTCAAGGGTTTGCACCTGCGTGAAAAGCGCTTCGGATTTGAACCGGAAGTCACGGCCAAGATCGCCCGCATTCCCGGCATCCGCATTTACGAAGTCGGCATTTCCTACTACGGACGCACTTACGAGGAGGGCAAAAAAATCGGGTGGCGCGACGGGCTGCGGGCCCTTTACTGCATGATCAAATACGGGCTGCTGCGCGCCGATTGACGTGAAAACAGCCCCGGCCCACTGTGGCGACTCCCGGACAATGCGGGAAATAATCCGGTCAATTTGCACTTGCCTTTCGGCAAAAAAGTACAGTCGGAAGGCAGTGTGCGGCCTTGGCACAGCAATTGACTATTTTTGCAGCAATACTAAAGTACAGATCCCATGAACCGCATACTGACCACCGCCTTCACAGCCGCCATATTCCTCGCCTTCGCAGGATACTTCTCCTCTTGTAAATCTAAAGATGAACTTCGCGCCAAGGAAAGTGCTACCGGTGCTATGGGCGTGGTAATCGACAGACAAAGTCCGAGAACCGCGGAGGGTGAAACCGACGGATTGAACACTTCTGAAGAAGACCGACCTTTCGAAGCCAAAGCGGCAGACGACTCCCTGCAAATGGCTTTTTCAAAAACGCCTTGTTTCGGTCAATGTCCCGTGTATGATGTAAAGATATACGACAGCGGCTATGCCGTATGGGAGGGAAAAAACTTCACCGAGCGCATGGGCGTGTACACCGCCACCGTCAGTGCAGCGGAACGCCAAAAGTTTTTTGCGGAAGCGGAAAGCCGTGGCTTCTATCAATTTGACGAAAAGTACGACAATCCCGTTGTGCAGGACCTCCCCTCGAGCAGCCTTATGCTGCGGCGTGACGATGCCCGCCACCGTGTGACCATCCGCATCAATATCCCGAATGATGTGAAGAATTTCTTCGCAGATGCGCAGGAATTTTTCGAAGGTTTAGACTGGCAGCCTAAAGCGACGGATTGAATCATTTTCCGTACCGCTCTCTGTTGTACGCCGCCGCGTCTTTGCGGTAGTTTACAAAGAAGTTGATCCAAATGGACCGTGAGAAGCGGTAAATCAAGGGCAGCAGGACCACCAGCAGGGCAATGCCGCCGAGGATAAAGGCGATGGCATCGTCCGCAAAGGTAAAGGTGTAAAATCCCAAAGATTCAAAGGTAATCAGTGCCACGTAATAGGCCACCCACAGGGCCACGGTAAGGGCATAGCTCACATAGGCTGCGCCGAAATAAAAGCCCGGTTCGGGTTCGAACCGCTCACCGCAACGGGAACAGGTTTTGTGCATGGAGGCCATATTCAGCGAATAGGCCTTTTTGGAGATGAAGAGATCGCCCTCGTGGCAACGCGGGCATTTCATCAGGAAAATCGAATAGAGTTTATTGCCTTTCAAATTGTCGTTCTTCTTTTATCACATCTTTTCCACGTCTGACCTTTCGGGAAAAAAGGCGGGTCAAAGGTAGGCAATCCGGGCGGCGCTGAGGTAACCCAAGTCACCGGCGGTCGGGTTGAAAACTTTGTGGAAAACCGCGGCAACAGGGCGCCGAATAACCGGTCGCCTTCTTTAGTTTTGTAACTTGCCTGATAATGTTTAATCCCGATTTTATATGTTGACACTGTTCGGAAAGAAAAAACTTACCGAAGAAAAAGCCGCCAATATCTTCGTCAATGCGACGCAGCGGTTGATCGATGAAGGGTTTGAATCCGTGGCAGCCATTATCAACGATTCGTCTGAGTTTGTGCAACGGCCCAAGGTGAACAGTGAAGATGTCGGGCCTTTTGCCCTGATTGTCATCGCGGGAAACCTTCAAAACGTTCCCGCACACTTCGACGCCGGGCAAGACAAGCGTGTGGCGCAGCATATTTTAGACAAATTTGCCGACATCTACGAAATCGACAATATGCGGCTGGCGGAGATGGTTTCGGAAACGCGCAAGCTGATGATGCGTAAAAACCATCCGAGCAAGAACGTACCCACGGCGATGGCCAAAGCGCTGTTTTGTAAATACGGCCTCAACAGCCACCAAGAAGCATATTTTAAAACCCTCCAAGCGCCGAACCCCATTTTTATTCAGCGCCTCCGTGAGGCCATGGAAACCTTCCTTTGGGACTGGGACAGCTTTTTGCAGCGGTACAAATTGACGGCCTAATCCTCACGCGCGGGATTACATCTTCAAAACCTCCGAGCGCACCGCACCGCGCTCCTCTTTACCGTGAAGGAAGCCGGTACAAATTGATGTCGCAGACAGGCCCTGCCCTCCCGGAGAAACCGCGGGTTTTTTTAATGCCTGCCCATTCCTTCCGCCGGTAGATTCGCTGCGCGGCATCTTTGTTCGTCCCTTTGTCTTGACACAAAGGGACATAAAAGTCAAGCGAATGCAAAGGCGATTTTGGCGGGTCTCAGGTCCTCCTAAATACAGTTGCGTCGGCCAAACCACCCATGATTTTTTGACCCGATTTTAAATTGAATGGTTTTTCTTTTCGCTGAGATTTTGCGTTAAGTCGGAAGATTGTTGCGTCAAAAAATCAGGCTTATCGCTGTAGCATTCGCGGGCCGCGCGCGAGGATCGGGGCAGGTTTTTTCGGACGGACGGCGTTGCGGTGATGGTTTTGACTTGAACTGCCGGTGAAATTTCGCGGGCGGCGTTGGGGGAGAGGGGCGTGATCGGATGTTAGCGAAGTGAGCATATGTGAGCAAACGATATGCCCTGCCCTCCGCGAGAAACCCCGTGTTTTTTTGATGCCTGCCCGTTCCTTCCGCCGATGGTCGCGGACGGCATTTACGAACCTTTTC
>PXBH01000055.1 GCA_003565555.1 Cryomorphaceae bacterium | reverse complement strand
CAAACCGTCCGCAACTGTCGCGCATTTCGCTTTTTGCAAACGCTCGCTTTCCTTGACGAGATATTCCCTGAGGGCATCGCTGTCGGTGAGGTCTAACCCTTCCCTGACGGCTTCTTTGGGCACGAAGGCAGCCTCCGCATTGTTTTTTAATCCCCGGATAAAGAACCAAGTCATGATTGCGGAGAAGGTAATCCCGACCACGGTTGTTTGCACCAAGTCATATTCCCTTTCCGTGAGCACATCAAAGCTGATCGAGACGGCTACATAAACGGAGAACAAGAGCGCTGCATAGACAGCAGCTTTTTGCGGTTTAGACAGTATTTTCATAATCTGTTCCAAAGGTAGCCAATCACCCTTTACACTGTCGGGAAATAATTTTCCCGAGGCGGTGCGGCATGAATCGATGCGGCGGAATATTCCGGACAAAAATAAAACCCCGAGAACTTTCTCGGGGTTTTATTATCAGGCCTTTCGGCTGTTATTTTTTCCGGAAAAAGATGCTGAATTCACAGCGTAATCATTTTCGCAAGCCGTTTTCAACTTTAAACTTCAAACCGCAATCTTGTTCATTGCTAAAAGCTGATGCGACCATTTCGGATGGGCTTAAGCTGCTGCTTTGGCGGGCTGCTCGTCTACTGCGCCGTCACTCATGGCAATGCTGTATACCACGAGTCCGAATCCGATTTTGTTCACGGCATCAGCTATGTTGTAAAACAAGTCTACGCTTGAAGCTTGCCAACCCAAACCTTCGTTGAGCCAGCCGCCGGGCATACACATGTAGCCGATCGGATAGATGGCCCATCCTACGAGTACAAACCAAGCCAGTGTTCGAATACCTCTCACTACGATCGGATTTCCCGAATTGTCGGCAAGCTGCTTCACTTCGCCGAACCATGCGGTGTAAAGAATATATATGTAACCCAGTGTCGAGATTACACCCCAAGTCACAGAGTGGGCAGTCGCGCCTTCCGCAGCTTCGCCGGCATCGGTAAGCGGCACAAAAGCTTCGCCGATATAACCTGCTACCAGCATCAAAACTGAGGCCAAGATGAGCTTCCAGAGAAGACCCAACTTTGCACCCGCGGGCTTTGTGAGCAGGTAAAACTCTACGCACATCAACGGTACGGTCAGCGTCCAGTCAATGTAGCGCAGTGCGGTGGGATTCTCTCCAGTCACCGCATAATAGTCGCGCATGTAGTAATAGTGCACGGCTGCAATACCTGTGATCAGGCCTGATACGAGAAGAGATGTTTTCCACTTTCCTTTCACGCGGCTGCGCTCGAAGAAGAAGAAGATTGACGCGGCAAACATGGCCATGTACCCTGTAAAGAAGGTAAAGGCTACGGGATCATCCTTGGGAATCTCCACGAGATTCAGTAAAACGGTTTCCATAGTTGAAAAATTTGGATTAAGAATTAAGTTTTGTTGAAGTTATCACGTAAAACATTAAACAGAGGGAAATGGTTTAAAAAAAATGCGCAAAAACGTATTGCGGCTTTTCTCACATCCGATTCAACAGCTGACGATCACGGAATATCTCGTCATTTGAATATTGAAAATCAATATTTTATAATCAAAATGATCCCATGCCTGCCGTCAGGGTCAGCTCCGAACATTTTTTTGTCATTCGGACACTATTGTCGGCATTGTGCACTGATTTATGCTTCATCTCGCCGCATTCGAACAGCGGGAATAGGGGGCCAATAGTTGCGCATCAGTGCCAATAAATCGGGCAATCGGTCCGCGATTAAAAGCATCTTGCGGTAGTCCGGTTTGAGCAGGCCCTCTGCACTCATATGATCGAGCATGCGTTCGAGGTGGTCGTAGTAGCCCTTCACATTGAGCAATCCCATCGGTTTACGGTGCAGCCCGAGTTGGCCCCAAGTGAGCATCTCAAACAGTTCCTCAAAGGTTCCGAAACCTCCCGGCAATGCGATGACGGCATCGCTGAGCTCGTGCATCTTGAGCTTGCGCTCTTGCATAGAGTCTGTCATTATGAGCGAGGTAAGGCCCTCGTGAGCAATCTCTTTCAGGGACATGAAGTGCGGCAGTACGCCGATGACTTCACCGCCCGCTTCCAATGCACCGTCGGCCGCGGCGCCCATAAGTCCGATTTTGGAGCCGCCGTAGACCATTCTGAGGCCTTCTTTCGCGAGGCCTGCACCTGTTTCGCGCGCAGCTTCGGCGTAGCAAGGGTCATTCCCCAATCCCGAAGCACAGAATACCGCTACCGATTTCACCGTGCTAATGTCGAAATTTCATCGGTATTCTGAGCCGTATTCCGCCTCTTCGGGCTAATTCACTTAAGATTGCCGCGGCTGTCAGGAGCGCCGGAATGAAAACAGGAAGGGTATATCGCTCCTCTACACCCCGCTGCACAAAGGCCAGCCACGCGAGGTAAAAGGCGACGGGAAGTGCGAGCATCAGCAGTTTGCGCCGCCTTACGGCAAAAATCAAAAAGAGCGGGAAGCCTGCGAAAGTGCCGAAGTGAAGCGCAAAACCGGCGGCCCTCAAGGCTTCTGCCCACCATTTTCCGCGGTAGGTTTTCTGAAACATAAACAGGGAAAGGTTGCTGTGTGCAGACATATCTGCAAAATACACCCGCAGGGGAACCCCGATCAATGCGTGTACGGGCCGCGCGGCCATGTAGCCTGTTTTCAGTGCTCTGAACCGCAGTGCGGTTTCCGCCTCCTCGCGCGAAGGCAGCGCAGGCATGGGCGCTGCGGCTCGGTGGTAAGGCATTTGCTTCCGCAAAATCTTGATGTAGGCGAGGTATGCAGCTTCGAGTTCTGATGTATCGACAGCCCGATCTGCGCGCGCGGGGCGTGTATAGGCCAATTTTCTGAGGGCGGCTTCATCCGTAATGCCTCCCTCGCCGGCCAGCCACAGAACATTCATATCCCGATGAAAATCATCTCCCCGCTGCCCCCACATTTTATGCAAGCCCCAGATTTCGCCGTGAATCGGTCGGTATAGGTCGTTGCTGTCCCAGCGGTAAATGGGGTGGAGCCCTGCGTATTCCCCGGCGATGCGCGCAGTATGAATCTGCCACACCATAAAGGGGAGGAGTGCGGCTGAGGCAGCGATCGCTCCCGCCCGGGCATCTGCTCCGTTCACGGCGCGATACACGAGTACGGCGAGGGGGAGCAACCAGATCAGCATAGGTACGCGGGCAGTGATGATCCATCCCAGCAGGGCTCCCGCGCCGATAAGCGCCCTTCGGTCACCTTGATCCGCCCGTGTAATCAGCCAAATGTAAACCACTACCGCCGATGGGACCATTCCCTCGGTGAGGGTATAGCTCAAAAATCCCGAGAAACCGGGCCACAAGGCAACCGCATAACCCAATACGACGGCGGGAACCCTCCCGATCCCCAAATGTCCGGCAATCTCAGGCACCACTGCAGCGGCAAGGGCGAATACAAGGACTTGCAAAACGAACAAGGCCCAAAGTGCGCAGCGCTCGGGCAAAAACGTACGCAGCATCAGCGTGACCAATCCGTAGCCCGGACTGCGGCCGATATAAGCGGCGGATCCGGCGGCATTGGTGCGCCAGCCTTCGCCTTTCAGCGCATTTTCGGGAGGCACGAGATAGGCCGCGTCATCGGCAGTGACCACGGTAATGCCTTCGCGCAATTCGTGCCCGGCGGCCATCAGGGCGGTTCTATTGGCTGTGTGAACAACAAACCCCTGTAAGCAAGCCAGTAAGAAGATGATAAGACCTGTCGGTATTCTTTTTTCTCGGAACACGTTGCGAACTTAGTCTAAAAAATCGCTCAAGCAGAGATTCAGTACGATGGCTTACCTTTGACGGCGCTCGGGAAACCTGAATTTTGAAGAAGATAGTACTGCAGATTTTGCGTTGGGTTTGGCTGCTGCTCAAGTGGACGGTCATTTCCGTCGTCATTCTCGCGGTAACCCTCTCCGTTGCCGTAAATCTTCAGCCGGTTCAGCAATTTATCATCAATAAGGCAGCCACCGAGTTCGGTAAAACGACCGGGGGGCAATTGGAAATTGAAAGTTTTGACCTCCGCATCCCCTACAGGCTTAGCGTTTCCGGTCTCAACCTTTACGGCCCCGAAGGTGACCGCATTGCCCGCATGGACCGCCTTGAAGTCCACCTCGCATGGCGCATGCTTTTTGATCGAACAGCCTTCGTTGAAAGTTTTTTAATCAGTGGGTTAAATGCGGACATTTACAGCAATACTTCAGGCGAGTGGAATTACGATTTCATACTCCGGGCTTTCGCTTCCGAGGAGGAAGCAGCGCTCGAAGATGAGGATGAAACGGGTGATGCAGACTGGGATGTGCGTGTGAAAAAGGTAGACCTGAAAGACATCACCTTTCGTTATTACGATGCGGAGACCTTGGATTCTGTCGTGGTTTTCGTCGGTGAGTTTGGGGTTCGGATGCGGAGATTTTCCCTATTGGGTAATGCCTATCATGCTGAATACCTTCGTTTTCGCAACAGCGACTCCTACATTCGCCTCGGCCCTTCCTCGGAGGATTCGGGCGAGCCCGATCCCGAAGCGGCGGATACTGCCGAATCGGAGCTCCCCAGCTTGTTCCTCAGTCATTTGCTCCTCCAAAATCACAAAGCGACATTCATCGATCTCAGCGACGGCAGTTCTTACAAGGCCGCCCTCGATCATCTCGAGCTTCATCCCGAAACGATCGACTTGGCGGGAGATCGCTACCGCGTTTCCGAATTCGGGGTTCGCGGTTTCAATTTGGACATGCGCTTGCCGGAGTCGCCTCCTTCTGAAGAGCCCTTCGACGGAGATATTTTTGCTCCGCTTTTCATCGGCGCGGAGGAGGTTAATTTGGAAGATATAAGTTTTTCAATCAGTTCTTTTAATGAAGTCAATGAAACAAGTACTTTAATTGAACTCCGGGATCTCGGACTTTCGGTAAAAGACCTGGAGACCGACCCTGAAAGCTACCGAATCGGGCGGGCGGAGGCCTCCCTGAACTATCCCGGTTTGCCGCAAGTGAATCACCTCTCCCTGGGTGCGGAGATTACCCCGCAAAGTACGCGGATCAGCGATTTGCGGCTGCTTCCGGGCAAATCCTCGCTGAGCGCCGATTTTGCCGTGGGCTATTCGAACCTCGCAGAGGCGGTCAATGATTTGGTTTTTCGAGACCTGAACTTTGACCTTACCGAGCTTCGCCTCGATCCCTCTGACTTGCGGGCCTTGCTCGAACTCGCTGAAACGGAAGAGCCGCTGCCCGCTTTGCCGTCCGTGCCTGTCCGCGCACGTGCATCCCTGCGCGGAAGTAATACCGCGTTGGACATCAGGAATATTGGGGTGTCTGCGGGCGGCAGTTCGGTTCGCATTTCGGGAAAATCGAGAGGAGCGGAGCTAGCAAAGCACGCGTTTCTCCTTTCGGGGATTGACGTTAATGTTCTTACCGCCGATCTCAATCCTTGGCTTCCCGACAGTTTGGACAGGGACTTGCTTCCGGGCAAGGTCGCCTTTTCCGGAAAGGGAAAGGCAGCCCCGCTGTTTTCTTCCCTCGACGGTACCCTGAAATTGCCCTACGGCGATATTTCGCTCTCAGTATCCACGGGCGGTTGGGATTCGGAAGTGTACAACCTCTCAGCCGATTTGGGCACGGAATACCTTGACCTCGCATCTTTTGCGGAGGTCGATACGTTTTTCACCCGTTTCTCCGCCTCTGCCCGACTCGAAGACCTCACCGGAGATGATTTCCGGGGGCACGTAGCGATGGAAATTCCCTTTTTCGGCTATGACAATATCCGCGTGCACAACATCAACATCGCCGATACCGTCGACGGCGATTTTCACCGCTTCGGCCTGTCGCTCAACGATACTTCTGCTGTTTTTGACCTGAGCGGCACCGCCGCGCTCGGCGAAACGGTTTCGGTCGATATGATCGGCAACCTCTCGGGAGCGGATTTCCAATACCTCGGCCTCACCGAAAAGGATATCAGGCTTCAAACGCGGCTCAGGGCGGAGTACACGGGCAACGACAGCATTATGTACGGCGGACTCAACCTCGGCGAGGTAGTGGTGGTAAGGGAAGGAGAGCGCATCGACCTGAGTCCCTCTGAAGCGCGTTTTTGGCTGAGCCCGGATTCAACGGGAGTCACCGTAAGCAGCGATCTTTTCAGCCTCAGTTCCGAGTCCAACCTCTCCGCGGAAGTGCTGCAAAAAGCCGTGACCTCGCTCTACAAGGATGAACGCGATGAGGCTGTGCGTGACGATGGTTATTGGAATTTTGACTTTCGCTCGGAGGCCTCTGAACTGATCCGAGACCTCTTCCTCCCCGATTTGGACAGGCTCGATCCCGCCAAGGCCAAAGTCAGGTACACCGCCGCCGACCACGCGGCAGACGCCAAAATTGTATTCCCGCGCACCGAGATTTCGGGAGCCTTCATAGACAGCTTGGCCCTGGAAGTGAAAGCCTCGGGCGGAGATATTTTCGGTAGTTTCGGAATCCGCAGGGCAGGCTATGACAGCCTTGCCGTCGACTTGATCGCTCTCACGGCCCGGCCCGACACGGGCGGTACGCGCTTCACCTTCACCTTGGGGGATGTACCCGACCTCGCTCCGTACCACATCGGTGCGGTATTGACCTATTTCAGCGAAGATTCCCTGCGCGGCCCGCACACCTTGCTCAAGCCGAACACCGAGTTTATTCTGAACGGCCAAACGAGAGATGTGGATCCCGAAGCCTGCTTCAGATTCAGCGATTCCGGCACACAGATCTACAATTTTACGCTTACGGCAGGCGACGAACGCTTCAGCATGTCCAAAGAAACGGGCGTTGAAACACTTGAAATAGATGCGGATAATTTTGACCTCGGCTTTCTCTCGGGAATGCTCGACTTGGAGTCCGATCTCATAGCAGGTCTGCTCAGCGCGGCGGTTCTGATCAATTCCGACGGTACTTTTGAGGGCGAGGGAGCCATCGAAGGTCTCATGGCCCTCGGGGTGGATTTGGGCCGGTTCTCATTCTCGGGCGAATCGGTGAAAACGCACTACCGTGTGTCCGCCGACCTGATCGGCCCCCTTACAGAACTCTCTGCTGCCGGCCGCATCATACCGAAAGAGGACGGTGACAACGAGCTCGATATTCGCCTTGAGATTTCTGAGTTTTCGGCAGCCAAGATCGCCGAGATTGCACCTGAGTTTGTCCAAAAAGCGAGCGGTAAAGCCACGGGGGGCATGACTGTGAGCGGATTGTCGAGCGAGCCCAAGCTCACGGGGCAATTGGATTTCAAAGATATTTCCCTCCGGCTCAAAGGCAGCAACGGGGCCTACATGCTGGCAGATGAGACCATCCGGATAGAACCTCAGGCACTGGTTTTTCCGGGTTTCAGCATCACCGACTCCGCGGGCTACAAACTGACGGTGGACGGCAAGGTGAGCCACAAAAATTTCAGCAACATCAGATACGACCTTTCGGTAAAATCGAACAGATTTACACTTGCTGATTTTAAGGAAGATAAAGATGCGGACTTCTACGGAAAGCTGATTGTCGGGGCCGATATTCGAATCACGGGAACCGACGTAGCCCCCAAGGTCAGGAGCAATGTTTCCCTCTTGCGCGGTTCATCGGTGGTTTTTAAGGTCCCGGAGAGCGAGTACCGCCAATTTGACGATGACGGGCTCGTGGAGTGGGTGATCTTCAATCAGGAATCGGAAGATGAAATCATGAGGCGCGATAAATCGGACGACCTTCCCCCGGCGGTGCTAACGGTTATCAACCTTGCGGGTACCGTGAATATTGATCCCGAAACGAAGCTGCGAATTGTCATCGATCCCATCGCGGGAGATTACCTCGAGATCGAAGGCGGGGGAAAGCTCGATGTGTCTTATGACAAGGCCGGGCGCATCAACCTGTCGGGAACCTATTCGGTGACGGGCGGGGCCTACCTGATGACCTTTTACAATGTCGTGAAGCGCAAGTTCCTCATCGAAGAGGGTAGCCGAATTACGTGGAACGGAGACCCGATGAGCGCCGATCTCGATTTGACCGCCATTTATCCCACGCGCGCCTCGGCCATCGGACTCATGTCGGGGGCAAATCCCAATGCCGCCGGCGACGGACTCCGACGTATGCTTGATTGGGAGGTTCTCATGAACATCAAGGGCGAATTGGAAATGCCGAGTATCGACTTCGATCTGCGGCTTGCACGTGCAAGCCGCGGCAATACAGCCATTGAGTCCCGTCTGGCCCAACTCAGAGACAACGAAAGTGAACTCAATAAGCAGGTTTTCGGGCTGATGCTCTTCAACTCCTTCATCCCCGACGGCGGAGGTACCGGCGGGGGCAATATGGTCGGAAATCAGGCCCGCAGCAGCGCCAGTCAGCTCCTTACGCAACAGCTCAACAATCTCAGCGATAAATTGGTGGGCGGGGTGGAGCTTACATTTGATCTCCAATCTTACGAGAGCAGCGGGATGAGTGAAACTGACCTCAGTGTGGACCTCTCCAAAACCATGTTCAATGATCGCGTGGTGGTACGTGTGGGAAGCACCGTGGCCCTCGAGCAGAATGATCCCGCCGCCGCTCAGAATGCCGGTCAGCTCATGACCAACTTCGTTGTGGAGTATAAACTCACCGAAGACGGGCGCTACCGCCTGAAGGCATTCCGAAAAACCGATGTCGAAGATATCCTCGTCGGACTGCTCACACGTACGGGCGCGGGCTTCGTGTTTCGCCGCACCTTTGATCGGCGGGATGAGATTTTCAGAAAAACAGAAGAAGAAATTGTCGCTGATAAAGAAGCGGCTGAAGCGGAGAAAGAAAACGGTGCGTCGGAGGAACGCGCCCCGACAGATGCGGCAGAGGAGCCCGAAAACGCGAACCCCGAAGAAGCGATACCGGAAAATGAATAGAGGAGCTTTCGTCATATTGCTGTCGGTCGCACTGCTCGCCTCCTGTACCGCAAAAAAGTACCTTCCGGAGGGAGAGCGGTATTTCGCCGGTCACGTATTCCGATATGATTCGGAGAGCGAACCTGTACCTGCTTCCCTTCGCGATGATATCGAACGGGAGATCCAACCCGAACCGGTCCGTAAATTTCTCGGGGCCCGTCCGGCGGTTTGGTTGCACGGCGCCATGGGAACGGTGGAAAAAGAAAAAGGGGTGAAGCATTGGTTGAAAAACAGGCTGGGAACGAAGCCCGTTTACGTCAGCGATGTGAACAGAATGCGAAATGAGCGCTACATCAGAGACTTCCTTTCGGGCGAAGGCTTTTTCCGCGTAAAGGTCAGTTCTGAAATAGACAGTGGCTCCGCACAGGCAAAGGTCGTGTACCGAATCGAACAAGAACTGCCCTACCGCATCGGAAAGCTCAAGGTGTGTAAAACCCCTGAAGACATTTGCGGAAAGCTCGACTCCCTGCTCAAAACCACTGACCTGGTCGAGGGAAAGCTCTTCAGCAGGAGCGCCATGGAGTCGGCGAGAGAAAAGGCCGGGAATTACTTCGGAAATGAAGGCTATTACTACTTCAGGCCCGATTTCATCCGATTTCAGGCAGACAGTTCCAACGGCAACCGCACCGTGACCTTGAAAGCCGCACTCTTGCCTGAGCTCGAGTCTGATGTGCTTTCGGTTTACGACGTGGATGAAATCTGGCTCGACCTCTCCGGCGAGGGTAATCCCCTGGATACCCTCAAAGGAAGGATCAATATCCTTACCGGAAAAGAAGTTCCCTTCGTGAAGCCCGAGAAGATCGCACCCTTTGTGGCCTTGGAACCGAAAACGCGCTATTCACTGCAAGACCGGCGGATTACGTTGAGGCAGCTCAACAGACTGGACGTCTTTGAGTTTGTAAGTCTCAGGTACAGTTCGGATTCTTTGGAAGAAAACTACCGCCTGCGTGCCGATCTCATGGGAACGCCCCTGAAAAAGCAGTCGCTCAGCGCAGAAGTGGATGTCAACACCACCTCAAACAACTTCACAGGGCCGGGCCTTCAATTGGAGTACACCAACCGAAACCTCCTTCGCGGTGCCGAAAAATTGAGATTGACCGGAATCGGTCGCTACGAGACCCAGCTTTCGGGTGCCCGACGCGGACTTACATCTTTCGAGCTTAACCTTCAGGCCGACCTGCTCGTGCCGCGGCTCGGGCGCATAGGGCGCGACGGGAGGCTGCACGGTAACGTGCCGCGTACCAAGTACAGCGGGCAATATCGGATTTTCCGGCAAGGAGCGTTCTACGCCCAGAGCGCTCTCGGTGCACGTTACGGTGTGGAGTGGCTCAGCGGTGAGGCTCACCTTCATGACCTCCGGTTTGTGAGTGTGGACTTCCTTCGCTTGCTGAGTTCGTCTCCCGAACTCGATGACCTGCTTGAAGTGAACCCGTTTTTCAGGGAAAGCTTCGAAAACCAGTTTATCATAGGTCCGAGCTACAGCTACGCATACAATCCGCCACGGAAGTCCGGTCAGCGGGTGAGTCACTTTTTCAAAGCGGGCATCGACTTTTCCGGAAACATACTCAGCGCGGCATATATATTATTCGGCAATCCGCTGAACGAGCCCGGCGACTTCACTTTGGGTCGGATTCCGTTTTCGCAGTACGGCCGCATCCTACTCGACAACCGCATCATTTTTAAGACCGGACGGCAATCTGAGTTGGTGTTTCGTCAAAATATCGGAGCGGGTTTTGCCTACGGAAACAGCAATACCATGCCCTTTGCCAAACAGTTTTTCGTGGGCGGGGCCATCTCGATGCGGGCTTTTCAGCCGAGAGCGATCGGGCCGGGGTCCTACAGAAATCCCGATCAGGTTTTCGGCTCATTTTTTGACCAAACGGGCGATTATCTCGCTGAATTCAATCTTGAGTACCGCTTCCTCAAAGACGGCTATTTTGAATGGGCAGTATTTACGGATATCGGTAACGTATGGCTGCAGCGCGAATCGGAACTCAGGCCGGGCGGCCATTTCGAATGGGACCGCGCCTTCAGCGAATTGGCCGTGGCGGGAGGTGTAGGATTCCGAATGGATTTCACCTTTATCCTGCTCCGCCTCGACCTCGCTATTCCGCTGAGGTTGCCGCACCTTCCCGCGGACGACAGGTGGGTGATCAACGACATCGACCCGCTGAACAGCGGATGGCGCAGGGAAAATTTCCTGCTCAATATCGCCATCGGCTACCCCTTCTGATGCCGAGCAATGTTTTTAAAGAGAAAGATTATCAGTGCTCTGCCGCCTGAAGCCCTTCAGCTGCGGGCTTCATTTCCATCACTTCGACAGCGAAATTTTCCGCGGCGCGCATCACTTCATCCACGGAACGAGAGAGGAGGTCACAAGCGATGACATGGGTTTCCGCATCGGGAAAAGCAACCGCTGCCTGAAGCTGGGCGGGTGTGCCCAATGCGCTGTGCATTTCCTTGATGGCAGAAACTTTCACCGTAGGGTCCTGATTCTCCTCATCCCGATACCAAAACCCGCTCCAAACGGGGCAGGTGACTCGGGCAAAAACCTCGGGCACGGCGGCCGTGGTGAGGAGCCGCTGCAGCTCCGTCGTGGCCTCAAGCCTGTAGGTGTCATACCAGTATCGGCGGTACACGGAGTCGGAGGGCACTGTTCGCGTCTTGCTGCCGAAATAGAGCCTGGAAATCTGCAGGCCCCAGGGCTTGTCCAGAAGGAAGGCCGCCGGGTCATTGATCTCTATGTTCGGAGCGAAGTTGATCAATCCTTTGATTTCGGGGTATTCGGCGGCCAGCTTGAGCGCGAGGGTGCTACCGGTGCTTGTGCCCATGATGATCACTTCATCACCCAGTTTTTTGCCGATGGCATAGGCTTCCTTGGCGCTGTTCCACAGGCGGTCTACGGTCAAAATTGCCATGGCGGGTACCGTGTCAATGCCGTGGTCGCTGAGCCTGGCGAGATACAAGTTGCAGCCAAACTTGCGCGCAAAGGCTACATGCGCGGGAAAGCCTTCTCTTTGGCTCGCAGAGAATCCGTGGAGATAGACCACCGCCACGGGCGTTTTTTGCCGGAGTGCGGGATCGGCCCATACGATGCGCGCTTCATTGTTCGGCTTTATTTTGTGCTTGTTTTCCCTCGATTCTACGTAGGTTTCCAATGCGGCAGCACCGGCGGGAATGTCGGGAAGGACAGTGTCATAAACGGGCACTGCGGGCTGAGGCCCCGAAAAGTACACGCCGATGAGTAAGGCAAGAATTGCGGGAAAGAGGTAGCGTTTTTTCAACGTTGGTATTTTGGGATGAATTTAGAACTTTTCGAACACTCCGAGTCCGAAGAGGCCGAAATCCAAGGAAACGGGGTCGCCGGGTTCGATGCGCTTCAAGGCTTCGGTGAGCTCAAGCACCGCTTTCCAATCGTTCTGCTTCCGCTTGAGCAAACCCAGTTTGCGGGCCGTGCGTGAAGTGTGCACATCCAGCGGAATATACAGGTCTGAGGGATCAGGTGAATCCCAGATTCCGAAGTCTACGCCCGCATTGTCACGTCGTACCATCCACCGCATGTACATGTTCATACGCTTGGCGGCCGATCCTTTGACGGGGTCGGGGAGGTGCTTTCGCGTACGGGGCAGGTGGGGCACCTTGAAAAAAGCAGCTTTGAAAAGGTGCCAGCCCAGACCCGGCGTGCGTCGGTCTTCACGAAAACAGCGCGCAACGAGATTTTCCAAGCCGCCTTCCTCCTCGTATATGCGGCGAAGGGCATACATAAAGGTCACGGCATCATCACCGTTGAAGGTGCGGTGCACGAATTTGCCGAAAGGCTTCAGGTCACTTTCCGCAAAATCGGTCACGAAGCGGTGCGGTTCCCGACCCATGAAGTCCATCAGGCGCTCCGCATTGTTGATGATGGTCACCCTTTGCCCCCAAGCGATCACGGCAGCGAGAAAACCGGCAATTTCGATGTCCTCCTTCCGGGAAAAACTGCGGGGAATCTGTATCGGATCCGCACCGACGAATTCGGGACGATTATATTGAAGGGATTTTTCGCGGAGCAGGGCCGCTGCATCTTTCTTCCTCACGGGCCCTACCGCTTTTCCGGGTTCACAAAAGTGCGCGATGCCTCGAAGACACCATCGCTCATTGTGAGCATCCGGTCCGACATGGCCGCCAATTCCTTGTTGTGCGAAACCACGACAAAAGTTTGGTTGAATTCACGGCGCAGGTCGAAGAAGAGCTCGTGGAGGTTGGCGGCGTTCACCGAATCGAGGTTGCCGGAGGGCTCATCGGCCAAAACCACGTCAGGACGGTTCACAATGGCCCGCGCCACAGCCACGCGCTGCTGTTCGCCTCCGCTGAGCGCAGAGGGCTTGTGGCCCGCACGTTCTGAAATCCCGAGTTTTTCGAGCAGGGCATATGCCTCTTTTTCCGCTTCTTTTTTCGTCTTCCCTGCTATGAACGCGGGAATACAAATGTTTTCCAAGGCGGTAAACTCCGGCAGGAGATGGTGAAATTGAAAAACGAAGCCGATATGCTTGTTGCGAAAAGCTGAAAGCTTCGCTCCCGAAAGGCTCAGGACATCGGTGCCGGCAATTTTCAGACTCCCGCTGTCCGCCTTGTCCAAGGTACCGAGGATTTGCAGGAGGGTGGTCTTTCCCGCACCCGAGGCACCCACCACAGATACCACCTCTCCGCGCTCTACGGTAAGATCCACACCTTTGAGCACCTCGAGATCTCCGTAGGCTTTACGTATGTTGCGGGCTTCAATCACAGGCCTGCGAAGATAGGTCTTCGCATTGAGACCGAGGATGGATCCCTGCCGCAATTTTCTGATGAAGGCCTTTTTCGATCTTATTTTTTGTACCGTCGGCGCATTTCACAGACCTGACTGCCAAAACAAAAACAGAGATAAAATTGCGTGTAAAATCGCGGATACGAAAAGGCGCGCTTACGGCGCCTTACCTACCCGTTTTGAAAAAGAAACATGAAGGGTGCTACTCAGTTAATACGTTCCGGCACACCCTATCCTAAATGTTATTATTGTCCCAATATCAGAGGAAAGAGACGATCGATCAGAGCTTGTTGCGGGATTTTTTGCGGCGCTTTTTTGCGGCTTTGTTCATAAGCTTTGCTGCCACCACGAGGGCAATGACAAAAAGTGCAACCAGACCGATTTGTCCGGCAGGGGTAGTGAGGATGTTGAGGTGCATAGTTTCGCAGTTTGAAAGTTGAAGTTAACCATTAATCTGCGGTTACGCAATGCCTGCTCTTTCTTACTGCATACCTTGAACTCCGCCGTGATTCCTATCTTTCGGGTCAAAACCCATGATCATGTCGTTTCAAAATAGCTTGGCGGTCTTTTTCGCTCTTTCGCTTATCGTCGGGTGTAAATCCCGAAAAGATACGGGTGAGGTGCGCCGCGACGGTATTCGCGAATCGGTGGCCGTGCTCGTTGACAGTGTTGCTGCCGACAATGTACTGACCACCCGATCGGCAGCGCGCAGGCCCGGGGTATTGCCCGAATACCGGCGCCGTGAGGCGCTCATTTCCGCCGCTGAAACCGAGGAACTGCTTCGGCTGTTTGAGCTCGACCATACAGTGCTGCGGCTCATCGGTTTTGAGGGGCTTTGCAGGCGCGGGTACGGGGATACGGACCGCCTTTTCGGGGAAATGCTCGACGACAATTCCACCGTGCAATTCATCCGAGGCGACATCCTTGAGATTATTCCGGCACTTCAATATGCCTACATGTACACTTTGCGCGAGGAAATCCCCGGCATCGACGCGGGTGCCGTTCCCGAGGGACCTGCGGGATGCTTCGTTTCGCCCGAGCTCTTGCGTCAAGCCCGCGACCGTATCGCAGCGTACGGCAATCTCCGCGGGGTCCGGTAGCACCATCCTTCCGGAAAAATCAGGGCTGCCCGCAGTTTTGATTTTCCCGGAAAGGGGCCTCAGAACTTCACACTCACACCGCCCGTGATGAACCGCGGCAATCCCGCGCGAATTCCCTGCGGACGCCGGCTCACCATGTAGCGCTCATCCGTGATGTTCTTGCACGATACCGAAAGCACCACATTGTGCTTTGCGATGGTGTACCGGGCGGTACCGTCGAGCACGAGGTAGGCGTCGATGCGTCCGT